>CAYJTR010000012.1:0-20796 GCA_964373285.1 uncultured Methanosarcinales archaeon
AACAGGCAAGCCAAAAAATGACGCAAGCAGCTTAAAAAAAAGCGTGAAAAAGAAATAACAAAAACCCGCTGCTCGGAGCTATCCACGGGCTAAACCATGATATTACGCTCCTCGCCTGATCGCGGGTTTTTGGAATTAAAAACGAGCGGACTAAAGTCCGGGGTGTTAAACTCGCTCGTTTTTAATAAAACAATTCTCAACCGCACGGATTACTTCTTAGCGGCAGGCTTCGCGGAAGCACCAGCTGCAGGAGCCTTACCACCAGCAGTCCCCGGAGATGTTGCAGCAGCAGCTTCAGCAGGCAAGACTTCCTCGATAATAGACATAGGAACTTTAAGCTCCAACAACCTCGCCTTTATCTGGCCTCGAGGCTTTCCGACCATGCTCTCAACAACCTGTTTAGCAGTAGCCAAGAATTGGGCCTTTCTCTTCTCCATCTCTGCATGCAACAACTTCTTCTCCTCTTCCAGCTTCTTAAGCTCTTCAGCAGACAACTCGGTCTTGCCAGAAAGAATCTTCTGCTTCCACTCACCTGCATTAACCTTAGCAATAGCTTCCCGGGCCTGCAAGCCCTCAACAAGAACGCCCATACTGTCACAAGTACCCATAATCTCTTTAATCTTAGAAAACAAATCCTTGCCGAGAAGATCATCACTCTTCATCTTGGCAACCTTGATAACCTGCTCTATACGAATATCAGCAATCTTGTCAGCCAAAGGATTACCAGAACCCTTCTCAACACCGGCCTCCTTCTTAATAAGAGCCGAGGCGGGAGGAGTACCAACGCTCACGGTGAAAGACTTATCATCAGCAACAACAATCTTAATAGGAACCTGCATGCCCTTGAAATCAGCAGTTTTTTTATTAATTTCAGAAATGACCTGACCAATATTAATGCCCAAAGGGCCAAGAGCCGGGCCCAGAGGAGGCGCAGCAGTAGCCTTGCCACCCTCAACCATCGCTTCAACACTCTGAGTCATACAAAACCGGAAAAAGAAGATGTTTAAAAATGTAACGAAAATGGGCAATGTCGGCTTGGGTGAAAAAGTTCGTTACAGTTCTTGACACTCTCAGAGGATTTTTATGATTTCTCGTTATCGCTGGTGGATGCCTCATCACGGCGTATAACTTTAACAGCGTCCATTTTGACAGTGATAGGTATAGGAACCGCCGCGTCCAACAATTCCACAACAACTTCCTCTTTAGTTTTATCAACACGAGTAATCTTAGCACTGGACCTTTTGAAAGGGCCAGCAATTATCTCGACAATATCATTCTTCTGAATGTTAACTTCCATCTTGGCCTGCTCGAGCATGTGCTCAATCTCGCGGTATTCAACCTCATTAGGGAGAATTCCCCGGGCATAAGGAACACCGGTAGCCGCGGCTTCAGCGCTCTGCCTGTCAGAAGCTTCAACAAAAATATATCCTCTCATGCCATGAGGCCTGACAATCGAGAAAACGTCAAGCCTCTTTTTTCTGACGTGAGAACTAAGAAAATCTACAACCTGATCCTCCCTGTTCGCAGCCGTCCTCAAAGCAAATATATGAGAACTAGTCTGAGCGGAATCACTCATAATCCACCGAAGGAAACAGCAGGGTTTTTAAACATATCGAAAATCCCAATATTATGGCATTGCAGAAAAATGACGTTATAGAATTTTCGTACACCGGAAGATTCAAAACAGGAGAATTATTCGACACTACCGACGAAGAGTTAGCAAAAAAAGAAAATATCTGGAACCCGGAAATGAAGTACGGAACAAAAATATGCATTCTGGGAAAAGAAACATTCCTTAAAGGACTGGAAGAGTCGCTGATAGGAAAAGAATTAGGAAAACACAAAATAGTTCTGGAAGCAAAAAACGCGTTCGGAGTGCCAGACTCAAAATTGAGACAACTTGTGCCAACAGGACAGTTCACGAAACAAAACATAAGACCAAGACCGGGACTGCAAGTCAATGTTGATGGAGCGATAGGAGTCATAAGAACGGTAAGCGGGGGAAGAACACTAATAGATTTCAACCACCCATACTCGGGAAAAGACGTAGTTTACGAGGTTGACGTAAAAAAAATTATAACAGACAATAAAGAAAAAACAGAAGCATTCCTGTCAATAATAGGAATGGAAGCGAAAACACAGCTGGAAGGCGATTCAATAACAATAAAAACCAAAAAAGATTTAGGCAAAGAAGGGGAAGAATTCGTGAAAAGCGAAATTAAAGAGCTGACGGGAAAAAGTGTAAGCATAAATGTTGAGAAAGATTCAGAAAAAGAAAGGAGGACAGAGAATAGTAATGCAACGAGCTCCAAAGATGCCCAAATCGACGGCGCCCAAAATACTTAAAAGAAAAAAGATGTCTATTACTTCACAATAATCTTTATATAGAGATTTACGCTCCGCAATTCAGAGGAGTAAAAAAGGTGAGGTAAAAAATGGAGGGGGCTTTACAACAAGACTGGAAGCAAACAATAACTACCGCTCAGCAGCCAAAAATGAGCTCATTGCAACAATCACCAAAAGTGGTAAGCATAAGGAACGTCAACGAGGCGGACAAGGAATTAGAAGAATTATTATCAAGGCAAAGAACAACAATAAAAGTTATAGGGTGCGGCGGCGGCGGCAACAACACGATTAACAGAATTACAGAGGTAGGAGTTTTCGGAGCGGAAAGCGTAGCAATAAACACGGACGCTCAAGACTTATTATACACGAACGCAGACAAAAAAATACTGATAGGCAGGGAAACAACAAAAGGATTAGGAGCAGGATCAGATCCGAGAGTTGGAGAATTAGCCGCTAAAGAAACAGAACACGAAATAAAACAAGCGCTGCAAAACTCAGACATGGTATTCATAACCTGCGGTCTAGGAGGAGGAACAGGCACGGGAAGCGCTCCGTTCATAGCAGAACTATCAAAAAAACAAGGAGCGCTGACAGTAGCAGTGGTAACAATGCCTTTCACAATGGAAGGCAACAGAAGGTACGAAAATGCAGTTCAAGGACTGCAAAAATTAGAGAAGAATGTTGATACATTAATAGTTATACCTAATGACAAACTCCTGGAATTAACTCCAGACCTGCCAATACATACAGCATTCAAAGTAGCTGATGAAATATTAACAAATTCAGTCAAAGGAATAGCAGAACTGGTAACAAGAACAGGACTGGTAAACCTTGACTTTGCAGACATAAGAGCAGTAATGCGCGACGGAGGAGTATCACTGATAGGAGTTGGAGAAAGCGACAGCGAGAACAGGTCTCTTGAGGCGGTGGAAAAAGCGATAAACAACCCATTACTAAATGTTGACATAACAGGAGCCGGAGGAGCGCTGATAAACATCGCGGGAAGCAAAACATTGACGCTGTCAGAAGCAAAAAAAGTGGTGGAATCAATAAGCTCCAGATTATCGCCGGACGCAAGAATAATATGGGGAGCGCAAATATACGAAGATTTAGGAGACCTGCTAAGAGTAGTGCTGATAGTTACAGGAGTAAAATCAGCACAAATATATGGAAAAGGAAGAACTATAACCGGCGAGAAAAAGAAAAACATAGAGGAGGACTTGGGAATAGAGTTCGTTGACTAAAAATGATGCTTGAAGAAAATTTACGCGTTGGAAATTACGAATTGCTGGGAAGACAATTATGTTACGACACGATACATGGCATAGAAGCAACCCACTGCAGAGAAATAAATTTCAGAAAAGTAGGAGATCTGCTGGTGGTAGAAACGCCGACACTGTCAACACACGTCAAAGAAGCATTCGAAGAATTAATAAAAGAATGGCTGAGCACGGGAAAGAAATCTCCTCAAGAACGAGACATCCTAGACATTAAAGCAGTAGGAACCGCGACGAGATTTGAAGCTGAAAGCGCGGCAAGAGCCAGAGGATTAAGAGTAAACGATACAAAATACGCATTCGCATTCCAATTCTACGCATGGAGAGGAACGCAAAGAGTGATAAAACGATGAGGAAAAAATTATGAGAGGCGGAAAATGATTGAAAGGGTTTTGAGCGTAACGATCGGTGACGAGTATAAGATTAGCGCTGGAGGGCTCGGAGTTGCTTGGGACACAGGAAAATACAAATCAGTCTCGCTGCAAAAATGTTTACAGCCGCAAAATGTTCCGGGAATAAAAAACCTTTACGTTTTGGTGGAAACAATGGCATCAATGCTCCCGGAGGGTTCTCAGCCGTTTGATGCAAGTTTTGTAATAACAAGCAGTTGGGAAAATGCAGAGGAAGTGGCAAAATCTGCAATAGACAATCTGGCAAAACAAGGAGATGTTAAGACGACAGAAGTTGGATTTCACAGGGAAAGATTCAGGATAATAATTGCATCACCAGCAAATACTGCGACAAGAACCAGAATAGAAGATCTTGCGAAAAGTTCAGAACCAATACTCTGGACGGCATCACCAGTGTACGGGCTAATGCAAATGTATCTCGTTCCAGCAAAGAGTTGACCGAGCAAAAAAGGCAATGTTAAGTTGATTGTCTTCGGAACAAGCAGCGAGTTTTTCTCTTACTCCGTTCTCCTCTTATCTTCGGGCGCGATTTAATCAATTTTTTTGCCCACGAACAAAGGATTGTCGTGGGCAAAAAAATCATTCTTCATTTTGTTCCGCGCCCGGAGGCAGATAAGGCCGGTAATGAACTTTCTCACTTAAGTTGACAGCACCAGCAAAAAAATAGTTTTATAAATCAAATACTTTACTCTCACGCTATGTTCGAGCAACCTCAAGATTTAACGTGGAAACAAAAACTGGCGCACTTCTACAAAGAATGCAAAAGAGTGCTCTCAGTAACAAGAAAGCCAGACCAGAAAGAATACACAACAATAGTAAAAATATCAGGAGCGGGAATACTGTTAATAGGATTCATAGGATTTGTAATATACGCAATAAAAGAATTATTGTTTTGATTTTAAATTCTTCCAGATACTGAGTCATTACGCGGTTAGAGCACGCTTTTTTTGTAGTCATATTATGGATTGCCGCATAGTTCTGCAGGGCTTCACATTGATTGAAGACCTGCAATTCTTGCAACTCAAGATGGAAGTATTGGCGAGCACGCAGAAAAAATTCCGATACTTATATATAATGGTGGCGCGTTTGTGGATGTATGAAGTTTACCGCAATAATAAAAAAAGGAGAAAAACAATATGTTGCCCTGTGTCCGGAAGTTGACGTTGTCAGCCAAGGAAAAACAATTGAGGAAGCGCTTAAAAACTTAAGAGAAGCAGTAGAGTTACACGTTGAGGTTATGGGCGTTCCAGAAGGTGTAAGTGATGAAGATGCTTTTGTCACAAGCATAGAGGTGACTTCTCTTGGACAAGCTTCCGAGATTGTCGGGTAAAAAGGTAATAAAAATTCTTTCAAAGATAGGATTTCAAACTATTCGTCAGAGGGGGAGCCATATTTTTATGATGAAGGAAAATGAAAGTGGTAAAATAACAACCGTTGTTCCATTACATAAAGAAATAGACCGTGGAACACTTCTCGAAATAATAAGACAATGTGGAATGAAGAGAGAAGAGTTTTTAAAAATTGTGGAGAACTCATGAGCGTCAAGCAACGCCGATTAGAAAAATACGCGCGAAAGAAAGAAGCGGTTGAAACCATATCAAAACTGTTCAGCAAAGCGCAACACGCACCGCAGGAAAAAGCCGACTCACTGGTGCTAAAAGCGCAAAAAATGGCTCAAAAAGCAAACATAAGACTGCCAAGAGAGCTTAAAAGAAGGTATTGCAAGCACTGCAACACGCACATAAAAACGGGAACTAATGCGAGAATAAGAACGCGCAACGGAATGCTGATAATATACTGCTACAAATGCAAAAAATTCACAAGACAGGCGTTAAAAGAAAAACTGCAAAACGAAAGACAGTAATAGACGAGAAACAAACCAAACATTTATAAAGAAAACAAGAAGAAACTTCGATGAGGCGCAAGCATCGGCGCTTCCAACAAAAAAGGGTTTTGCAGCGTGAAACGTACCGGAAGAGAGAAGTTAGTAGGCAGTGGAGGAATCCACAAAAAAAGAAAAATACTTATCGCAATATTTGTAATCACGCTGGCAGTAGCGCTCGTTGTGCTCATACAAAACAAGAATACGTTGTACGGGCGCGCTGTAACAACCGTGCTACCAGTAACCGCGTGCGGAGTTCTAAATGTTGAAGGGGGGATGTACGAGCTGCAAAATGACATAGTCAATACTGTTAGTGGTTCTGACTGCATAAAAATAAGCGCCAAAAATATACAATTGGACGGCAAAGGATACAAAATAAACAGCGCAACAGAAAGCTATGGACTGTCAGGAATAAGAATAAATTCCAGCGGAGAGGGAGCGAACGTACAAAATGTTGTGATGGAAAATAATCATATTGGAATAATTCTGGGAGATACTAAAAAAATAACGATAAGCAATGTGAAACTGAAAACTCCTTCAAGTGGAGAAGCACTTTCGATAATACGTACTAATGATACCACAATTTCAAATAGTGATTTAAGCGCGCCATTTTATTATGCAGTAAAGATACTAGACGCTAAAAACATATCTGCAAAAAATAATACGTTTTATGGTGATTCGGTCGGCATATACGGTGGTGTGTTTGGTAATGGTGTGTATGACTCATCATTTTATCAAAATAATATCTCCTCCATGAACAGGACGTTGTATTTTTCAAACCTTAAAAACAGTATATTCGCACGCAATAATGTAACAACACTTAAACCAGATCAAAATTCCATCACCCTGGAGTTTATATCAATCAACAATTCATTCGCTGAAAATATAATAAATACGTTCGGAACAGGAAAACCATTCGACATTTCCTCTTCTCCCAACATTAATAAGAACACATTCTACGCAAACACGTTCTACCAAAATGGAGTGCTGTCACCAGACATAATATTAACAGAAACAGGAACACAATATTCAGACCCTCCGAGAACTGAAGAGCTTACAGTCCTCACCGCAGAAATTGCCAACCCAATATTACCCGGAAGCGTAACCGCAACTGGATACGTCAACGGCCTTCCATTTGAGATGTCAACATCTGACAATACTAAGTACCAATTAGCAAATAGATTCCCGGAAGGGCAATACAACTGGTATGCGGCAATAAACGATTCCAGAGGAAATGTTGTTAGAACTCCAACAAAAAATTTTGGCGTCACCACAGTAACGACGTGCGGAAATCTCTATGGAAATATAACGCTAAGAAACAATGTTCAGGCGACGGGGAATTGTTTTGTAATAAGTGCGAATAATGTAACAATTGATGGAAACGGGTACTCAATAATTGGCGACGGGTCAGGAAGCATGATATCAAACTATGTTTATGGAAATAATGCGGTCATAAAAAATTTCAACGGGTGCAGTCGAGGAACAGAGTGCTCAGGAATATTCAAATTCGCAAAAGGAATATCAATGGTGAACGTGAACAATACACAAATCTACAATAATACAATAAGCCCTGCAATGGGTTCAATAACAAATTTTGATGCAATCGGAATAGACATTTCAGAATCGAGCAATACAAACATTTCAAATAATAACATGAGTTCTTCGACGAAAGCAGGAATAAAGTTATCACAAATAAAACCAAGCGCGAACACGATACAACAAAACAATATATTCATGGATGGCGTGGGCGGGGACAGTGGCGGGATAATAATAGAACAAAGCATTATTGAGGTATACAAAATAGGCGGGGTCTCTCAGCTTTCCACTGTCAACATATTCAATAATTCTGTATCCACTGCAAGCACAAATTCTCCCGCAATAATTTTCAACGGAACACCAATGATAGTGATGAAAGGAAACATTCTGACAACTGCGGGACAGAACTCTCCGGGGATACTGTTATCTTCACTACAAAGATGGGATTCTGGTTCTGGGAGTATCACCTCAGTGAATGATACTATACAAACCTCAAATTATTTTTCAAGTGCCATGGAATTATCTGATGCCATCAATGCAGTATACTTGTTTAATGATTCATTATACTCACAACTATCGCCAAATATTAATACTAATTCGGGGAGTGTTTATCTTTACAATACTGCATTCGATAAAAATAATGTTTGGTCAGTTACTGGTAGTGGTTTTGTTCACGTTTATTGGCTTGCAAAAGCAAGAGTTCTAAACGGTTCAGAACCTGTACAAAATGCGTACGTCTATGCTTATGATGTAAACAAAAATTCGTGGGGTGGTCGTGCTACTGACAAAACAGGACACACTGAAGCCATATTACTTAGAGAATTCACTCAGGACAGCACTGGAAAAACGTATTATTCACCATACACTTTCAATGCAACAAAACAATACAAATTCTTTGATAATATAACAAAAATAAATATTGATAATCCGAACATGGTAGTGAATATATCACTCATACCTGACAAGCCCGGAACAATAACTCTCAACAAGCCGGATGCAGATGCAATCGTAGGACGAATAATATACTTCAATTATAGCATCAATGATGACAGTCCACTACACGAATTAAACACTCGTACAAATCTAATCATCGATGGCATTACTAAATACACTCTCACTAATACTCCTAATGGAACAATATATTTCCCGTATGCCATGGCGGGCATTCCAGACGGATTGCACAACTGGTATGTTGAACATCGAGATGCCGCGGAAAATGTTGTCACATCAGAAATTAGAATGTTTACTCTTGATGCGAAATCTCCTGATGTAATCATACAATCACCAATTAGTGAAAAATACTATTCTAGAGTTATCCCTATAAGCGCGATAATAACAGACGCTTCGGGGGTTTCAAAAGCATGGGTGAACATAAGTGTTCCAAACAGTAATGAAGTATTAAAACAAATAATATTAAAAAAATCCGGCGATGTCTGGACGGAAACATTTGATTCCACAACAATTCAAGATGGGCAATACACTCTTTCTTTTATAGCAAACGATACATTGAATAATGCTGGTGACTATTACAGTGCCCGTACAAATGTAAATGTAGACAACACTATCCCAGCCATAAATTCTTTTAATGCACCTGCAAACAATGCTGTTACAAATGAAAAAATATTATATACGTCATTGTTAATTAAGGAATTAAACCCTTGGAATTGCGCATTCATGATTAATGGACAAATAATCAATACTAAAGATTTATCCCAAGTATTCGTAGACAGTACAAATCCATTATCGCAATGTTTATTCTCGGTAAATATGGGGGACGGAACGCATTATTATAACATTACAATCACTGACAAAGCAGGAAATTCCGCCACCAGTGAGACGAGAAAAATAACTATTGATACTTCCGCGCCAGTCATCAGTCTCGGACTGGCAGGAAATACAAAACCGGTAAGAAATAACAAGATTATACGTTTTAGTGCGACTGTAACGGATCAAAACATTGATACGGTGCTAATAGGAAAAGATACAATACTAGCACTAGCAAAAAAAATGACTTCTGCATCCGGAGGAACATATACACTAGAAAGCACATTATACGAGTTAGGATGCACAAATCAAGGAAATTGCAATATTGTAATAAAAGCGAATGACACTGTGGGTAATACTGTAACAAGCAACCCAATAACTTTCACGATAGATAACACTGCTCCAATAATATTCCCCTCATCACCCAAGGCCAACTCTTGGTACAATTCAGCATTCCAAATAAAAACAGACATAGAGGATCAATACAGCGCAATATTAGCGTCTAATTATGTGATAAGAGATGTCTCCCCTCCCAACGCTATTATTAGAAATGTTTCACTCTCAAAAGACGCCTCCGGATATTGGACTGCAAATCTTCAATCACTGCCCCCGGATGGAAGTTATAGTCATTACATCACAGCCATTGACGAAGCAGAAAATATTGGAAAGAAAGATTTAGGATATCTTCATGTTGATGCAACACTTCCAAATATCAAAATAAACTCTCCAACCAAAGGATATTATAAGTCAATAATAATAAATGCGACAATAACCGAAGCAAACATTGCAGAGGCAAATTATTCATACACTCTTAACGGGGTTGAAACAGTTGGTATACCCCTACAAAGAAATAATGATCAATGGACATCAGACCCGTCAATCATTTTTGGCGACGGCAACTATACGTTTACGATAATAGCGAGAGATTACGCCAATAACATACAGCGCTCAACGGTAGGCGACGTCATAATTGATAAAACAAATCCATCAAGCATAAATTTCGCGGCTCAAACCCCCAAAAACAATTCAGTAATTCCTCAAGGGACCTTTACTGCAAATGTCTCTTTTGTCGAGGCGAACCCTGACAATTGCGTTTTGACGATAAAAAACAGTGCAGGATCTGAAACTAATTATCCAATGGCTGTCAAAGGCAATAATTGCAATGCAACCATTACAGGAATTGCTGACGGGAATCACTCTTATTTTGTAACACTAACTGATAAAGTTGGCTTTACTGGCGTAAGCGGGCAGAGATTCGTAACAATAGATACTACCGCTCCTGCAGTCACGCTGCAAAACCCGACTAACGGAGCATTAATAACAACGAACTCTGCCCGCTACGACATAGCCACTCCCAACGAAGGAAATTTGAACAATATAACAATTTATGTTGACGGCACGCCAATAAAAACAATTATCGGCGACGGAAGTGATGAATATTCGTACACTCAAACAGGAATATCTGACGGGCAACACGAGTGGTACGTTACAGCAACAGATATATTCAGAAGAACTACAACGACGCAGCCGACAACTTTCACGGTGAATACCGACATTACTGCTCCAACAGTTACAATAAAAAGCCCCAAAGCGAATTCTTGGAATAAGGAAAATGTGCCCATAATAGTCAACGCCACTGACGACGGAATTGTGGAAAGCGTGCAGTTCAGGCATGAGAAAGGATTGATAAAAAGCGATTGGGCCCAGCTGACGAGGAGTGTTTCGGGAGATTGGAGTGCAGTCTTGGACATAACAGAATTATCAGGAGAATTCATGATAAGAATTAATGCAACTGACAACATGAAAAATTCAAACACAAACAGTTATGCGATAATAAATATAGATTCAAAACCACCAAAAGATATCATATTTTTGGAGCCACAATCACAACAAAAAAGCACCACGGTAAAATTTATTGCAAAATTCAACGAAACCAACCCTGAATTGTGCGAAATTAATATCAACGGGACCAACGCCCGGCTGACCATTCAGGGAATGTCATGCAATGGCCAGATGTCGAGAAGTGACGGGGTGTATTCTTATAACTCGACGATAACAGACAAGGCAGGAAACAAGGCAACAAGCGTGCAGAAAACAGTATTAATAGATTCAACACCCCCGGAACTGACGATAACGGGCAAAAGTCCAGCAACTGCGCAAAAATCCAGAAGTCAAATGTCAATAACTGCAACGGCAAAAGATTCAGCGACAAGTGTTGACAAGATTATTGCGAAAGCAACAATCGCACAACCATTCATCGAGAAATCACCGGGAGTGTACGAAATTATTACAACCCCAGAAAGCGTCGGGTGCACCGGAAACATCTGCAACGTGAACATAATTGCGAACGATACTTTAGGAAATATCAAAACTGATGAGGTGCAGATAATAATAGATGATACGCCGCCGCAAGCAAGCATAACAACACCAGCGAGCGGTTATTACAAATCACAGCAAAGCATAACAGCAACAAGCAATGAACAATTACAAAAAGCAGAATACAGAACTGAAGGAACTGCAACCAGCGACTGGAAAAGTATGAGCATCACGGCAACCGCAACAGGATCGACGGCAACGGCGCAGATGCAATTAATCGACGGAAATTATGGCATAAAAGTCAAATTTACAGATGTTGCAGGCAATGAGAATAACGCAACAGTGCAAAATATAGTTATGGACACGCAAAAACCAAGCATAGCGCTAATAGCCCCGCTGCAAAATTCAAACACTACGAACAGGGAAGTGAACTTTGTTCTGTATGCGGAGGATAATAATCTCAAAGAGGCAGTGTTGTACGTTGATGGAACACTAAAAGGAACAAAGAGCGGGCCTTCAGGCGATTACAACTTTTCTGCAAATTTGAACACTGGAATTCACACGTGGTACGTTGCGGCTTTCGACAAGGCAAACAATATGGAAACGTCAGAATCAAGAACGTTCACAATACTCCAACAAGAACAAATGCCCACGATAACAAGTGCGAGGTGCGGCAGGATAACAAATTCTACGACATTAACAAACAACCTGCTGAGCAACGGAACGTGCCTGACAATAGGCGCCCACAACATAATAATTGACGGGGCAGGATACTCAATAAGCGGCTATGGGGCGGGCATTGGAATAGACAACAATGAAGGGTACGACAACATAACCATAACAAACATAAAAATAAACAATTATGCAACAGGAATAAATCTGAAAAACAGCGAAAAATCCAAAATAACAAGCGCAACAATCAACAATAGTTTTGAAAATTCCCAAGGAATCCTGATAGCAGATTCCAACAATTCAACAATTTCAAACACTATTATAACAATGTTGGGAAATACATCAACGCCCCTGACAATACAAAATTCTGAATGGGCGCAAATAAATGGCAATGCATTATCAACAAGAGGGAGCGTGTCGTATGCAGTGCAATTCATTAATTCATCAAACTCTTTAAGCAATAACAACAGGATTGCGACCAGCGGGGAGCACAGCGCGGGAATATTCCTGCAATCCGGGGAAAATATACAAATGATTAATGATGTTATATCCTCAGAAACAGAATATTCAGTGCTTACGGAAAATGCGACTGCAATCCTAAAAAATGTCACGTTCAACAAGGCGGCACTGCCATTCGTGCAGGGAGGCAATGGAAAAATAACAATACAGTGGAATGTACTGGCAAAAACGACGAGCGCGGGAAACAATTTAGAAGGAGTGTACGTGACCGCCACCAATGTCCTCGGAGCAAAGGAATCTGACGGAACGACAGGCAGTGAAGGAGTATTGTTGTTTTTAACAGAAGCAACAGCTAACAGGACAACGATAAGCTATAAAACTCCCCATACAATAACCGGAACAAAAACAGGATATAAAACGTCAAGCACGTCAATAAACGTAAAAGAGACAAACAGCACTATTATAAGCATAGATTTGGAAAAAGAACAAGAAAAAGCTCAGGAAGTGTCAGGCGGAGGAACTACACAAACAAATCAGAGCAGCACTACCAGAAATAATGAAACACTAAAGAATGAAACTATCACGGCGCCGGTAAAAGAATTGCCGGCAGTAATCGTTCCAACAATATTAACCACCGGAACAAAAGTTTTATCAGGAATTGATGAAAAAAGCAATCCTGTAACATGCGCGGACGTTACAAAAAGAACAACGAGCGATTCCATAACACTGCTTCCAACAAAACTACAGTCAAGAATTCCCGGAGGTTATGAGAAGATAAAAGAATCATTCAAAATAAACTGCAACGGAGAAACAGTAAAGTTCACAACAGCCATACCAGACACATACAAAGATATAAGGTTATACTCCTGCATAGAAGGGATATGCACGATAGAGTACGCAACAGACAGCGGAGAATTGTCGTGCGGCGAGAAAAAAATATTAGAGCTGACGGCAGAACAACTGGAAAAATTATTAGGAGTCAAAGAATTTGCAAAATCTCCCGACGATGCACAATACAAGTCCGGAGAGCAATTATCAGCATATTCCATAATTTATGAAACCCCTAACTCTGAAGATGCGGTAATACTGGTTCCGGGAATATTCGGCCACAAAGATACGTTCAAATCAATAGCTACAGAGTTTGCACTGCTAAAACAGCCATGGGATATCATAACAGTGTATTACGATTACAATGAGCCGTTAGAACAATTAGGGAAAAAGCTTGCAGGAACATTAGACGAGATAGACAATAAAAAGTACAAAAACGTGTACATAATATCCCACAGCTACGGAGGATTACTGGCGCAGGAAGCACTGCACTTCATGGAAGTCCAGAGAAACAAGGATTCATCAAAATATAAAGTAATGCAGAAAATAAGAAAGGCAATACTTATGGCGGCCCCGAACAAGGGAAGCCCCGCGGCAGAAATATACAAAAAATTAGACATTGCATTGCTGGCAAGCGAGTTAAAAGGAGAGAAGTTTGCATTAAGCGATAAAACATTAAGCCAGTTAACGACCGGAAAAACAATACCCAGAGCCAAAGGAGTAAAATACGAAGTGATAGTAGGAACTGCTCCTTACAGTTTCACGAACGCGCTATTCAAAGAAATAAAAGGAGAGAACGACGGAGTCGTAACAACAACAAGCGCGCAAACAATAGGAGGAGAGCCGATAAACAATATGTGCAAGGATTATTACGAAATAAAACTCACCCACACGGAACTAAACGACAATCCGCTGATAGCGAGATTGATAATGAGAAGCATAAATGAGTACCGCTCCGAGCAAAGAAGCGAAGAAACAATAGCAGGATTTACAAATTATTATGCATTAACAATAAACAAGTGCAGTCCGGACACTACATACACAATAATAGGCGAGCCAATCCTCCCTGAAGAAGCTTATGACCCTGCAAATTGCGCGTGCGGCAACGAATACTGCGGAGTTGGAGAGGATGAATCAACATGCCCAAAAGATTGCGCGGTAATAAAAAGGGAAAGCGCGGCGTGCACGATAATAATTCCTGCAGTGCTGTACCTGCTTTTGTCAGTATTGCTGGTGCTGACTTTGACATCACTGATAAAAACAATGCTGAAAAAAAATACAATGCGCACGGTGATAAAAGGAGCGGTGATAGAATTATTAGTGGTAGTGCTCGCAGTTGTACAATACGTGCAGTGCGGAAGCATAAATTTGCTGTTATACGCTTCAAGCTTAGGGATGATGACAATAATGCTGATAACAATAATACCTGAATCAATGTTCGCGCCCAAGCGAAAAATTTCTGAGCAGGAATATGACAAAAATTATTCACCAAGACCAAAAATATTATTCTCAATAAAAAAATTCAGGCCTTACTTTCAGCCGGCTCTAAAAAAGAAAGAAGAAATGGAGCCGAAAATAGTAATAGTAAAGAAAAAATACAAAAAAGAAGAAATAATGAAATCGCTGAAAAAAGCAAAACTGTGGAAAAAATGAGAAGAAGAAAAAAAGAAGGAAAAACGAATTTCCGGCCGGGCAGGAGGCCGGCGGCAGTAATAACAGTAATATTTTTAATAATAATTATAATCGCAGGAGGAGCAGTACTGCTGAAATATCCGCCGATAAAAAATATTTATGGAGGAGCGATAACAAACAGCAATTCCAAAACGTACAATGGAGAGACCTTCAACATTGATTCCTGCGGAACAATAACTGCATCAGGAGAGTATACGGTTATACAGGATTTGGAGGCCGGCGGAACATGCATTGATATTCAAGCAAATAATGTATTCATTGACGGCAACAGGAAAATAATGAGTAATACTGCCGCCAATGGAAATGGATTTTCTGTACAGAATAAAAATAATATTACGATAAAAAATTTTTGGAACATTACAGGATTTTACAATGGAATATCAATATACAATTCCAATACAACAATAATAAACAACAGCATAACATTCAATAAAAATACGATCAGGGGAATATCATCACAACCCGAAAAGTCAAGCATTCTGATACTTTCAAATATCATTACGGTGCAAGATGCAGGCGGCAGAACCGCGATATCAGTATCAAATGGAGGAAATAATACTTTTGTCGTCAATAATACTATATTTCTAAAAGATTCTGGAAGCACCGGGATATCGCTCTATCAATCAAACAAAAGCATGATACTTTTTAATAATATTAACAGTTCAAACAGTTCAACCGTCGGATTATACATACAAGACAGCATTTTTGTAAATGCCTCAAATAACAATATATTCTTACAAAATCATTCATCGTACGGAATAAAATTTAATAATGCAAACTTCACGAGTGTTGGAGGAAACAGTATAACGAGTCATGATAGGTACAGCCCGGCAATATATTTCTTGTCATCTACGGGTTCGGCATTTAAAGACAACAAACTTGATACGCACAAATCGCCCCCCATATTATTAGGAACCGTATCAACAAAAAATAACGACCAGTATATACAATCAATAGATACAACAAACACAAGATTTGGCATCCCGATATATTATATGCAGGGAGCGCAGGCAAATCTAAAAGATATACCGTCAGCAGGACAAATAATACTCGCAAATGTCCCGGAAGCAAAACTAAACAATATACAATTAAAGAATGCCGGGCTGACAATTCTAAACTCTGAAAATGTACTCCTCACAAATGTAACATCAGAACCGGATTATTATTATGGAATTTTAATAGAACAATCAAGAAATGTTACCATACAAAACTTTACTGGAACAACAACACTTACGGGTGTTATAGATGTGCGCAATTCAAAAATAGTTATAAAAAACAGTTCAATCACATACTTTGAAACCCCGGCGGGCGCGTCGTCGTCAGCAGCGATATATATACAATCTTCAAATACAACGATAGACTCTTCATTATTTGAAACGAAATCATCGCTCGGAGGAATACGGTTTTCCAATTCGCAACAAACGAATATCCAAAAATCAGTATTCAAAAATTATGATCTCGGGCCGTCGATAGAGTTAGCTTCTTCAAACAACACCGTGATAGCGAACAATACATTCAATGTTGAAAAAGGAAAAGGAATAAGGATATCCACTGCCGTGAACACTACGATAGAAAACAACAACTTTTCAGGAAATATTTTGACAACTGACGGAGGTGGGATTGAAGTAAGCTCATCAAACCAGACGACGATACGGTCAAACAATATGAATATGACTTCGGATACGCGCTACCAAGGGATGCAGATTTATCGCTCTGAAAAAGTGCTGATAAATTACAACAATATATCCCTAAAAAATGGAAGTGGAACCGGAATATCCACTAAAACATCAAACAATGTTATCATAACTGATAATATTATCAGAAACGCTGGAAAGATATATCAAAATAATTTGAATGTATTAGGAATTGAAGTATCATCAA
This sequence comes from uncultured Methanosarcinales archaeon, assembly GCA_964373285.1. Taxonomy (GTDB): domain Archaea; phylum Nanobdellota; class Nanobdellia; order Woesearchaeales; family ARS49; genus JACQMS01. Next base: position 17,064 of record CAYJTR010000012.1, read on the forward strand.
GCAATAATTCTGAAGTAAGCAGAAATACTATTATGGGTGCGCGCGCATTAATAGTATCATTCAGCAATTTTTCAAACATTCGTGAGAATAATATATCGACAACTGAAGAATACTCCCCTGGGATTTTTCTAAGCTACTCGAACAATTCTAAAATTTATGAAAACAATATAATAACACTAAAAAACCAGAGTGCGGGAATATATGCCACATACTCTTTCAACAATGAATTATACAACAATTCAATATTCACAAATGATGTATACTCTCCAGCAGTATATTTTGTTTGGGGGCGCAATAACTCACTCATTTGGGGAAATTTAACATCAAAATATTTTCCAACTGTAAAAAGTTACTCCGAAGAAATAATACTGACAGGTGTAAACTTCAACAAAAATTCAGTACAGGCATACTATACCGGAAATATAACTGTTCAATGGATTGTTGACGCGATAGTAAAAGACGGTGCGGGAAATAAGCAGCAGGATTTGCCCGTAACAATAACAAATCAACAGGGAGAAAATATTGGAACTTTTACGACCGATTCCAAAGGAGCAATTCCTGCGATGGCATTACGAGAATTCGTGCAAACATCAACAGATAAAATTTTTCACGCTCCATACCTCTACGTTGCAAAAAAAGACCTGTTTATAGGGACTGCGCTCGCGGATATTCAGGAAACAAACAGCACCACCGTAACGATAATTTTGGGAGGATACGAAGTAAATCCTCCGAAAGTCACTATTCTTACACCGGCGCAAAATCAGTGGAGGCCGCCGCTGACACCAATAGAAGTATTTGCTACTGATGCAAGCGCGATAAGCTCAGTTCAGGCAAGATATGAAACAACAACAGATAATGGAACGTGGAAACGGCTCCAAAAAAGCGGAAATGTATGGACGGGAATAATTGATACAAGTTCATTGCCTGAAGGAAAGTATACTATAAGAATCAATGCGACAGATGCACTAGGAAACTTCAACGCTACGGAAACGGCCAATATTACCACTGATGGAACTGCTCCAACACAACCAAAACTTTTAACACCCCCAACTCCCCCAAACAAAAAAATATCCCCCAAAAAAGAGTACATTGTACGAGCGAACTTTACAGAAGAGCACCCGGATAAATGCGTTCTAAACAGCAATAGCAAACAATACCAAATGATTATCGAAGGGACAAACTGTTCGATCACCCAGTCAGAAAAAGAAGATGGCAACTATTCATACAACGTCACAGCGTATGATCTCGCGGGAAATTCTGCGACGAGCGAAACAAGAATTATAACAATAGATACAACAGCGCCAGCAGCGGCGTACCAGCCGCCAACCCCCGATGACGGGGTTGCGACGACTGCCGACGGGTTCACCGCAAACATATCATTTTCAGAAAGAGCGCTGCAATCATGCATCTTTGAAATAGACAATATTTATCCGGGCGTGCAGGTTATAGGAAACAGCTGTTCCGCAACAACCCCGCCGCTAAGCGAGGGACTGCACAGGTACAAGTTCACACTAACAGACGCGGCGCAAAACTCTGCATCGAGCGAAACAAGAACATTAATTGTTGACAAAACCGCGCCAAGAATTCTACAAGAAACAATACTGCCAGAAAATAATGTTTATGCACGACAATTAGACATCGCAGTATCGTTCACAGAGCAAAATCCTGAAGGATGCGTGCTGACAATGAAAAACTCAGGTAATATACAAACAGAATACGAGCTTTCAATAACAAATTCCATGTGCACCGGAAGAATTAATGCTCCGGATGAAGTTTACAATTACAGCATTACCCTGACTGACAAAGCAGGCATGACGGATAGAAGCGGGCAGAGAACTATAACACTAGACACTAAAGCCCCAAACATAACACTGCGAAATCCCTCAGACAACGAAACACTCAGCACTGCAACAGTACGCTTCGATTACACCGCAAGTGATGAGAATTTGTTCAACGGAACCATTTATGTCGACGGAATAATAATTGAAGAATTCAACAAGAGCGGAACGTACAATTTCACAAAAAATTTAACAGCGGGAAACCATTCATGGAATGCAACCGCGAAAGACATTGCCGGCAATTATTTCGCCAGCCCAACAAAAAAGTTTTCAATAACAAGCTCATATCAAGTCAGTGAGCAAGAAACACAAATTCAAAAAAGTTCAACAACAAGCATGCCCCCAAGCAAGCCGCAATGCGACACGAGAGTTCCTGATAATTGCGAAACTTTCGAGTTAGTCTACCAAAAAATCGGCGAATGCCCGGAAGTGCGGTGCTCCAAAAACAAAGAACCAGAAATTTATAAAACCAAAAACGAGACGAAGCCAGAACCCATAGTTCAGCCAATAATCGAGAAGCCGGCAACAATCACGCAAAACAAAACGATAATTGAACAGGAAAAAGAAAAAATACGGTTGATGCCATACGCTTACGCAATAATACTTGCGATTGCCGTGCTACTAACATATTACTCCCTAATAAGAAAAAAAGCCGGGGAGAAATCAGAAGAAGAAACTATAAGAAGAGCAATAAAGCACAACACACTAAAAGGGTTCACATACAAAGAAATCGGAGATGCATTAATAAGCGAAGGGTGGAAAAGCGATTTGGTAAACAAAATACTAAAACAAGAAAGAGAGCAACACTTAAAAGAAAGAGTTCAAGAATACACATCAAGAGATTACACGAGAGCGAGAATACTAGACCTGCTAGGCAACGAGTACACACCCGAAGAAGTCAAAAGAGAAATAGAGAAATCTTTATAAACAATACACGCAAAATGCAGTCATTATGCGCAAAAAGAGAGGCGGGAGAGCAAGAGCTATTTCCAAGCGTTCACCAAACAGTTTATTCTCCAGCAAAACATTCCTTTTTTCAGCACTGCTAATAATAGTTATAGGAACAGTACTTATTTTTGCATACAAGCCGCTAAAAGAAACATACGGGAAAGCGATAACCACCACTGGACTTACAAATATACAACTCGTCAGCGTTCAATCTGATTCTGCGACGATAATAGTAAATGGTGAAGAGAAAGAAGTTTTTAAGGGTGAAAATTATGTCATCGGAGATCCGAAAGTTGCAGTTCATGTGAAAGATGTAACTGTTGAAGATTCAAGTAGCGGCGCAGGGAATATACAATTGGTGGTGTACGAAACCGAAGCAGATGTAACTATGCCATCACCAGATGCGACAATTTTTTTCACCAATGACAAAAAATTGAGATATGGAAGTTCATTATCAAGCATTAAGGACATCTTAACAAGTCAAGACCTCCCAGAAATTCTCTCCACAAAAAAAGTTAGCGGGGATGATGGTGTTGAATATGATATACAATTGGGCATAGCAACACCGGTAGAAAATATTATATCATTCGGAAAAAATGTTCTAGACATTGATAGCCCAGTATTATTTTATGACTGGACGACAAGTGATGGTTCGTATACTGAAACGATAAATTTTCCGACAGCGGTTGATTTGTTGTTGCTTGCTAACAAGGATATTGAATTGTTTGGCAAGAAGTTCACTGTAGGAACTACTTCAGAGCAATCGTCAACAAAATTGACGTTGTACGCTTCAGGAACTGATGTTTCTGTTGACAAGAGGACTCCGACAACTATAGGCACTAACACTTTTGAGGTTGTAGGAATTAATGCTAACCTCGCGGCCATTTCTGAGGGAGCTGCAACTTTGAGAATTAATGGTGAAACTATGGAGGTTGCTAAGGGTCAAA
>CAYJTR010000013.1:0-19405 GCA_964373285.1 uncultured Methanosarcinales archaeon
CTCATAGAGCATTCCGGTGATCATTCCATGAGGGAAGTTTCTGGTACTGTTGCGATGATGGGAAAAGTGAGTGGTAGAGTTCGTATAGTTCTTGAATTTTCTGATATGGAAACGTTTCAGGATGGAGAAGTACTTGTTGCATCAATGACTGTTCCTGATTTTCTTCCAGTTATGAGAAAGGCATCTGCTTTCGTAACTGATGAGGGCGGTATTACTTGTCATGCTGCTATTGTTGCTCGAGAGATGAAGAAGCCTTGCGTTATTGGAACAAAGATTGCAACAAAGGTTTTTAAGGATGGAGATATGGTCGAGGTTGATGCGAATACTGGTGTGGTGAGAAAAATATGAAGAATATTTTGTTATCGAAAGATTTGAACAAAGATAGTATTCCTCTTGCTGGTGGGAAGGGTGCTAATCTTGGCGAGATGTCTCGTGCTGGTTTTCCTGTTCCTGATTTTTTTGTTGTTTCTGCGGATGCGTATAGTGATTTTCTTGGTCGAGATATTGGTTTGAAGATTAAAAAATTGCTGGAGCATCTTGATGTTGAGAAGACTGTAGAATTAGAGACTGTTTCAAAGAGTATTCGATCGTTGATATTGAGAGGTTCTTTTTCTTTATCATTGAAAAGGGATATTGTGACTGCTTATGAAAATATTGGTGGTTTTGTTGCTGTTAGGAGTTCTGCGACTACTGAAGATTTGAAGAGTGCATCTTTTGCTGGTATGCAGGCAACATTTTTGAATGTGAAAGGTGCAAGTGAAGTTGTGAAACATGTTCAGAAATGTTGGGCGTCCCTTTTCACGTCGAGAGCTATCTATTACAGGGTTCAGAATAATTTTGATCACTTGCAGGCGAAGATTGCCGTCGTGGTTCAGAAGATGGTTTGTTCTGATGCTTCTGGTGTTTGTTTTACTATTAATCCTGTAACTAATAATAAGAATGAGATTGTTATAGAGTCTGCTTTTGGTCTTGGCGAATCAGTTGTCGCTGGAGAGTTAACTCCTGATATGTTTATTGTTCAAAAATCTAATCTTGAAATTTTGAAGCGTGATGTGAACGTTCAGGAGTGGGGGTATTTTAGGGATAAAAAAACTGGAAAGACTGTGAAGAAGAAAGTGAAGAATGGATCTGTGCAAGTATTGTCTGATGAGCAAATTGTTGCTCTCGCGTCTACCGCAAAAAAGATAGAAATTCATTATGGAAGTCCTCAAGATATAGAATTCGTTTTCGAGAAAGGAAAACTTTTCGTCCTTCAGTCGAGGCCTGTGACGACGGGATTGTGAGGCGAAAAGCTTATATATGTGTTATCACATAATCAGAATTTGTGATACTATGGTAAACATGACGTTATCTGTTCCGGACTCTTTGCATAAAGAAATGCTTCGTCATTCAGAATTCCGATGGAGTGATATTGCTCGTCAGGCCTTTGAGAAAAAGATTCAGGAGGTTCATTGGATTGACAAACTTCTCCAAAAAAGCACTCTTACGGAATCTGACGCTGAGAGCATAGGAAATGCTATTAAGAAAAATATTCGAAAAAGGTTTGCATGAGAGTTGTTGTTGACACGAATAGAATTATTGCCGCGCTCATGAAAAAGGGGGTTTCAAGGAGAATTCTCACTCATGGAGATATAGAATTTACAACTGTTCTTTTTTCAAGGGAAGAAATTCAGGAACATAAGAATCGACTTTTATTAAAATCAGGTCTGGCCGAAGAAGTATTTGATATTGTTCTTCAAAAAATTTTCGAAAGAATAATAATTCTTGATGATAGAATAGTAAGAAAATTCATGCCTCAAGCATCCAAAATTATGGATGGTATTGATCCTGATGATACTCCTTTTGTTGCCGCTGCTCTTGCAACAGCATCAGATATTTGGTCCGACGACCCTCATTTTCAAATGCAAAAGCGAATACGTGTCCGTACAACTATTGAACTCTCTCAAATGGTTGGTGAATAATTCAACTTTTCAATAAAATTATCATGTTAATGTTGTAACATTATAATGTTAATATTAAACATATTCACTTTAAAGTGGTTACAAACGAAAGATTTATATATGAAAGTGACATACGTCAGGCATAGCTGGGCGTAAAAGAGTAATTGGGTGAACATCTCGTGGAATCCATTGGTAATCTTAAAGATATGCAGAATAGAATTGTTAGAGAAATAGTCATAGTAGATACTGTGCCTTTCGAAGATGTGAAGTTTGTTGCCGGTTTTTCTACAACGTATGACAAAGATATGATTATTGCATCCGCGGTCGTCGTCCGTTTTCCTTCTGAAGAGATTGTTGAGAAGAAGATTATTAAAAGAAAAGCACAAATAAATTATATCCCCGGGTTGGAGTCTTTCAGGGACGGCCCAATACTTATGGAATTATTTTACGAATTGGAATATACTCCTGACGTTATACTCTTGAAGGGCCACGGTATCGCGCACCCTCAAAATTGCGGTATTGCAACATATGTTGGTGTAGAGACGCAAGTTCCGACGATAGGAATTGCAATAAAACCGATAGTTGATGTTCAAGGAGACGCCCTTATGATGAACGGAAAAATTGTCGGAGCTGTCGTCAGAACTCGAGAGCATGGAAACCCTCTTTATGTTAGCCCGGGAAATAATATTACCGTCGAAACATCAAAAAAAATAATCGTGCAGCTCACTCACTATCCTCACAAACTGCCAGAACCTTTACACATCGCGACACGTATTGGGAAGAAAGGAGTGAGTGGGGCAAACGAAGAGGCACCCAAAGTGGAAGAAGAGTATAGGAGCGAGGTTGCAGCATGACAACTCCAGCGCAACGAGTCGAAGAAGCATTGCACAGTTGTAGAATAACAAAAACCCGCTGCCCGGAGATATTCACGGCTAAAGCCCGCGGTATTACGCTCCTCGCTTGATCGCGGGTTTTTGGAATTAAAAACGAGCGGACTAAATTCTAGGGGTATTAAACCCGCTCGTTTTTAATAATTGATGATGATACTGTTAATACTTTTTGTTATATAATCTAAAAAATGTTATATAATCTTCACTGAGAGCCCGGGTATGTTTCTAAAGTGTTCATCGTTTGTAACAAGTATGCTTCCTGTTGCAATGCAGATACTTGCAATAAGGAGATCGAACAATGGAATTGGAGTCCCGTTTTTTTCTAAATCACACTTGAGTGTTGAGAATATGTATGAGCTTTCACGAGAGGTGTTCAAAAGCAGATATTTGTCTAATGCTTCAAAAGATTCTTTTTTTGCACGAGACTTAAGAAGTCCATACACATATTCTGAAAGTGTTGGTGAAGCAATCCCTATCATGTTGCCTCCCGAAATGCTGATACTACTCAATTTTTCCACTATCTGAGACTTTTTTTTCTCGATTTCTATAAGTACATTTGTATCCAGAACAATCATATGGAAAACTCCCTGAAATCAAAACCTTCTCTGAACTCTTTTATACTATTTTTGATTTTTTCTGCTTCTTCGCTTGTTATTGACGCCTTGCTTTTTCGTATTGTTTCCCAATTTCCTTTATTTTTTCTCATACTTTTCAGCAGATCGTTGAAAAGTTCTCCAACTTTTTTGTTTTTCGCCAGAGCAGTCATACGAAATGTTTTCCATTCTTGTTCATCCACACCTTTGACGAGCACATCCATATCGTAGTTAAACAAGTTAAACTATATAAACTTTTTGTTTCAACTATTCGTTTTTCTGTTGTTATTATTCTATAATCTATATGTTCAGGAATACATTTTTAAATGCTGTTCTTTTTCGTTCCGTATATTGCACTCATGCTCTCTTTTGGTTGTGGGCATCCTGTTATTGTGTATCCTCCTGGAGTTATGACTACGTTGTCATATTCTTTTCTTGATAATTCTCTTGCGTGTTCTTGTGCGATTGCCGGCGAACAGTTGGTTATCCATTCTCTTCCTTGCTTTCCCTGCAACTCATCAATAGGATTTGAAACTCTTTTTATTGGCAAAAGTATTGGTACTCCTCCGCTTCCTTCAAAAATATCAAAGTCTTCGAGCGATGTTCCTGCGGGCAATATCATCGCGTCCAAGAGCTTATGGTTTAACGTCATACATCGAAAGTATATTTTATACTATATATATCTTTTGTTTTCCTTTCGCTTTTTCTTGGCTCTTCGGTATTTTTGTATTAATTCTTTGAATTATTCGTTTTTCTGTTGTTATTATTCTATAATCTATATGTTCAGGAATACATTTTTAAATGGAATCTTTTTTCCATTCGAGATATGACCATCAACCCAAGTATTGTGGATTTCGTGGACTCTTTTTGGCCTTTGAATACTTTTTGTTCTGTCCTTCCCAAAACATATGATGAACACATATCAAATCTTCGCAATTGTTGTGATGGACGGCTCATTGATCGCCTTGATATGCTCGTAAAACAACGTGACAAAAATATGGAAAATGGGAGTGATGGAATTATAGAATATCAAGAGATAATAAATATAGTTTTTGAAAACAGGATTCATGAAATCTGGACTCCCACCGGAGTAAGAGCTTCCAGAACCGCGTTGTCATTATTATTGCAAGAGTTGCAATCTGTTCAGACACCGTTCTCTTTACTTGATGCAGGTTGTGGTTCCGGCATGGTTGATATCGGCCTCGCTTTGAGGCTTCCTCAATTGCAACACGTTTACGCTGTTGATAGGAGTGCTGAAGCGTTAGATGTTTTCAGAGAGAATATTGGCAAAAAAATTCCTGAGCGTCGCGAAATGTTCACTCTTCTGAATCATGATTATACGGGTGAAGGGTTTCGTGCTCTATTCAAAGAATTAGAGCCTGAAGGTGTTCCTTATGTTGTATCAGTATTCCCTTTTGGTGGAGAATCTCACATTCTTAACATATTCCCGCACTTTTTAAGCCAGAATGGAGCAATTCTTTCTTGTGTCTCCATACAAAAATATGGTTGTGAATCAACATCATGGGAAGAATTCATGGATTGTATTGAGTGCGAGTCTGCTCGCAATGCGTTGATGCGGTATGGATTGAAGTGGAGGCGCGCAGATTATGTTCAAACAGAGCAGGATGTGAGCGTAGAACTTGTAAGAGTTACTCGCTGGAATGAGAAAGATTGATAAACATTGCTCGCATATGAAAAATTCATGCCTACGCTTTTCGAACAAAAAGTTTATGATGCCTGCGCAAGAATTCCTATGGGGAGAGTTTCGACTTACAAAGAGCTCGGGAACTTTTTGAATATTTCTGGTCAGGGTTATCGCGCTGTTGGCAGGGCTTTGAACAAGAATCCTTTTGCTCCCGGAATTCCTTGTCATCGCGTCGTTTGCAGTGATGGTTTCATCGGCGGTTTTGCAAGTGGAACCTCCGAGAAAGAGCGGCTCCTCAAAATTGAGGGAATTAGAATTATCGGCGGAAAAATATCTGATTTTGAAAAAGTTTTCTTCAAGTTTTAATTTTTCTGCGTCTTTTTCTTTTTGTGATATTTCTTCCACACTTTTTTGAATTCTTCATTTTTTAGTAAGTTGTCCAGTGTTCCTTTGCAGACTATTCTTCCCTTGCTGTAATAGTATATAGTGTCGAATTGTGTCAGGAGGTGTAGTCTGTGGACCGTTGATATTATTGTTTTGTCCTTAAAATTTCTGAATATGTTTTTGTATATTTCGTGCTCATTTTTTGCATCGACACTGGATGTCGGCTCATCCAGCAGTATTATCGGCTTGTCTTTTCCTGCGAGCAGTCCTCTGGCGAGTGCTAATCTTTGTTTTTCTCCCCCTGAGAGGTTTACTCCTTTTTCTTTTATTAATGACTGGTACTTTCTGGGAAGCTTCATCGCTACATGGTGGAATCTTGCCATTTTCGCGTAATGATGAACTGTTTCATCGCCGTATGACACTCCCATAGTTATATTGTTTCTTATTGAGTTGTTGAATAGTTCCGGCTCTTGGGGTATTAGTGTCGCGTACTCGCTCACGTCTTCAAAGCTTGCGTTATCTCCGTCAATGCTGATTTTTCCTTTGTGCGGGGTGTAGAGAGACTTTAGTATTTTCATCGTTGTGGTTTTTCCGCTGCCGCTTTCTCCCACAAATGCTATTTTTTCTCCTCTGTTTATCTCTAGATTTATGTCGTGCAAATGCCTCTTTTTTCCCGGGTCTTCAGCGTTTTGGTATGAAAAGTCCAGTCCTTCAACCTTTATTTCTTTCCAAAATTCCAGTTCAAGATTTTTTTTAATTCTTTTTCTTTTTTTGAAGTGTCTTACTATTTCTTCTGCGTTTTCCACTGCTGCTTTTTGCTTTACTATTTTTCCGTAGTCTGCCGCAAAGTCGTAGAATACGCTTCCTATTTTGTCAGAATAAACGTATAATGCGTAAATTGTTCCTACCAGTATTTCCTTTTCTGACAGGTATGATGATAATATGTATATTCCCAGTGTTAGAACCATTAATATTCTTGCAGACATGCTTACCAGGAACCATTTCAGCTCGTTGAGCCTGACCATTTTTTTGAACGTTTGCAGTGGCTTCATTAAAACACTGTTTATTTCTTTTCTTAGCACTCTTTCTATCCGCAGTATTATCACTGTTGTTATATTGCTTAGCGCGTCGTAAACTTTTGCCGCCGCGGCGTTTTCTGCGTGGTTGAGCTCTCTATACTTGTCTTTTAGAATTTTGTCGTAGTGCAGTGTTATTATAACTGCGGTCATAAACATTATTGCTGCAGTTATGCTTGTGCTAATGTTGAAATATATTATGACCGTTAGAGATCCGAATAGTCTCATGAATGCTTTTATTACTTCGAACCCGTCTTCTGAAAAAGTGTATAGCGCGTTTGTTCCTTTTTCGATTTTATCTATGGTGTCGCCCGAGTGGTGGTCTGTGTGCCATGATAGCGGCAGGGACATCGTTCCCTCAAGAAGATAGTTTTTGTATCTTCTTTTTACAAAGAATGCATTTTCTCTTTCTATCACTCTTGCAACTCCATGAAAACTCCAGAATAAAATTTCTTCGAGAAGCAGCCCTCCGGAAATTATGGCCATTATTAAAAATATGTTCGCGCTTGTTATTCCTTGTTCTTGTATTATGTTAAGCATGAATCCTACTATTAAAGGCAGAGTCAGTGATACTGCGTTTGCCAGTACGAATAGTGTGAAGTATATCACTACACTTTTTCTGTTGCCTTTTGAGAACTCCCACGTTCTTTTTGCCAGATAGATTATGGGGTTGTCTGCCAGTGATCTCGCTATGGGGGTCATGATGCTGTTCTTTTATAGCGGTATAAAAGTTTATCGTAAATTCTGTCAATCAGGTACTAAGCATTTTTTTTGCTGATTTAAAATACGTCCTGCATGCCCGCGTCTTCTTCATCTAAATTGTCGTCAACTATTGCTTCTTCCAATCCTTCAGGTATTGACCGCTCGTATTCTTCTCTTAATTCTCCAAGCGCGGCCGTGAAGCAGTACTCTTCGGGCTTGTTGGGCAGAACGTGCCATTTTGGTTTTATTCTTAGGTGGGCTATTGCCTGAAATCTGGCTATTGGTCCCACTCCTGCCGTATTAACCAAATTTGTTATGCTTTTTTGGAATGCTCTCGCCAGTATTCTTCTTAGCTCTTGGGGGTTTGTTCCATTGTTGTAAATTGTTGTTAGTATGCCCCAATTTTCGTTCCTTAAACCTTTAGGGGTTGTTACCAGAGTAGCCATTGTGTCTAAGGAATATAATGCTTCGGGATCCCTGTTTTTGAATATTTCTTTCTCAACCATATTTTTTTCAGCTCTCATTAGTGATAATGGCTGAACTTTGATCATTGATCTTGCCAGCACTATGCATGTTGATAGAAATTGTTCTCTGGTCATGTCATCAATCCATTTTTGTCCTTCTTCCAGCGTCGCGTGATAGTACAGGAACGCCATATTTTCCGGTTAGGAAAACGCCTTTTTAACTGTTGTGAAAGTTATGGCAATGTATTTTTTGTCAAAAGGTTTATAATCTTCTTCTTTCAGAGCCGCTGTATGATGACTAAAATGCTTCAAATTATCATAATCAGGCGTTTTGTTGCGTGAGCAACCGCATCGTCATCATTCTTTTTCTGTAATGTTTTTTTTGTGAATGTTCTGGCGATACGTGAAGAGTTTTTGTTATCATCAGGTGAAACATGAAAGGCCAGAGATTGTATGATTCAATTGCGGAAATTGTCGGCGAAGATTTTTGTAACGCGTACTCTAACAATCTTCTGGTGGTGTGCGCTAAAGTTACGGGTAGTGGCGTGCCTCAGAAATCTTTTTTGTATGCTCTCATAATGGACGCATACAATTCAGGGGTCATTTCTGATGTTCCTAATAAGTATCAGGTTTTTGTGAGAAATTCTGTAACTGGCGTTGGATATGATGGTACGAGAGACCTTCTCGAAAAAGTGTCCAAGTATGGTCAAAGAGTAAGAAGAAGATTGGAGAGGGCGAGCGCTTGAACGGGACTTGAGATATAAGATTTGGGGCTTGAAATTTAGGATTGGATTTAAATCTTCATTTTAGTGCATTTTCTAAGTCTTCTCTTGTTAGTCCTGCTTGCTTTAGAATGCTTAATACTGTTCCTTTGGCTATTTCTGGATGTTGTGGGACGACCGGTTTTCTTTTCACTCCATCTTTTTCTCTATATAGTATTATGTGACTTCCCTTTTGATCTAGAACTATAAATCCAAATTTAGAAAGTATCTTGACCATTTCTTTGCCGGAAATAACTGGGAGTTTCATGCCGCAACTTCTACTTGGGTAATAATTGGAGATTGAACTTTTTCAAAAACTTCTATTTCTGAAGGTTCTGCATGTTTTAACCATAACTCAAAAGCTTCTTTAATATTTTCTAATGCTTCTTCTACAGTTTTTCCCTGGCTTGCAATCTCAATTTCTAAACCTTTGGCTACAAAGAATTTGCCTTCTCTTGAAACAACAGTTGAAAGTCTATAATCCATGGCGTTGCTTAATAGGTGGTATAACATATTTAAAACTATCTTTCTTTTGTACATAGTTAGCGCTCCAAAGTTGAATCAAATAGTTTCAGGATAACAGAACATCGCCGCATAACAGTAATCTTTATAAGCTCGGCCATATTTGTAATTACTATTAGGGGGTCATATGACTGTTCAAAATCGCGGGGCAATAGTATCGTTTGAGTCTAAGTATTTTAAGATATATTCTGCCGCCGACAATTCTTTTTTGGGTATTGCGGGCGCTGATGGTCATGATGTTTGTTATAAAACGAGGCATCCCGCTCTTTGTGAAATTATCGGGGCCGTTTTGAAGGATATGAGTAATGGGCTTTACGTCGAGGTTGATGATACTAATTTTTTTATTTTAACATCTTTGAAGAAATATCTTGGAATGTTGAGGGCTGATGGTAGCATTAAATTTTTAACATCTGAAACATTGTCGAGGGCTGGAAGTCTGGATTTAATTCTGGAAGAAGAATATGGCAAAGAAAATGTTGGATAAATATTTGGGGTTTGTCGTGGGAGCCGCTATTGGCGACGCATTGGGCGCGCCTGTTGAGGGCCTGCGTAGTTATCAGATTAAGGACAGGTATGGCAGGGTTGAGGGTTTTATTGATATGCCTTTGCGTCCTGATTCTTTTTGTAAAAAACCTCAGGCGAAGTATCGTTTGAGCAGGACTTATACTGATGATACTCAGAATTTGTTGTTAGCGATGAATTATTTATGTCATAATGATTACTCTTTTGATTTAGATAATTTCCGTGATTATTTGGGTGCCGCATATTTGTTTATGCGTGGTATGGGGCATACTACCAGAATGGCATTAAGGGCGTATCATTATAACGATTTAAATCCTGCGATGTCTGAACGTCCCGGCAATGGTCCTGTTTTGAGAGGCGTTCCTTTTTTGTTGTTTTGTGATGATTCTGATTTTGATCTGGTTGCCGTGGTTTCCAGTTTGACTCATCCTAATTTTTCTTCTAAAATTGGTTCTTTTTTTTATGCTGGGCTGGTTAAGGATTTGATATTGTCTGATTTGGGTGTTGATAAGTTTGTTATTGTTAGAAATAATTTGGAAGCTGTGAGGAAAATAGTTTATAGTGTTTCCGGCTCTTTGCAGTTTGAGGAAGAAGCGCATTCTGGGGAATTGTTGTCAAATATCGGGAAGGTTTTAGAGAATGATTTTTCTGAAGAGTTCGTCATAAAAAATATTGGCACTTCTTCTAGGATTTATCATTCTTTGCCCGCCGCAGTTCATGCTTTTTTGAGTTCTGATGATTATACAACTTCTGTGTTTAACGCGGTAAATCTTGGCGGGGATGCTGATTCTATCGCGGCGTTTGCTGGCGGGTTGGCTGGCGCGCGTTTTGGTCTTGATGCTATTCCTTATAAGCTTAGAAACATCAGAAATTATGATTTTGTTCATGATTTAACTGTCACCGTTGTTGGTAGAAGCGACGGTTCTCTCTTGGATGATTTTGCTGTTCTGGAGCAGAGGTTGAATTTTGAGGAGGCAGCTATCCAAACATTTATTAAGAGCACTATCTCTAGGGAGAAAGCGCATCCGGGATTGAAAACGTTAGTTGATGGTGATGAAATATTCTCGCTTGCAATGGATGCTGGGGTGAGTATTGATGGTCCGGGTATTGGTAGAGTGAAGAAATTTCTCAGGTCTGCTGAATGTGGTAATCCTGCGGTTACTAGGGCTGATGAGGTATCTTTGATTAAGGAGTTATTAAAAACGAGCAGCTGTAACACCCCTAGAATTTAGTCTGCTCGTTTTTAATTCCAAAAACCCGCGGTCAGGCACGCAGTAATACCGCGGGCTTTGGCTCGTGGATATCTCCGGGCAGCGGGTTTTTGTTATTTGTTGCTGGCAAATTGATAGTTTAATTTTACTCTTTTGTGATTTCTAGGACCGTAATTATAAATGATACTAATTCTTTTTTTACTTGGTCGTTTTCTGATACTGTAAGGCAAGACATTACATCTGCGTAGAATAGCAGTATGATGCCGATAAGTACTCCCTTATTATGAAAGTCTTTTATTATTTTTTTGGTATTCTTCTGTATTTTCTGGTTTTTTTTGTATTCGTTGAACGCTCCTGAGAATTCATGGTGATATTTTATTAATGTGCTGATAAAGTTGAACTGTTTTTGTGTGAAGCTTATATTTTGTAGTATTTCTTCATTTTTTTGTACAAATCTTTTTATGTATTCGAGATATTTTAATTCTTCATCGACTAATTTTATTTTTTCTTCTTTTGTGGATCTTTCTTTCACACTTTTTAGTTCTTTTTCACATTCTTCAATCTCTTTTATACAATCAGCATAATAATTTACTATGAGTGCTCCGAAGAGGTGGTGTTTTGAGAATCGGTTGAATCTTGCAAATGTTGTTTCATACTCTTGTAGTATGCTTATTTTTCCAGTGTCGTGAAGTAGTGTTGCATAAAAAATGAGTGTTTCTATGGTTATGCCGTCTATTTTTTCGTTGATGTATGCAGTTATTCTTGTATATATTTCTGGATTGACTGTTTCGAATAATGCTTCAATTTCTGTTATTTGTGTTGATTCTTTTTGTTTTTTCGCGTTCATATTTTTTATGAATAGTAAAACATTTTTTAGGCTGTGCACTACTAAGAATACGTGTTCGAGTGTTGTTTCTCCTTTGTGATGACTTGATTCTTGTGATACTTCTTCTAAAGGTTTTAAATATTTTGTGTATATTTCTTCAATGTTTGATAATTCTTCTATTTGAAGGTCTGCTATATGTTTTTTTAATATGTCTATTTTCTGTTTCATAGTGTCACGCGGCTAATGAGTTCGCACCTGCGGAATATTTTTTAGTTTCCGCTTCGTAACTTTTGTCATATATCTTTCTCATTTTTAGTTTCATTTTTTGGTCTAGTGTTGTGCTTCTTATGGTTTTTATATCCAAGTAATAGTTTCTGTTCGATTCTACTTCAAACTTTAGTATGTTGTTGTATAATGTTTCTAGACGAGTTATTAGTTCCAGATACTTCGGCTGGTCTTGTAGGAATTTTTTTGCGATTCCGTACACGCTTTTGTTGCTTGTGTCAAATCCTTGTTCTAAACAGGTTGTGAATGGCGTTTGTTTCGGGAATATTACTTTGTCATCGGTTATTATTTTTAGGTCTTTTCCTTCCGGCAATATTTCTTTTTTGAAACAGTTTAGTAGTGTGAAGATTATCTCTTTTTGGTGTGTATTGGATGTTTTTGGCATGTCGAACAGATAGTTTAGGCAGTGTAAATCTTCGAATTTTGTTAATATTTTTAGCCACGTTCTTTTTAGTTCTCCGTTGATGCATTGTATTATTGGATCTTCCCTGTTGATTTTCAGTGTTTCATATACTTCTGGGTATGCAGTATTGATTAAGTATTGTGATAATTGCGATGGGAAGTCAAAATTGAACGTCTTTTTGAATTCTTGCTCTCTTTTTTTCAGGCCCGCGTAATAATTTAAGAGTAGCGCGGGGGTTCCGTAGCGGTACAATGATTCGTACAGTATGTTGAATGTTATTTCTTCTCCGGATATTACTTTCCATCGGTCATTGATCCGGTTCGCCAATATTTTTCTTATAGCATCAGCAATTTTGAAGTATTCCTCAAATTTCAGGTATACCAGTACTTTGGCCTTGTTTTCATCTTCCGGGTAAATTGATGTATAATATGATAACATCATATCGAATATGTTTTTTTTGAATAATTCTTTTAGATAGTCTTTGTGTTCTAATTCTATTTTTTTCAGTATGTTTGCAGAACTTATTTGTGCGGTCTTTTCTATGTGAAAATGTGATGCCATGCTATCCCATATGTTTGATATTTTTTGCATGATTGACTCTTCGAATGAAGAATTGAATTCCTTCTCGGATATGTATCCCTGCCGTACAAATTCTGCAAGGTATGTCAATGCATAACTTAATCTTTTTCCTGTGGATGCCGTTCTGTCTTTGATTGCTGTTTCTCTGTTGTTTTGGTTTAATGTTGTGTTATTGATTTCTAGCGGCGTCAGGTATGTTAATCCGGCAAATAATGTTTTTTGCGCTTCTTTGTCTTGAATAAAATTTTTTAATCTGTATAATATCATTGTTTTCATGAATTGTCTGACAAATTCTTCTTTTGCATCTATGTTGTACCTGAAATAATTGTTTGTTTCCTTTACCATGTAACTCATAAGATTGTACTTTCCTGCTTTATTATTATTTATATCATCTGCGCTTAGTGACCAGACATTTGGCTCGTTTGGCTGAAATCTTTTAAGTTTATTTCTTAAGTTGAATTTGTCTATTTCTATTTCTGTAATCAATAGTGTTGCGGCATTGTCATCTGGTTCTAGTTCGTGCTGTACCTTTGTTGCGAAGTAGATTGCGTGTGATTGTAGTATTAGCAGCGAGTTGATTATAGTTTTTAGGTCTACGAATAGCTGCGGGTTTAGGTACATAAAAAATATTGCTAATTTTGGTTTTATTTTGTCGAATGCGTCCCTATTTTTGTAAACGTATTTGCTTGATGTTGTGTGAATTAGGTATAGTGTGTTTGCCCCTTTTGGAAAAAATACTTTCATGAATACTTTATCGTAATCGTTCCACGCGTATTCTGGTTTTGTTATTGGACTGAATAGATTGAATGTTGCCCCGTCTGAGTTTAAGAATCTTTTTGACATTGCGTATACTTTTGTTGCCGCGAGTGTTCCTTTTCCTTCAGAGCTTTTTGCTGCATTGCTCAACGCTATTTCTTTTGCGATTAGTTGTTTTATTATTTTTTCCAAGTTTATTACTTGGCTTATCGCGGCGTTTATTAGTGTTACAGCTTCTTCTATTTTATTTGTATTGATTATGCTTTGTTCTAGCGCTCCTTGTATTCCTCCTTTGCGCATTCCTAATTTATCCAGAATTGCGGAGCATGTTTCTGCTTGTGTTATTAGCTCATTAATTTCTGCACCCGCGTCTTTATTTTCTTCTGTGAAGAGTGTTTTTAGATCTTTGATTTTATTTTTTATTTCTTCCAGTGTGCTTATAACTTCTTTTTCAGTTCTTGCTTCTCCGCCCCAGAATATTCCTCCTCTTAAATATTGCAATGACGTATTTATCTTTTTTTGGGCGTCTTCGATATTTCCGGAATCTTTTTGTGTCTTCGCATCGTTTGCCATGAATAATATTTTTTGTAGTTCTGTCATTTCCGCTTTTAAGAGCTGTAGCTCTGTTGTTTCTTCTTTCCCTATTTCAGCTATCTTTTCTGCGATTTTCAAAGTATCACCTTTTCTGTGCGTGTTGTTTGATTAATGTTTAAATATCCTGTCATGGAGTTCTTAGCACCTTCATTATTTCTCCCATATTTATCCCTTTTGCATTGCATAACTGCGATAGTCCTGCCGGCCCTGCTGTTTCTAGCGCCCGTTTTATTTCCAGCGCGTCTTGTTTTTCATATTTCTGGAATAGTGCTGCATAGTTGTACGCGGTTCCTTTTTTTATCTCTTCTACTCCAAACCAGTCTTTTATTATTTCATCATCGCTTCTTGCTATGTTGTGGTATAGATAGTTCAGGAATCCGCAGAATTCTGCATCCGCTTTTATGTTTCCGTGGTGCCCTTCGAATTTGTCCCCGATTGCATAATTTTTGAATGCGATTTCTATTACTTGGTCTGAGTATCCTGTTCCGTTGACGTCTGACATGTTTATGAACATTAATCCGTAAAATATGAAATCATTTTGTCTGTTTTTTTGTTGTATGTCTGCTTTCGCTAATTTTTTTTCTCGTGCCCATTTCAAGAATGCTCTTAATTTTTTTATGTCTTTTTCGTTCGCATATGCTTCGTATGGCATTGACGCGTCTCGTAGTAGTGTGTGATGTTTTTCTATCATATCTGATATGAACCTGTAATCCCCTTTATTTAATTCGAACTCGTCCAGCAATTCTTTGAATTCTTTTATTGTGTTTCTGCATGCTGACAAGTAATAAATGTCTATCGTCAAGAGGTTTATTTTTTGCGTAACATTTGCTTTCTTTTTCTCGTCTAATGAACTAATTGTTGATTCGAGTCCTGCTTTTTCATTTTTTAGTATATTTATTACATTGTCTATCAGCTCATCCATTCTTTCTTTTTTCATCATGAAGAATTTTAGGAATGATTTTCCGTATCCTTCATGTCTTTGGAACTTTCTTAGTTTTAGCGTTTCATCTGTGAATTCTTTCTCCCATTTTTCTGTGTTGTATAATTTTCCTATGTCGTGGAAAAGTACTGTCAGGAACAGCAGTGTCTGGAAGTTTTTGGTGCACCCTTTTGGAGTGTCTACCAATAAATTTTTTATTTCTTCTTTCCCCATTTTTGTTTTTGTTTCTATGGTTTGCAGTAGTACCTCCATGTTGTTGATGAACTGATCGTTTGATGCAAAATCTTTTGTAATCGCATCCATGAATAAGTCGAAGCTGTGCATTACCATGTATTGATGGTATAGCAGTGTTTCTGTTCCGTGGAATTGGTCGTTGTGGTTTACATCTTTGAACTTTTCGAATAATTCTTGGAATTTTTCTTCTGCTTTTTTTATTATTTCTTTATCTGATTCCAGATATTTTTTTATTAGTCTTCTGTTAGAATCTATCAATTCTTGCGGCGACGCCGTTGTGCTTAATCGTTCTGTCATTATGCCTCTTTCGCTGGGCATTTTTGATTGGATTTATAAATTTATTGGGGTGTGGTGTGTGGAAAGCACCCTGATGTCGAAATCCAATAAATGGTCTGTGCGGGCGCGTTATGCGGGGCTGTCCCTTGCTGGGACGTAGCGCTTGCTGATTCATGTTGGGGATTTCGAATGTGCTTTCCATGCACGGGTTGTAATTGTTGAAATGTAACCTTTCCCACTTAACTTGACAGCACCAAAGAAAAGAAAGATATTTATACTTAAGAATGATAGTAGTGGTA
The DNA here is from genome assembly GCA_964373285.1 of uncultured Methanosarcinales archaeon. GTDB lineage: Archaea > Nanobdellota > Nanobdellia > Woesearchaeales > ARS49 > JACQMS01. Next base: position 15,903 of record CAYJTR010000013.1, read on the forward strand.
TGGTTGATGAATACTTATATTTGGAATTCAATAATGGTACTGACATTCCTGTAATTAAGGGTTCACGTATTAGAGCAAGTGTTATAGGAATAGATTATAAGAGTTGGGGGTATGAGAGTCCTGAAGATCTTGCGAGAGATAGAGGCATCCCTGTCGCAGCAGTAAAAGAATCAATATCTTGGTGTGAAAGAAATAATGAGTTGGTGACCCGTGTCTGTGCGGAAGAGAGAAAAAGAGCAGGACTTGAAGATTAAGGTTTACTCTACGTCGTCATTTTCAAATATTCATCCAGCCACCGTTTTGTGTGTTCTTCTATTGCATTCATGTTTCCTGATATTTCTTGTGGTATGTCGAAATTGTTCCCAGCTATCTCGCTGACGAGCGCTGGTAGTCCGTGTGATGTTACGATTTCTCGCGCGAGGAGTTCGACTGTATTTCTTGGCATTGGTGAGTCGTATGCTTTTCTTATGTATGGTAATGCATCGAGCCCGAGTGCAGCTATTTCTCTGTATGCTTCGCAATCGATCGCTGTCCTGCCACTGGAACTTACTTGAACCTCAATTTTTTCACAATGCTGTACCCATCTTCCGAACGCATCATTGAAAACATCTTCGATTGTCATATTTTTGTCCCTCAGTGAACTGAACACTCACGGCATTTTTTATGCATTGTGCATCCCCCATCTTACAAGTTCTATCTTCTCGTCAATTCTTTTACACATCTACCATTTCTATTTCTATGTTTAGTCCTTCAGGTATTGGCACCCTCATTACCAGTCTTAGCGCTCTTTCATCAAGTCCTAAATCTATTAGTCTTTTGTGAACTCTCATTTCGAACCTGTCCCATGTTGCCTTGCCGTTGCCGCAGGGTCCTTTTCTTGTCGTCACTTTTAATTTTTTTGTTGGCAGTGGTATGGGCCCTCTCATCGGCACTCCTGTCTTGTCAGATATTTCTTTTATGTAAGAACAAGTCTGGTTTAGCTTGTCTATGTCTATGCACGCCAACTTTATTCTTGCTTTTTGCATCGTGAAAAACCTTTTTGTTAATCACGAGTGATTTAAAAAATAAAAATGCGGGTTCACTCGCGTACCGCTTTACAATTAATATTCAGTGCTTACATCTGCTTTTTTACCAGATCTATGCACATTCCTGCAGCAACCGTTTGCCCGCTATCTCTGACCGCAAATCTTGACAATTGTGGTATGTCTTTTTGCTTCTCGATAACTAGTGGTTGTACTGGTTTGAATTTTACTATTGCTGCATCTCCATTCTTTATGAAGTCTGGATTTTCTTGCAATACTTGGCCTGTTCTTGGGTCTAACTTTTTGAGTATCGCTTCTACTTTGCACGCTACTTGCGCTGTGTGTATGTGGAACACTGGCGTGTATCCCACAGTGATCACGCTTGGGTGGTTTAGTACTACTATTTGCGCCGTGAACTCTGTTGCCACTGTTGGAACATTGCTCGCGTGTCCCAGCACGTCTCCTCTGTCTATATCTGTTTTTCCTATGCCTCTGACGTTGAATCCTATATTGTCTCCGGGCTCTGCTACCTGAACTTGTTCGTGGTGCATCTCTATTGTTTTAACTTCTCCCGGAACTCCTTTGCCTTCACGTCCCGGCACCACTATTACTTTGTCTCCAACCTTCATCGTTCCTGTTTCTACTCTTCCTACTGGAACGACTCCTATGCCTGTTATGTTGTAAACGTCTTGTATTGGTAATCTTAATGGCAGCGTTGTTGGTTTTTCTGGAACTTTCAAGTGGTCCAGCGCTTCTAACAATGTTGGCCCGGTATGCCATGGCATGTGCGTTGACTTTTTGACTATGTTTTCTCCCAGATATGCCGCCACTGGTATGAATTGTATTTCCGGGGTTTTGTACCCTACGCTTTGCAATAACTTTTCAACTTCCGCTTTTAACGTCTTGAATTTTCCTTCGTCATACTTTACAAGGTCCATCTTGTTGAATGCCACTATTAATTGTCCGACTCCTAGCGTCTTGCATAGGAATACGTGTTCTCTTGTTTGCGCCTGTATTCCTTCGCTTCCTACGACTAGCACTGCCGCGTCTGCCTGTGACGCCCCAGTAATCATGTTCTTTATGAAATCTCTGTGGCCCGGTGCGTCTATTATTGTGAACTCGTATTTTGGTGTTACAAACTTTTTGTGTGATAAATCTATTGTAACTCCTCTTTCTTGCTCTTCTTTTAGGTTGTCCATTACGAACGCGAATTCGAATCCTCCTTTTCCTAGCTGTTCCGCTCTTTCTTTGAGCTTTCTCATCGCTTGCTCGTCGACATTTCCTGAATCGAATAATAGTCTTCCGACCGTTGTTGACTTTCCGTGGTCTACATGACCTACAAAGACAATGTTAATGTGTGGTTTTTGCTTAGCCATTTATACTCCTCCATAGCATTGTTCTCTAAAGGAAAATGCGTTAATGTTATGCTGTTTTGGAATTAGTGGTGTTTTATAAAGCTTACTAAAATGTGCCTTTCATTTGGGACGTGAATTGTCTTTATTTCAGCAATGTTTATTATTTTATGTCATTTTGACATGTTAAAAGTTGTGACGAACAATTTTTGATTATGATCAAGAATCTCGCGTCCAGAACCTCCTCCTGACAGTTCTTGACATTGAACTTTTTTTCATTTCAAACCACAAGTTTATTAAAATTGAATATGTTCACGTTTTGGTTATGAATCTTGTCAAATTGGAGGGGGTTGTTGGTACTGTAAAACTTTCTGATAAAGAAGTGCGCGCGGCCAATAACTTATTTGAGTTTATGATTTCTGGAAGATCTCCTGTTGATTTTTACGATGAGTTTTCGCGGGAGTTTAGAGTCCTTTTTTCTGGTGCGGTATATCCCAGAAATGAAGGCGTCATGGGATTTCTTTACGGAAAATATGGATCTCTTCCCTTTGCAGAAGAAGGTATTCAAATGCATGTTGGCAGTATAAATTGTACTGATACGTACCCTCTGTTCATGTTTGGAAGAACTGGTGATAAAACTATTTTTAAGGGTGCAATAATTTATGGTTCTCACAATCCTAGACCTCAAGATGACATTGCCAGAAGGCTTGGAGAGTTTGCGGTTCCAAAAATTTTTGGTATGGATTCTTCAACTTTTCCCCATCCCCTTCATGATTGGGAGAATGATATAACTCTTTATGGTTTTGGCGCGATTCATGATGCTGGAAGAATACAAAGATTACACTGGCTTGTTCATGACATGTTCGAGGACTTGACAAAATATTGCAGTTTGAATGCTAAAGAGATATCTGTTCTTTTCAGGGATGCTCGAGTGCATGAAAATGTTGCGGTAAGGGATTTGAGTCGTGAAAGATATGAAAGAATTATTGATGAAATATGCGCTCCTTTGCGTGAAAGAATGGAGCGGGATGATTTGGAAATTCCGGAACTTTTAGAGAGCGGAGAGAAGAAAAAGAAAAAGTTGGATCTTGTAAAAAGTAAATGACAAAAACCCGCCGCTCGGAGCTAT
>CAYJTR010000014.1:0-8659 GCA_964373285.1 uncultured Methanosarcinales archaeon
AAACTTCGCTTAATCGCATACGTTATATGCAATTCAAAAAAATATTTTTCTAACTGAGAATAGGTGAACTCTGAATTCTTTCTTTGCCTCCGCTCCGAACCGTTTCTGCATTCATTCTCCAAATGCTTGGGCTTTCATCATTAGTGATACTATGTCTTTTGCTGATAACAGCACGTCGTCATATCTTGATACTGGAGTTATTTTTACGTCGCCTGTCACCACTCCGTTTATCACTCTTAATATTATTTTTATTATTGTTCCAATTCCCGGCCCTTCATCTCTTTCTTCTCTTATTTGTTCTTCAACCCACCAGGCAGTTTCTACTCTTTGTCCTTCAAATTTTTGCACGTTAGTGCTTATTATGTCGTATAAAAAGTTGTAGTCTAGTGTTACTGTTACGTCGGGTGTTATCGTGCTGTCGTTGAGGAATTGTCCGCGTACCAGTTCTTTGGGGTTTATTGTTAGAACCATCCCGTTGAGTATTTCGTCGCCGTCGCTTATCGTTATTGCTATGTCGGCGCTTCCGTTAAACCTTTCAGATATTTTTCTTATAGTGTCCATTACTGGTTTTATTCTTCTCATCTCCCTGATTTCTTGTGGTGGTGGCCCGAATCCTTTTTCTCTTTCTTCTGGCGGTGGCCCTTGCTTTAGCATGAACTTCATTGTTTCTCTGGTCGGGTAGAACCATCTTTTCATGAATGGGGTTAATACTAATTGGTTGTCTAAGTCCGGCCTTGGTAGTTGTTCTTCCCAATAATCTATTTTTCCGTACTCATCTTCATAACTTATTTTTATTGGTGTGACTTCTATTTTTTCCCCGCTGCACGCTTCTGCTCTTGCTATCTCATCGGCGTTTTGGGTTATTGTCGTGTGGAATAATTCTGATATTCCTCTTTCGTACTTTTCGAATTGTTCTGGGTGCTCTCTGAATTGTTGAAAGTACCATTGCAGGAATTCTTTGTTGAATGTGTTTTCTATTTCTTTTCTTTGTTGCTGGGCATTTTCTAATTGTTGCAGGCACCAGCTGTCTTTGTATTCTTTCTTTCCTTCTTTTATTTTGTAAAAGTCCTGCATTGCTGTTCCCCAGCCGTTTAAGTTTACCCACCCGTTTATTTCTCCTGATGGATTTTTTTCACAGCTTGATTCTAGGAATACTATTGCTTTGTCTTCTTTCCAGCTTCCTTCTTGAACGCATTGGAATGTTGTTATTCTTTGCTTGTCTTCTGAGCATCTTGTCGGCGCGCAGTCCGCGTCTGTTTTGCACGGCTCGCATCTCGTGGTGCTTTCACAGCCGTTTATCCAGTCTCCGTCGCAGTCGTTATATCCTTGACTGCACTCGCACCACTGCATTCCGGGCTTGCATTCTTGGTTTGCTTTGCACCATTCTTGTTTGCACTCTTTTGGCTGTTCCCACTCTTTTGGTTCGAACATTTCTTGATCATTGTTGAAATCTTCGTTGAACTCTTCTTGAACAAAATTATTTTCCTGTTCTGAACCTTGATTATTATTTTCGGATTGCTGATTTGTTGGTGATTGGTTATTGTTTTGGGCGTCGCCAGTGCCATTTTGTAATCCTGAATCCTGCTGTATTGTTGACTGCTCATTGGATGATTGTTCTTTTGACTGTGTGTCTTCTATTAAGCCCAGTCCTGCTGCCGCTCCGGTTATCATTCTTAGTAGTGCTTGTCCTAGATTTTTTTGCCCTGCTACCGCTCCTCCAGTTATTGGCAGTGATTCTTTCGTTTCTTGGGGGGTGCTTGGTGATTCTTGCTTGGGCTCTTCTTCTGGTTGTTCTATTTGTGCGTCTTGTTGTGGTTGTTCTTCTTTTATTTCATCTCTTTTTTCTTCTTTACTTTTTCTATCTTCTTCTCTTCTTTCTCTGCACTCTCCGTAACAGTCCGGATCACTGCAGTCCCATTTTCCGTCATTATCGTCATCTTCTCCATTTTCGCAGATCTCGTTGCCTCCTAAAGCGCTTACGCATTGTGCTTCACTGCAGTATTCTTCTTGTGAGCATTGTTTTTTTTCTTCGCCTCTGCAGAACCTGTTTTGTTTTTCTTCTGTTTCATTGCGTATTTGTATTTGGTATTTTGTTTGGACAACTCTGTATTTTTTTATTTCTAATCCGGCATTCTCAAATGCGTTTGTTACATCGTTGTCGAAATCGTCAAATGTGTACTTGTCGTAAGGACTGTCATTTCTTGACGCTGATTGCTGCAGCTCTTCCCTGACTGTTGCCATCTCGTCTATTGCCATGTATAAATTGTTGAATGCTCCTTCCGACGGGTTTTTTATATACTCCCTGCCCTTGTTTACCACTTCGCCCGCTATTCTCGGCAATTTTTGCCTTGCGCTTTCATAATCAGGATCTCGAACCATTCTTGGAACGTTGGCTTCTTCTAACTTTCTCGCTTTGTTGTACTCTTTTGTGTTGCCCCAAGCGTTGACTCCAAACCACAGCCATGTTTGCTCGCAGTTGAGGCACCTGTTCATGTTTAACCTCATTTCTGCTCTCTCGTTTCTTGCAATCGTGACATCTGCTCTTTCTTGCTCTTCTTCTTTAATATCTGCTTCGGGGAATAATTCTTTTAGCGTTGCAAAGCATTGTTCTTTGTTGTCTTGTAAGTACTGGTTTAGTTGTTGTTCAGCGCTTGCTGACGCCCCCGCTAAATCTTCAATGTCTGTCAGCGATCTTAATTTGCTTATAATTTGTGAAGGGCTTATTGATAGCTTTCTCTTGAATCTTACTTCTAGGTTTGTCCAGTAGAATGTTGTTCTTTCACCGTTGATCGTTATCACATTTGGGTGTGCTCTTAATACTAATTTTATTTTTTCCCCCTCATGGATCGTCTTTTCCCATTCTGGAAGTCTGAAATCAGTTCTTTCCGATCTTTCCTCGTTTGCATTCCACAGCCAGTCCGTAAGTCTTGTTGGCTCTCCGAATACTCTTTTTAGCGCTTCAGAGCCCACTCCCTCAAACCTTTTGGAAAATTTTTCTTTTCTGGACTCTTCTCCATTGCCTCTGCCTTTCTTGTCAAATTCCGGCAGTCCTATTTCTTCGGTTACAGTTCTTTCTAGTTCTCCTGCATACTTCATCATTTTTGAGTAATCTTTTCGTTGTGACGCGTCTATCATCTTTTTTACCAGCTCTGCTGATTTTGTTTTTCCGTTTTTTTCCAGCAGTTCTTTCGCGGCCGCTAATTCTTTTTCTGCTTTTTCATCATCACCTTTCTCGAACAGCATTTCTACTTTTTCAAAATGTGAGTCTAGTTCGTCCAGATAGTCTGGAATGTCAAATTCTGTTACATTTTCTTCAATCTCGTTATTTTCATCAAATTTTTCTTCTTCTGACTCTTCATCTTGTATTGTGTAAGCGTTCAACCCTAATTCCTTGTTCATGTCATTTCTTGTTTCTATGGCGTATATTTGTAATTGTAAATAATTTATTTTTCCCTGCTCGTACTCTGAAATTTTTTCTTTAAGAGTTTCCAATGATTCCTGAAGCGTTGCTGATGCCGTCGCCGTAAGGAATAACATTAAGATAAATAGTATGAATGCTCTTTTAATCATTTTTCCTCTTTTATGAGTGTTTTGCGTTCGGTGTTTAAAAATGTGACGTTGTCGCAGCTCTGATGCAATGTTCCTTTATGCCTTATTGTGAGCTTCCTTTTAATGTTTGATTGTTGTTGACGAGGGGGATGTCCCTCACGGGGAGCGTCGACCCTGAAAGAATGTATTGTGAAGCGAACTGGCATAAAGGACCGAACGTAGTGAGGATTGCATCAGAGCTGTTGTCGCGCGGTTTTCCGTTAAGTATTAATACTACTTGGCATGCTGTACTGCATGCTTATTCCTGTTAAGTCTCTGGATTCTGATGTCCGCTCTCAGGAGGTTGTTAGGATGCTTGCTGAGCGCAAGCGTCTTTTGGAGTGCGAGGAGTGGATTGCCCACGAGGAATCTCACAGAAAAAAGGGCGAGGAGGCGAGACTTGTTTTGTTTTCTGATTCTTCCAATGATCGCGATATTCTCGAACAGCCCAATGGCCCCGTTCCTTCAAATGTTTATGATGAGGGGCAATTTCCCGTCGGTGGTTGCGAGTGCGGCGCCCTAACTTTGAGCCGTGACAGTAAAGGAAATCTTCATTCTTGGAAAAGCCCTCCTGATAGTGTCAAAAGTGTTGATTATAGCGCCAGAAGCGAGGATTATTCCGAATCTTCTTCTTCGGGCAGCTACTCCAAAAATATTTCCGTGAATAAGTCTTATGATTAACGGTAAATTTTAGGAATACTTTGAAAAAAGTGTTGTTTCTTCATCGTTGTCGGCAAGTGTTATATATCTTCCCGTCTCATTTTCAGCATGGTTCTCAATTCTAAAACGTTGACGAAATGCACAGTACACCCGTTAACACTTGTTTTTCTCTTGTTTCCATGGTATGAAACGACGAATGCTCGTTTGGGTGTGTATGATTGTATGAAAGAGCGTAAACTTTTTTCTATCTTGGGTGGTTCAGTGCTTAATTTCGCTTCTATTGGGAGTATTTCCCCGTCTTTTTCTATAATAAAATCTACTTCTGCTTTTGATTTTGTCCTCCAATATTTTGGTGAAAAGCCAAGTTTGAGCAGTTCTGAAAGAACATAATTTTCGAAGAGTGCCCCGTCTGGTTCGAGAAATGTTTTTGAGAGTGTATTCCTGATTCCCGTATCAACAAAGAATATTTTTGGTTGTTTAGTAATTTCTTTTATTTTGTTGGTATAAAATGGTGGATACCATGCCTATTTCAGGCCCAACCATATAAATCTTACTAAAATTAACATTGAGTTTAATAAAAGTAGTACTAAAATTGAAGTTGAGTTTGATAAAAGCAGATTTCTCATAATTTGTGCATATTTTCTGATTCTTCCAATGATCCTGATATTCCTGAACAGCCCAATGGCCCCGTTCCTTCAAATGTTTATGATGAGGGGCAATTTCCCGTCGGTGGTTGCGAGTGCGGCGCCCTAACTTTGAGCCGTGACAGTAAAGGAAATCTTCAAATTCTTGATGCTATCATGTTCCCGCTTTCGTACTTTTTTAATCCATAATTGTATATTCCAAGCGCTAGTAATAACAGTATTGTAGTTGCACTCGTGTATATCAATAACAGCTGAGTACTATAATTTGAGAGGAGTTCTACTGGTAGCCCAACTATCAAACCTGCAGGCAGTATCGTGAAAATTATTATTTTTGCAGCTCCTTCATAAATACTTGTAGGCATTGCTGATGCCACTATAATTGAATCATTAAGCGTTTTTGCTGAATCATTCGAGCTTTTTATATAAAACGCCATGCTTCCCGTTATTATGTGATAACTTACATAACTTATACCGCTTAATATTATTAGAAATATTGTTAGCGGGATTTGCGATATTGTTATAGCAAGTGGCAGAAGCAAGATTCCCATTATCAGGTCTCCTATTGCTGGCACACTCATTCTTCCTATGAGAAAATGGTAAAGTGTATTTTTGGGTAGCGTTAAGTAGTAATCAAGTTTTCCATCTCTTATCACTTCTGCGAGTTTGGTGGAGTTTCCGAAGATTATTCTAGTTATCCCGTGTGCTACTAATATTATCGCATAAATTATTAGCATGTGTTTGAAAGAATATCCGTTTATCGTTCCGAACTTTATGAATAGTAAATACCAGTATAGAATCCATATTATGTCATTCAGTGTCATAAATGTTACTTGCAGTATGAATGGTGTTCTGTATTCTAACGCTGTTGAGATATTGAACTTAAGATAGCTGTAAAGTAATCTAAAAGTGTGCTTAACCTCCATTTATAACCACCTTTTTCACTCCTTTTTTGTAAACAAAGAAAAGAATTATTGTTATGATGCCTATCCAGAATATTTGTAAAAGCATTGTTTTGGCTGCTAGAATGTGAGTATAATTTAATGCTAATTTTGCGGGCAGGTATGCTATTCCTATGAATGGGAGATATTGTGATATGTTTTGTATCCACTGAGGAAATATATCTATCGGCACGAGCATCCCTCCTAGTATGAATACTAATTTTGATGTTATATACTCTATTGGTCTGGCGTCTTCTGTCCAGAATGCTAGCAGGCCTATAGTTGCAAGTATAACGTATGACAGTGTAAAACTCAGCAGTGCAGAAATTATTAATGGCAGTATTCCTGCCGGGATAATAGTTATTGTTCCTGTTGTTAGTGTTACTACGAGCGCGCCTCCTGCGATGTAGAAAGGAAATTTTAGTAGCGTTCCCGACATGTAGAACGCGTAATGATGTAATATGTAATTGTATGGTCTAATGAGGTGTACTACTATCTCCCCGTTTTGCACCTCGTTAGTTATTGTTTCTACTATGGGTCTTGGTGATACTACGAGTGCTTCGGTAAATACGAGATACCACAGCATTTGTATTATTGTATATCCTTGTACTGGTGTTGTCGTGTACACTGCTCTCCAAAAATAACTGTACACATAAAGTATTACCATGATAAATATTGTTGAAAAGGCGAAGTCTGAAAAATATGTCAAGTTTTGACGCATGTTGACTAGTCCTATGCTTAAATACTTGTTCGTCATTTTTTCTCCAAGTATATTTTTGTTATTACTTCTTCTATTGGCAAATCCTCTATAGTCATATCTTCTACCTCATTTCTGTTGAACAAATAACTATTGAGTTTTTTGAGAGGTGTTTTTTTCGTGTTCACATGTATTTCAGTTTTGAATTTATCTAATGACTTTATTTTTACCCCCCTAGGATATAATAGTGGTTTTCCATCTCTAGTTATAACTGTAACTATTTTTGTTGACAAATATTTTTTTGTTATGCCTTTGACTGAACCATCATACACTATAACCCCATGATTTATTATTATTATTCTCTCGCATACATCTTCTATATCTTCCAGATCGTGGCTTGTTAGTATTATTGTAAGTTCGTGTTCTTTGTTCATTCTTTTTATCATTTCTCTTATTTTTTTCTTGACTATAATGTCCATGCCTATCGTTGGCTCGTCAAGAAATAGTAATTGCGGTTTGTGAAGTAGTGAACCTATAAGTTCACACCTCATTCTTTCTCCAAGTGATAACTTTCTTACAGGAGTGTTTATTAGATGTTCAACCTCAAATTCTTTTACGAGCTGACGCAATCTCTGTTTGTACTCTTGATCATTGATATTATAAATATCTTTTAAAAGATTGTACGTATCGATTGCTGGCAAATGGTACCATAACTGTGGTTTTTGTCCAAATATTGTTCCTATATTGTACGCAAGTATTTGTCTTTCTGTGACCGGGTTTTTTCCTAATATTTTCATAGTTCCGCTTGTTGGATGCAGTATTCCTGTTAACATTTTTATTGTGGTACTTTTTCCTGCACCGTTAGGTCCTATTAGTCCAACCAATTCTCCTTTATTTACCTTTATATTTATTCCTCTGACTGCGTTTATTATTACGTTTTCTCTTGATAGTATCCTCCTGAGAAAGCTTCCAGTATTTTTCTTTACTGTGAATTCTTTTGTTAAATCTTTAGTTTCTATTACTGTTATGGGATTCATAGCAATATTCTAAGAGGTGACTTTTTAATTGTTTCTAAAACATTTTTAAAATATTTTTTTCGGTTCTTTTTTTGTTGTAGTGTTATCCGTTTAGTTAAGTCAGTGGCGTGCGTCGAGAGCAATTTTCGGCACGTAAAGTTACTTCCTGACTATCAGATCCATTCGTCTTTGTAGTATACTCTTTCGCTTTTCGCTATTATTCCTTTTTCCATTTTTTTTATTTCTTCGCTTTCAACCAGCGCTTTTGCTATGCTTACTAATTCTCCTTTTGATGTCATTATCGCTATTGTTTCTTCTTTTTTGAAGTCGTTGAATGCTGTAATCCCAGGTTTTTTTAGCGTGCTTCCATGGGTTAAGCTTTTTATGGCTCCGTCTGAAACTATTATTTTTGGCATTTCTTTGACTAATCTTTCAACGGGGAATATTATTTTGTTCAACTTTTCCGGTTTTTTTTCTTCTTTCCATTCGTAAACCGCGTCTGATAATTTTTGCAGTGTTGTCATTTCTTTGTCGCTGAACCCTGCGGCTTTTGTTCTTACCAGTTGCGCCATGTTCGCTCCCACTCCTAAGTGTTGGCCTATGTCGTGGAATAGTTTTCTTATGTACGTTCCGGCTTCGCATTTAACTCTTATCAGCGCGTCCTGTTTTTCTAATTCTAATAATTCTATTTCATATACTTTTCTCGGTCTTTCTTGTCTTTTCACCGCGCTTTTTATTGGCGGCAGCTGTATTATTGTTCCCGTAAATTTTTTTAGTGCTTCAACGATTTTTTCTTTTGCGGCTTCTTTGTGCAGGTGCATTACTCCTACATATTCTTTGTCGCTTTTGAGTGTTATCGTTGTTATTTTTGTTGCGTCTCCAAGGGCTACTGGCTGCACTCCTGTTACTCCAGGGTCTAGTGTTCCTGAGTGTCCTGCTTTTTCTATTCCTAATATTTTTTGTACGTAGTCTGATACTTGGTGGCTTGTCGGCCCTGCTGGCTTGTTTATCACTATAATTCCGTAATTTATTTTTCTTTCCAGAGGTCTTTCTTCCGGCGCTATTCCTATGCTTCCCTTCTCTTCGCGGATTGTGTGCAACTCCATGCGCGAGAGG
>CAYJTR010000014.1:8759-19324 GCA_964373285.1 uncultured Methanosarcinales archaeon
TTCGTTTTAGTACAATTGTATTCCGTCGAAGTCTAATGCTTGCTGGAATATTTGTCCTCTCGGCAGTTCTTCAAAACCGCAAACCACATCTCTTATATCTCCAGTCATTATTTCTCTGCGCAGTGACCTTGGAACGTTTGGCACGAAAACTTGCCCCCTTTGAACATTTATCTGGTAATAGAGCCCTCTCGCGGATAGGTAATCTATTAGCGATTTCATGCAATTATCTATGATTGCCAGCGTCAATTTATCCCTCAGTTGTTGTTCTGTTTCTCTGCTTAGTTTTCCCTCAGGAATTTTATCTCCCACTTCGCGTCTTGCTTGATGTGTGTAAACTTCTAATACTAATTGGCATATTTCATTGTCCTCTTCAGCGGTCAACTTATACACTCCTCCACACATATCTACTAAGGCCATTTTTCGTACCTCCTGAGTACTTATTTCTTTATTTTTGCAAAAATTTATACTTTTTCTATTTTTCCATTCTTGCCGGTGCTTATTTGTATTTTTCCGTTCCACTCTTTAACCCAGCAGTCTGTTAGCTTGATCGTGTCTCCTTCTGATACTTTTTCTATGTCGTCGTTCCATAGTGTTAGGTCGCATTCTCCGCTGTCGTCTTTTATTCTCGCTGTTGTTACCCTGCCTTTTTTTCCGTACTTGTCGAAGGTTCTCGCTTCCGGCTTGCTTGTCACCGTTACTTTTTCTAGTGTTACGTTCGTGTTTGGCTGTATTCCTGTTATGTTCATTGTGCTTGCACCTCTGCTTTTTTTTCTTCTTTCTTCTCTTCTATTAATGGTTTGATTCCTTCTTTTATCGTTTTTAGGTTTACTTGAGCGATTTTTTCGTGAATCGTGTTGCCCGCCACTGTTTTTCTTATTCTTATTCCTTTGCTTGCTTTGTTAAGTCCTACTCCTTGGACTGCCAGTATTCTTTTCCTGTTTGTTCCTTCTACGTCTTTTCTCATCGGGAACCCGCAGTGGTCTGACCCTCCTGTTATTTCAAACTCGTACCCTTCGTGGCCTATAATGCTTCCTTCTACTTTGTCGCCTATTTTTCTTCCTACTAGTTGCCCTAGCTCCACTTCTTGTTGTAGTGCTTTTCCTTTGTACCCTATGACTATTTTTGTTGGCATTTCGTTTTTGGAATGTTGAACTGTTTTTAAAAGTAGCGGATTCTTGGCTCTGTCCTGAAAGTCTTTTGCCACCTTTTGTGAGCACTATGAGTTAAGCAACGATTTGTTGACGAGGGGGTTGTCCCTCACGGGGAGCGTCGACCATAGTAAGAAAAATAGTGGTGCGAACTGGTGGCAAAAGTCGAGCATTGCGAGATTCGGGACAGAGCCGGATTCTTGATGCTTATAACTTCCCCTAATCATCTGCTTTCTGGGTTTTCTTTAGCTTGCAACTGGTGAGCTGTGACAAAATTCTGAGTATCCGTCTATTATGTATCTTCCTTGCCTTCTTTGTTGTGCTATGCTCACCTTTTTCTGCATTTCGAGAATTTCCCCTTTTTGTGGCAGCGTCCTTTGAGCTATTCTTTCAAACATGCTTCTTATCACTGTTTTTGTCTTATTTATAATGTTCCAACAGTTTTTTTGTCAAATCGTCAAAAAATTTATATATTAGTGACACTTTGTTCGTTATGAGGGGTTTTTATACTCATGCAAACTTTAACCGCTAAGGATTACAAAATTCTTTCAGAGCTTGACAGGAATTCCCGGCAGAGTATTTCCAGCATTGCCAGATCTGTTGGTTTGAGCAAGCAGGCCGTAGCTTACAGGATGAAAGTTTTGCTGGATAACAAAGTGGTTAATCATTTGCTTCCGATTATAGATTCTCAAATGTTGGGATTTACTTTTTACAATGTGTTCCTTAATGTTAGGGAGAAAGATTCTAAAAAAATCGTGGAATTTCTTTATTCTCAGCCGGAAGTTTCTTGGCTGGTTTCTTGTGTCGGCAAGTGGAATGTTATAGCCGCAGTTCTTGCTAAGGACGCCACTGAACTTCAGGAACTTCTTGAGAGGGTTCAGGAAAAATTTAATGAATCTCTTGAGGGTAAATCTTTTCAGATAATTATTGATGCTTTTCCTTGCGATAAGAAGCACTTGTCCAGTAGAAAGATTGAAGATGCTAATCGTCAATATTATGGTCGCAGGGCTCTTTATGAGCTGGACGTTGTGGACAAAAGTATTTTGCGGGAGCTTAACAATAATGTCAGATTATCGTCGTTAAAAATGGCTGAAAAGCTGATGCTTTCTCCTAACACTGTTAAGTCCAGAATTAAAAAAATGCATAGTGATGGCTTGATTCAAAGGTTTAGTATAAAGATTAACCCTTTCAAGTTGGGGCTGGAGTGGTATTATACTCTTTTCGAGCTCGAAACCTCTACCAAGGAGCAGAAGAGGGCTATTATAGAAACTTTGTACAAGCATAACAATGTTGTTTTCGTTGCCAACGCTATAGGCGCTCAAAGTCTTAATGTTGACTTTCATGTTAAGAACCAGTTGGACCTTAAAGAGATTATTCACTCTTTGCATGATGCTTTTCCTTTCATAAAATCTCACGAGAGCATGCTTGTTACTGAAGAGCACAAGTGCACTTTTATTCCTGAAAAATTGGTGGCGGTGTAAAAATTCGCGCCTCTAAGTTCTAAACTATTGTGCAGTGGTCACAAATAATTAAATACTCTCCACAAAAATAGGTCAACGCTGACCCGGATATATCGGTTGTCCTGGAAAGGATGCGTCCGTGCAAGCCTCTGTCAGGTGTTCAACTATCAATGTGATGAATGGACTATAACTCATTGCATGAAATCTACGCTTGTTAAGCTATTGTAGGCGCGAAGAAGATAACCTTTACAGCGAGTTAAGAGGTTAAGATTGACCTTATCGATCGTTGGAGGCACTTTTTCACCGAGTCCATAGGTCAGCGTTCATACTCCAATGGTAAAAAAGAGAGCAAAAGTTGCAAAAAGCAGGGCGAGAAAAAAAGCGTCTCGCAAGTCTTCCCGAAGAGCGAAATACTCTGGTAGAAGGCCTAGCAGGAAGAGCAAGGATTCTAAAGTGAAAAAACTTATGCGATTGGCGAAGTCCAGAAAGAAGAGAAGATAGAAAGAATGCCGCCGGGAAATTTTTACAAATGATTATCTTGTTGTAATGACTCAATAATTTTCCCGGTAATATCCGATAATTGGTATTCTTGGATTTGTGCCCTGCCCGCCCACACTATATCGGTTATTTCTGCTCTTGGCTCCGGCACTCCTTGAATCGTTGTAAAATACGTTCTCGCCTCGAGCATGTCTCCAGTGTTTGGTGTTCTTCCTTCAAATCGTTCGTACCAGGAATATTTCAAAATTTCGACACCTATTTCTTCTCTTATTTCCCTCGCGAGACAATCAATATCTGATTCTGATACTTCTATTCTGGGTTTCCCTCCGGGCAGTATCCAGTGATTTCTTTTTTTGACGATGAGAATTTTTTTGTCATCATTTATTATGATTCCATTGATTGCGACCCTCATAAACTACCCCCCTTGTTGGCTTCTCACGGGCTCGCAAGGATTTGAACCCTGGTTTACCGGTCCGAAGCCGGTCGTACTATCCAAGCTATACTACGAGCCCTAAACATCTTGATTAATTTCCAGAACTTTGTTTTATAGGGCGTCATTTATAATGTTTTTTCTTTTGGAAAGAATCATACTTTCGCCTCAACGCTTGTGGCCGCTTTTCGTTCTTTCATATTTCTTTCCAGTGTTATCATCGCTCTTAGCTGGTCTGGCAGCAGTACATTTTTTCTTTTCAAAACTTCTTCTACTTTTTCGAATCTTTCTGTTGCTATTGCTACTAATATGTCTGCGTAATCTCTTACTTTTTCTTGCTCTCTTAATTTTATATGTGTGAACAGTACTGGCACGTATGGTGCGAATAATTCTCCTCTTAGGAACCATTCCAAGTCTTCTCTTGCGTCCGCGTGCATGCCATCATCCAGTATTGTTGCGTCGCAATTCTTTATTAGCTCTCTTAATATTCTTTCCAGTTTTTCTGGTTCTTTTTCTAGTAGTAAATAATGGTTTTTTTCTCTTGTTATCGCTCTTTGTATAAGCCAGTTTATTCTTGATGAGCTGTATAGTTCGGCGTATGATTTTAGCGCGTTTAGTGCTGCTTTTTTTGGAGCGCAGTCGTTTAATCTTATTATGTCTGCCTGTAAAAAGTATGGTTGCCTGAATATTTCTATGCTTTCCACTGATCCTATGAATCCTGCCGCGTCCAGTCGCTCTTTTAATCCTTGGCTGTTGTATACTGGTGGTTTTCCTGAGGGCAGTACTTCTCCTTCGCTTATTGCTTTCCAGTACCATTTTGGGTCTATGAGTCTTATTAGCGTGTCCAATCTTCCCGGAATGAATGATTCTGCGGTGAATAGCACTCCATCATCCACTGCTCTTTGGTCCGTGTAAATTACTGCTGTTCCTCTCGGGTGGTTCTCGTCCCCTCTCTCCCAAACTGGCTTCATAACTGTAAGTAATTGCAGATTATTTATAAGGTTTGGGCTACTTTTTCAATAGTGTAATTTCTATAGTGCTCACTCTTACATCTCTTCCTTCCCTGTTTGTGAACTGTTCTGAATTTATTTTTATGCCTCCGGGGAGTATTTCGTCTTTTAGGAATCTTTTCAGCGCTACTTCTGACACGTCTACGGCTCTTGATATGAATTTTCCTCTGGCTTTTATTATAACCTCTTGAGCTCCTTTTGTTGCGAACTGCATTACCACTCCTGTTACATAATTCATGAATGGCTTGTTTCCTATAAATATTATGTTGTCTTTGTATTCTCCGGCGGTTTCGTGGCTGTTTTCATGGCCTGCTTCCTGCGGATATCCTTCTTCGTTGTACCCTTCGACTTCCTCTTTGTACCTATCGTTGTGTATATCGTTGTACACTATTGTTTGTTCCATTTTTCTCTCCTCTCAATTGTTTGTGTAGTTTTTGATCGATTAATTTTTTATTGATTAATTTTTATTATTGTTCACTCTTGTTTTTTTGCAAGTCTTGTTATGTATCCTGCTATTATGTTTCGCACTTTTTTGCTCGCTCCTTCAATGTTTTGTGATACTATTTTTTTGTTGTGCTCAAAGTTTTTTGCAAACGAGCCCTTATTTTTCCCGTACAGTTCAAACGTCAGGGACTTTATAAGCTTTGTTTTTATTCTTCCCATACTGCCGTGGTCGGGGGAGTATTTATAAATCTTGTTGTTCGAATCTTTTAATGTCTTCAGGTGTTAATTCTTCGAATTTCTTTTCGGACATTATTATCCTCATCGTTGGAGCGTCGTACAAGCTCGTGTTTAGTTTTTTCTGATTGTTTGTCAGCACTATTTTTTGTGGGGGCGGCGTGTGGGGCGTGTACGTGTTATCTCTTAGTGTTTCTTGGCTTATTAATTCTACGTCTTGTTTTCCTGCGGATACTGCTCTTGATATGTTTTTCACCGCATCCAATATTTCTTCTTTGGAATCATAGTTTAGGTACATGTTTAGAAATGTTGAATCGTAATCTTTTGTTGACTCTATCAGCTCTTTTATCGCTTCCACTAATCTTCCGGGGAGGTTGTACCATTTTCCTAGTATTGCAACTCTTGTTTGATTTTTTTGGAATCCTTCCCATCTCGCCAATTCTCTGAACAATGTTGTTAGCGGGTCTATTTCTGACTCGTGGTATTTTGTTCCAAGAATATTTATTGTTACAACTATTACTTCATCGTTATAATTTTGCAGGAGTATTTTCTTGACTTGTTCTATTCTCGTATTCCATGATTCATGCACATCCGTTCCTGTTATGTTTAATGGTTCCGGCTGGTATGCTATGTGTGTTATCATAAATCTCCTGTGTAATGATACATATTTATAAACTTTCATCCTGCTTACCGCTTTATGGAAGTGTTATTTTTGTCCCTTATTTTTTTATTCGTCGCTAGTGTTTGCGATTTTCGCTGGCATGAAGTTCCTGACTGGCTTAACTATTTCTTTTTTTCTTCAGGTATCGGCATTGCCCTTCTGTCGTCAATACTTGGCCAGTCATTTATCCCCATAATTTATAGTTTTTCGGGAATTGTTCTTTTTGGAATTCTTGGCTTTTCAATGTTTTTTTCGGGCCAGTGGGGCGGTGGTGATGTTAAAACTTTGATAGCTCTTGGGGCTCTTATTGGCGCATGGTTTGACTTTTCTAATGTTGGCGCCTCTTTTTTCTTTAATATATTTCCTGCTGCCGCGTTGTACGGCATTGCATGGTTTTCAATACTCGTGGTGAGGCATTATAGGCGAGTCAGGACTATTCTTTTTAAGAGCAGGAGTTTTGTTAATTCTGTGATTATTGCTTTAGTATTATTTTTATTAGTTGTCCTGCTTCTATTTTTGACGGATAATTTCTTGTCAAGAATTATTCTTGCATCTTTTGGTTTTGGAGTTCCTCTGCTCGTAATTTTGCTGCATGTTGTGAAGGTTGTTGAGCGCGTGGCTTTTATTAAAAATATTTCTCCTGTTAATCTTACCGAGGGTGACTGGCTTGCAGTTCCAGTCATTTCCGGAGGGAGGGTTATTGTTAGGAGCGGCGGCACTGGTGTAACTATTGATGAGATTAAAATGTTGAAAAGGTTGCATTCCCAAAAAAAGATTAAGTACGTGTCTGTTAAGTATGGCCTTCCTTTCGTTCCTGTGTTCTTTCTCGCTCTGGTATTAACGCTGTTTTTTGGCAACTTGTTCATTGCGCTGCTTGTTTAAAGTTTTTAATAATGGTTAAATGCATTCTTATGGCAAAGCTTAAAAATCTCCTTCTTGATTTTGCGTAATTATGAGCAGTGTTAAGGAGTCTCGCAGTGCTGAATCTTCAAGTTATGATTTTGCATCTATTGAGCGCAAGTGGCAGAAGAGGTGGTCTGATTCCAACGCGTTTGTCGTTTCCGAGAATTCTTCTAGGGAGAAATGTTATGTTCTTGAAATGTTTCCTTACCCTTCGAGTTCCGGTCTTCACATTGGTCACGCTTTTAATTATACTATTGGCGACATTTTTTCAAGGTTTAAGCGTATGAGCGGCTTTAATGTTTTGTACCCTACTGGTTATGACTCTTTTGGTCTTCCCGCGGAAAATGCATCTATTAAGGCGGGCGTTAATCCTAAGGATTTTACTGATTCCGCAATCATGAAATTTATTTCTCAGCAGAAAGCTTTGGGTTTGAGTTATGATTGGGGCAGGATGTTGAAAACTTCTGATCCTAGTTATTACAAGTGGAACCAATATTTGTTTCTTAAGTTGATGGAGAGGGGTTTGGTGTATAGGAAGAAAGCTGGTGTTAATTGGTGTTCTAAGTGTGCCACCGTTCTTGCCAATGAGCAGGTTCATAATGGCGCTTGCTGGAGGCATTTGGACACTCCTGTTGAGGTTAGGCATCTCGAGCAGTGGTTCATAAAAACTACTGAGTATGCTGATGAGCTTTTGAAGTGCGTCGATTCTTTGGAGTGGCCTGAGCGCATTAAGTCTATGCAGAAGCATTGGATTGGCAAGAGTTATGGAACTAATATTATTTTTGAAATTAATAAGAAGCCTTGGACTATTTTTACTACTAGGCCTGATACTTTGTTCGGTGTTACTTTTCTTGTAGTCTCGGCCCAGCACCCTTCGCTTTCTGATTTTGTTGTTCCTAAGCAGAAGAGCGCTGTTGATTCTTTTTTGAGGAAGATTCATTCCACTAAGCAGGAGGCGGTTGTTGATATTGAGAAGGATGGCGTTTTTACTGGCAGTTATGCTGTTCACCCTCTTACTGGTGAGAGCATTCCTGTTTTCACGGGCAATTTTGTTGTTGCTGATTATGGGAGCGGTATTGTTATGGCGGTTCCTGCTCATGATCAGAGGGATTTTGATTTTGCCAAGAAGTATGATATTTCTATAAAAATTGTTGTTCATCCCAGAGAGAAAAAGATTGTTCCTAAATCTTTGAGCGAGGCCTTCGTCGGTGATGGCGTCTTGGTGAATTCCGGTAGTTTTAGCGGTCTTGATAGTGTTGTTGCCCGGAAAAAAATTACTGAGTTTTTGGCTAGTGAGAAGAAAGGCGGCAGTAGTGTTCAGTTCAAGCTGAGGGACTGGCTTGTTTCCCGGCAGCGTTATTGGGGCACTCCTATTCCCGTTATTTATTGCAGTTCTTGCGGCATTATTCCCGTGCCTGTCAGGGATCTTCCTGTGCTTTTGCCTGCCGATGTTACTTTTGGTTCCGGAAACCCTCTTGAGTCCAGTGATATTTTTGTGAAAACTAAGTGTCCTCGTTGCAATTCTGTCGCTCGCAGGGAGACTGATACTATGGATACTTTTTTTGATAGTAGCTGGTACTTTTTGAGGTTTGCTGATAGCAGGAATTCTAAATCTCCTTTTGATAAAAAGATTGTTAATTATTGGATGCCTGTTGACCAGTATATAGGCGGTGCCGAGCACGCTTGTATGCACTTGATTTACGCCAGATTTTTTGTTAAGGCTTTGAGGGATCTTGGAATGCTCGATATTAGCGAGCCTTTTCCCAGACTTTTCAATCAGGGAATGATTCATGGGATTGATGGTTTTGTAATGTCCAAATCTAGGGGTAATGTTATTGATCCTCTTGATAGTATCGGCATGTATGGTGCTGACTCTTTGAGGGTTTTCCTCGTATCTGTTGCCAGCCCCGACAAGGATTTTTCTTGGAGCGATAATGGTATGGAGAGCGCCCACAAGCTTGTCCAGAAAATGTTTTTATGCTTGTCCAATGTTGTTGTTGGGAAAACTTCCAGTGTTGATTCCAGCAGGATTAATTCTGCAATTAAAACTGTTACAGCAAATATTGGGCAGTTCAAGTATAATATGGCAATAATTTGTTTGAGGGAATTGTTCGATAATATCGGAAGTGAATTGAGCCCTGACGATTTGTCTTCATGCATTCGTATAATTGCTCCTTTTTGCCCTCACATTTGTGAGGAGTTGTGGGAGTTGCACGGGTTTCAGGGTTTTGTTTCCCACTCTTCGTGGCCTTCGTGTGATGAGAGCAGGATAGATAATTCTCTGGGTGCCAAGGAATATCTTGTTGATCAGACTGTCAGGGATGTTTTTCGCGTTATGGAGATTAATAATATTAAGAGTTGCGAAAGAATCACTATTTTTGTCGCGGAGCCCTGGAAGTATGACCTTTTCAAGAGCGTTAAAAAATTGTTGGATGAATCTCGTGATGTTGGAATCATTTTGAGAAAAGTTTTGGCTGGCGATATGAAGAAGCACAGTCAGGAAGTTAGCAGGCTTGTTCCTTTCCTTGTTAAGGATGTTAAAAAAGTTTCAGGGGTTATTCTTTCCCAGAATGAAGAGTTTGAAGTTTTGAAAAATTCTAATAGAATTATTTCTGAAAAGTGCAGGGCTAAAGAAGTTTTGATTGTTAAGTCTCAGGAAAGTTCAGACCTTAAATCTAAAAAGTCATTGCCCGGGAAGCCGGCATTATTAATAGAGCAGCAATAGAACTGCTAGGGTATTTTTCTCAGCTGTCTTATTTTGTAATCTATTGCTTCTTTTTGTTTTTCTTCTTCATGAATTTTCGTTGCTTGGTTCTCCGCAGGTTTCCTTTCCTGAGCCATTTGCTGTTTTGGGGGAGATTCAGCTTTTTCTTGTTCTTTTTCTGATATTTCTTTTAGCGCTTTTGTTATTCTTTTTTGTGATTCTGCGAGGTGTTCTTCTGTTGATTGTCTGGGATTCCAGGTTAGTGGTATTCCGTCGTTTTCCTGTCTTGGTATTAGTCTTAATTGTATTTGTGCTTTTGTTTGCCCTGCTGTTGTCCCGTTTTGTATCAGAATGTTTACTCCTTGGACTTTTTTTTCCCTGAAAAATTTTATGGTTTCTTCGTTTGCTTTGGTGAATAATTCTCCGACTATTTCGTCAGGGGTTTCTTCTATTATCGTGAATTTTTGTTTTGGAGTTATGGCTATTTCTCCCCTGGCGCAGGGATTTTCCGGGCTTCCAACAATTACATTTTCTTCTTTTGTAATATTCATTTCATCAGCCTTGATAATTCGTCTAAATTTATCTCTTTTGTTGGAGATTCTTTGGTAGTGTTTGCCTGATCTGCCGCTGGTGTTTTCGCATCGTCTTCAGGGTTTAGCAGTATTCCGTCATCTTTTTCTCTGGGTATTACGTGAACTATGACGTGCCCTGCTCTTTGCCCCGCCGCCATTCCTTGGGCTATGAATATGCTTGTCCCCCCGCAATTCATTCCTTTTAGTACTGCGTGCGATATTATTTTTGTCGTTATTGCCACGTGGGCTGTTTCTTCTATTGATAATTGCGGCATTATCGTGGCGTGCGTTTTTGGCACTATTATTACGTGTCCCTGCGACGCCGGATTTATGTCCAGTATCGCCAGCACTTTTTCATCTTCGTACACTTTTTTTGATGGTATTTTTCCGCTTATTATGTGGCAGAATACGCAGTTTTGTTTTTGTAATTCTTGCAATTGTTCCGGCGTCAGATTTTTCAGGTCTTCTGGTTTTAGGTGCTGCATGGTGTTTTTTTCTGTT
>CAYJTR010000015.1:0-1599 GCA_964373285.1 uncultured Methanosarcinales archaeon
AATGTGCAGATCTATCCACCACTAGCGCAGCATCTCTTTACCCTAATGGTGTCGTTAAGGGTTTGAGTGTTAGGGTTGAGTGAGATTTTTTTTACGCTGTTGGTTTTTTCGCGGCTATTTCTTCCATTTTCTTTTTTAGTTCTTCTTCTGGCAGGTATCCTGTGAACCTGTCTATTTCTTGTCCTCCTCTGAATAGTATTATTGTTGGTATTCCTCTGACGTTGTTGTTTTGCGCTATTGTTGGATTGTCGTCAACGTTTAGCTTTGCTAGTTTTGCTTTTCCTTTGAAGTGTTTTTCTAATTTTTCGTATATCGGCGCTATCATTTTGCATGGCCCGCACCAGTCCGCGTAATGGTCTACGAATACTGGTATCTTGCTGTTTTTGACTTCTTCTTGATAATTTTCTTCGTTCAGGTATATCATTTTTCTCACCTTTTGGTGTCGTGATTTCTTTTCTTTTTTTAATTGTTGTGATTTTGGCGGGTGGCAAATGTATGGATATCAATTTTTCATTTTGCTTACTTGTTTTTCGTTGTTCTTTCCATCAGGTATTGCGTGTTTTTGTCCATGTCTATAAAGTTGTCTGCCGCTTCTACTAATTTTGCGCTCGTGCTTTTTCCGAAGCTCATAACTTCTACTCTGCACCCCGTTGCTTTTTGCAGGTGTTCTACCAGTGGCACGTAGTCCCCGTCGCCTGATGCCAGTATTATCGTGTCAACTTTTGGCGCCAGTTGTATAGCATCAACTGCCAGTCCTACGTCCCAATCT
This sequence comes from uncultured Methanosarcinales archaeon, assembly GCA_964373285.1. Taxonomy (GTDB): domain Archaea; phylum Nanobdellota; class Nanobdellia; order Woesearchaeales; family ARS49; genus JACQMS01. Next base: position 770 of record CAYJTR010000015.1, read on the forward strand.
CCTTTTTTTGCTCCTCCTCCGAATATTTGTAAATCTTTGCTTTTTATCTCGAATCCGATGTTTGCTATCGCTTCGAAGAATGCTTCCTTGTCAACTTCTTCTGTTCTTACCACGTACGCGAGGGCTCTTACGAGTATTCTTCCGTCTACTGCTTTTCTTAAAAGGTTGTGATAGTTCACGTGTTTTCCGTAAATGTTTCTCGCGGTGTAATACAGGTTTTGCACGTCTACGAATACTGCAACTCTTTGTCCTTTGTGAATGTTTGCCATTTTATCACCTTTTTTTTAATGAGAGTTTTAATAAACCTCGAAATCTGCTTTGTACCCGCAGTCGGTGCACAAAAATCCTTTTTGTTTTTCTTCCAGTGTTTTTTTTCCGCATTTTGGGCATATTTTCATTTTGCTTGAATCGTTTTGCCTTTAATTCTTAGCTTGTAAACATTTTCTATAAAATCTGTTCCTGCATACCCTGCAAGTATTGCTAGTGGGAAGCTTGTTGATATTACCAGCGCCGCGAATATTCCTATTATTCCCGAGCCTAATAGCGATATTATCAGGTGTACAGGTTTTACTTCTCCTCTTTTTTTTGGCGTGTACAATTTTAGCAGTCCTATCACCGCTCTTGTGAGCCCTCCCAGAAACCCGAATCCCGCGTATACGAGTATTTGTTCCGCCAATTTTTCGCCTCTTTGGGGCTGTTTATTCTGAAAGGTTTATTAATTCTTTGGTATTGTTCCCCTTTGCCTGCTTTTTCGGGGTTGTAGTCTAACTTGGTAGGACTCGCGGTTCGGGGCCGTGCAATCCGGGTTCAAATCCTGGCAACCCCATTTT
>CAYJTR010000015.1:1699-19163 GCA_964373285.1 uncultured Methanosarcinales archaeon
TCAGGAAATCACTTTGCAGGGATAAAGAGAACAAAGATTTATAAATGTGCGCTGCATATACTATCTGCATGGGGGCACAAGTGGTTCATTGTTCTGATGATTCCGTGCTTTATTGGGAATGGGCGCGAGCAAGCAGAGCGCTTGGATATGGAGAACAACCGGGAATGCATACTGAGGAGCAGCTGCAGCTACTGTACGGGGCGCTCCTTGAAGGACTCGAAGATTTTGGAAAAGAATCTCAACATGACAAAAAAAGTGGAATTGCGAGAGCGGTATACAGACTTCAAATATTAGAGTTTGAAATAGCATTACAATCGCTTCTCACAATATTTCCGCCAGAAATTTTGAGAGGCAAAACAAAAAAAGAATGTCATGACCTTTTTTTGAATTATTCCGCGAGACATCCGGAAACAATATGGGCTAGGGAGGAAAGGGAGGCGACAATCAACAGGATGGACGAACTAGGGATGATACGAAAAGAGTGGTTTGGAGTTAAAGAAAAAGATTTAGAATCCGAACTTTGACCGGGTGCGTCGAACGCCATTTTCGTCATGTCAAGAACCTCACAGTTCTTGATCATGCTCAAAAGTTGCCCGCCCTGCCCATTGATTCAAATCAATGGGCGCGTCAACCCACCCATTGACTCAAGTCAATGGTGCACGTCGAACGCAACTTTTGTCATGTCGGATTTTTCTTTGAACTCTTTTTTGTATTGTTCTGCGCTTTTTCCTTTGAAGCACATTTCGTTGTAGTCGCAGTAGTTGCACAGCTTGCTTAATTGTTTTGGGTAGTCTGTGTAGTTGTTGCTTTTCGTTTTTGAGTGTATTTCTTTCAGGTTTTTTATCGCGTATTGTACTAATTCTTCGTTTACTTCCAAGTGTTCTTGTGTTCCTCTTAGAAAGTATATTCCTGTTTTGTCCGGCAGTTTTCCGTGTTTTTCTTTGTATAATAGTGCGTATATTGCCAGCTGTAATCTGTGGTCTTCTATGTCTTGGCTTTTGTTTGTTTTGTAATCCATTATTTTTACTCCTTCGGGTGTTTCTTCTATCATGTCTATGAATCCTCTGACTCCGTGTTTTTCGCTTTCGTATTCTTGTTCTCTTCTTGGTGTGAACATTTTGAATATTTCTTGGACCGTTCCTGAATTTTTGTATTTTTGCAGTTCGTGGGCTTTTTGTATTGTCCAGTTTACTATCATGTGTAGTGTTTCTTCGAAGTATTGGACTGTTTCTTCTTCTGTTAGTTGTAGTCTTGCCAGTTCTATATTGTTATTTTTCCACTCTTTTATTAGTAATTGTTGCGCGGTCATTAATAGTTGTGGTTCCATCGTTTCCCAATCTAATTTTTCGGTGTTCTGGTCGTAAAATTTTTCCAGAACGCTGTGAACTATTTTTCCTCTGGCTAGGTGTATGCTTGGGCTTGTTGGCAGTTCTTCTATGTAGTTGTAATAATATTTTCTTGGGCATTGCTTGTACGTTTTTACACTGCTCGGGCTTTCTGTTCTTCTTCCTATGGTTATCTGTTCTGTCATCTCTTTTTTTTATTGCGCTCAAAACTTTGAGTTTTGACGCGCCAAAGACCATGTCTTTGTGTATTCGTGATTCTTGTTTCTTTATATGCTTTTTGGTTGTTTTTCCGCAAATATTCCGGTTCTTTCGGAGAATTTCCGGTTTTTTTATCGCAACGCACTTAAATATTTTTTTTCTTGTTGTTGTCTTGTGGATAATCGTTCTCTTGCAGTTTTGGCGGTCTTGCTTTTGGTTATTGGTATTTTTCTTTCTTTTTTCGTGAATGTGAATCCTTCTGTTACTCTTAGGGGCGTTGTTTTTTCTGTTGCTGATGGTCGCGCGGTTGTTGTTGACGGCTCTCGCGTTGAAGTTATTCTCGGCAATTCTTCTGTTCGTGTTGGTCAGAGCGTTCGCTTGAATGGTTATTATAACGGTAAAAAATTTGTTGTTGGTGGAAGTAATGGGGAGTGAACTTGTTGATGGTTGGGAGGTTTCTCTGCTATGTATTCGTAATGGCGGTGTGAAATATAAGGTAACAAGAAGATATCCGACTCTTTCAATTTCTGAAACCTTATTTTTTTCATCTCTTTTTGAAGCGAAGGTACAGTTGAACGAGTGGTTACAGCAATCCTCTCATCTTTTCTGATATTTCTTTTACAAGTTCTGGCTGTCCATTTTTGTACACGTCCGGTATATTCAGTGTGAGTATTTTTTTTTGCATATATTGTGCTGGAAATCTTTTTGATATTTCTTTTCTTTGTTCATTTTCCATGACTATAATGGTGTCTGCCCAAGCTATTTGTTCTTTCGTAACTGGTCGTTCATTGTAGAGTCCTGCGGATTTTGTCAGATATCTTTTTTTGTACATTGTTTCCGCTGTTTTGCTTCTGTTCTTGTTCTGGTTACATATGAATAGCAGTTTCATGAGATGTTTTTGTTTTGGAGATTTAAATATTTGTTGTTTTTCCTCACTTTACACATCCTTTCGTCCCGTCCCAGTATTTTTTTTCTTGCGGGCATTCGCATTGTGGTATGCATACTGCCGGGCATAATAGCACTTCAGGCCTGAATGTTCCTTTGAAGTATTCTTCTTTGAATTCTTCGTATGTTAATTTTCTTATCGGCAGTGGTCCTCCGCCGATAAGAAAAATATACTCTTTTTCAGTCATTGGATATTTCTCATAATATTCCCTGATAGTTTTGTCCACTCCTTCGTAATCTCCAAAGTACATCTTGTGTGTTCTGTAACTTATGTTGATTTCATTTTCTTCTTGTTGTCTTGTTAGCGGCCCGCATCCTGACCCGCACTCTGTCCATGTTCCTCCTGTTTTTTGGCAGAGTGTTGTTTGCGTGTCTTGTTGTGGTTCTGTTTTGATTGTGATGAGAAATATTATTGTTATCAGGATGATTGCCGTTATCGCGCTTGCAATGGTTGCTGTTGTTTTCATACCGTTGAACTGTATTCTTGCTTATTTAAACATTCCTTTTTTCCGCTTTTTCCGGAAGATTTCCGGGCATCCTTTCTTTTTTCGTAATTCTTCCGCTTTTTTTGTTTATTCTTTCGCTTTTTTCCCCGTTTTCTCCGGTTTTTGTTCAGATAGTTTTATCTTTTTTCTTGGTATAGTGGTAATCTGTGGAGAGTGAAACTGTTGAGCTAAAAAAGTCAACGTCAGAGATGAAAGAGGCAATAATCTCAATAGTGTCTATCTTAAATAAGCATGGTAAGGGACAATTATATTTTGGAATAAAAAATAGTGGTGTTGTTATTGGTCAGGATGTTACTGAAAACACTTTGAGAGAAACTTCTAAAGCGATAAGTGATTATGTAGAACCAAAAATATATCCTAAGATTAACAAGATTGATGTCGATGGTAAAAAGTGTGTTCTTGTTGATTTTGTCGGGTCTGAAAGTCCTTATTTTGCTTTTGGACGTGCTTATATAAGGGTGAGCGATGAAGATAAACAGGTGAGTGCGAAGGAGTTGGAACGCTTATTTTTAAGAAAGAGTGCGATGAAATGGGATTCAAAACTATCTGATTATTCTATTAATGAGATTGATGAAGAAACTCTGAGAACTTTTGTTCAAAAGTCAAACGATGCTGGGAGAATAAAGTTCAGGTATACTAATAAAAAAGAAGTTCTTGAAAAGTTAAATCTTTCTAAAGGTTCAAAAATAACGAATGCCGCAAGATTATTGTTTTCAAAAAATGATCCTGTGGAAGTACAAGCAGCAATTTTTGCAGGTGTTGATAAGACAACGTTTCTGGACATTAAACAGTTGAAAGGAAATATTTTTCAGCTTCTGAAACAATCAGAAGAATACATTAAAACACACATAAACTGGAAAGCAAGATTGGTGGAAAGGACAAGACAGGAAATTCCTGAAATACCTATACGAGCAATAACTGAAGCAGTAGTGAATTCGTTTTGTCATAGAGATTATCAGGCTCCTGAAAGCAATAAAATAGCAATATATAAAGATAAGATAGAGATATGGAATACTGGAAACTTTCCTGAGGGGTATAAACCTCGAGATTTCATCAGGAAGAATCTTCCTTCTATACTACGAAATCCCCAGATCGCAAATATTTTGTATTTGAGTGCTGATGTAGAAAAGTGGGGTTCTGGATTGAAGAGAATACATGATGAGTGTGCTATAATTAAAAGAGAGGTATCATTTGAAGTTTTGAACTATGGATTTATGATACAATTTATGCGACTTGAAAAAGACACTATAAAAGACACTATAAAAGACACTATAAAAAATCTTTCAGAAGTAGAAGAAAACATTCTTGAAGAGATGAAGGAAAATCCTCGAATAACTTCAGAAGAGATATCTGAAAAAATTGGTATAAATGTCAGAAATACTAAAAAGAATATTGAAAGATTGAAGAAAAAAGGTCTTCTTACAAGAGCAGGATCAAGAAAAACAGGACACTGGGAAGTAATACAGAAATGATGATAATTTCTTTCCTTCTCGCTGTCGTGTTGGGCGTTATTGCCGGCTCTTTCACCGGTGTTACTCCCGGACTGCATATGAATCTTGTTGCTTCTTTGCTTGTATCTTTGAATTTTCCCGGCAGTCTTGAAGTTCTTGTTTTTCTCGTTTCCCTGTCTGTCACTCATACTTTTCTTGACGCAATTCCTGCTGTTTTTCTCGGGCTTCCCGGCAGTGATACCGTTGCTTCTTTTCTTCCCGCTCATCGTTTCTTGCTTAAGGGCCGTGGTTTTGATGCTGTTGCCCTTCTGACTTTTGGTTCTTTTCTCGGCCTTTTGTTTGCTGTTTTTTTGTCTCCCATCATTTTTTTTGCTGTCCCGTTCGTTTTTTCTTTTGTGCGCCCTTACACTTTTTGGATTGTTCTTTTCATTTTGGTTTTTCTTGTTTTTCGTGATTCTTTTCCTTTGCGCGCTTTTGTGGTGGTTTTAATTTCCGGCATTCTTGGCTTGTACGTTTTGCGTTTTTCCGGCATTTCCGAGCCCTTGCTTCCTTTGCTTTCCGGGCTGTTTGGTGTTTCTTCTGTTATTTCTGGTCTTGGTGTTTCAAGGATTCCCTTGCAGTTTTCCACCCGCCTGAACTTTTCTTTCTTCTCGCCTTTGAAGGGCTGTCTTCTCGGCTTTTTTTCTGGTTTTCTTCCGGGTATTGGTTCTGCCCAGATGGCTTTTTTTTCTAATGCGAAATGTGATGATGATTATCTTCTTGTTGTTGGGGCGCTGAATACTTCTTCTCTTATTTTTACCATAATTTTTGCTTCTGTTATCGGCCGCTCCCGCAGCGGCACTGGTGAAGCGCTTCTTTCCTTGGCAAGCATCGATTCTTTTGTTCTTTTGGCTTTGCTTCTTGCAGTTCTTATTTCCGGCTCCGCCTCGCTTTTTTCTTCGTTGCTCATGGCGAGATTTTTTTCTTTGCACATTTCAAAAATTCCTTTTCGCATAATTTCTTTTATTGTTATTTTTCTGGTATTTTTTATCGTTTTTTTGGTTGGCGGCATTCCGGGAATTTCTGTTCTTTTTCTCAGCTCTGGTGTCGGCATTTTTTCTATTATTCTCGGGTGTTCTAGGTCTCACGCCATGGCGTGTATTGTTGTTCCCGTGCTGTTTTTGTTGTGGTGAATTCTTTCAGGTTTAAAGTTTTGCCCGCAGCCCGCTTATTTTTCTCGAAATGTTTTTTGTTTTTTCCGTGTGCTTTTCCCCGCCTTTTATTATGTTTAATTGTTCTTTCAGCTGTTCCAGTCTTTTTTTCAGGTACGCTTTTTGTTGTTCTCTGGTTAGTGTTTGCTGGTCGACTCTTTCCTGAACTTCCGCGGCTCTCGCTTTTTGTTCCGGCGCGTGTTGCAGGTATTGTTGTAATCTTATCTCTAAACCGCGCATTTTTTCCTGCAGCGCTTTTGTGAATTGTTCTTGTAACTGCAACTTGTGGTGCAGTTCGAACGTTTTTTCTTTATCTTCATTTTTTGTTTTTGAATATGCTCTTGCCAAGTGGTGTAGCAAAAAAACCGTCTTGTCTTTTTCTGTACTCATTTTATTGTTTTCTCGGCGGCAGAGGTGGTGGCATCCTGCTTTGTTGGGGTGTCGGGCTTGGTGCTTGGAATTCTTCTCCGAATATTGGTGCCGGTCTTGGCATTTGTGGCGGTGCTTGCGGCGGCGTCGCCGGGAATTGTTGTCTTGGCGCGTTTTGTTGCTTTAAACTCGTCATTATGTCTGCCAGTTCTATCATTCCTTTGGCTATTTCTTGTTGTTGTTCCATTAGCGTGTCTATTTTCGAGCTTATCGGCTTTAATCTTTCTTGGACGCTTAGTCCTCCTTCTGATTGGACGTCGTGGAGCGCTTCTTCGAATATTCTTGTTATCTTGTCAAGTTTTTGTGATACTTCGGTCAGGGATATTTGCAGTCTTGCCGCCGGCCCTGCTGGAAACTCTCTTAATTTTTGGAGTTCTTCTTTTAGCTCTTGTATCTCCTTGTGCGGCACTAAATCGTACTCATCATCCATCTAATCACTCCTCTTTTTCTGTTTTCGCTGTCTTCTGGCTTCACGTTTTAAAAACCTTTCTACTAATTCAGTAGTTTCGATTTTGTTTGATTTCTTTTTGGTTGGCTCGTTGTTGTTGGCGGTGCGACGGTCATTTTTTTAGGAAAATGACCTATTCGGCACTCCGAAGGAGCCAACCCTCGCCTCATCGCACGCCAACAACGAGCCTTAGAACTATTATCAACATAGGTTTTTCAAGATTTTAAGGGGTGGGGACATATGTCCCTGCGGAATACAACACTGCTTTTTCAGATACCTTTATAAACCACCCCCTTGTCCTTCAGTACACCGTGAGGGGTGTTGTGTTCGAGAATGTTGCCGCTTTTATCTCGTGGGACGGTTGTTGTTTCTAGACCTGTTTGTAGTGCTCCTGGGCCGGTAGCTCAGCCTGGACTGTTTTTTGATTCGTTCAAATCAGGGGATATAGAGCACCTGGCTTTTAACCAGGGTGTCGCGGGTTCAAGTCCCGTCCGGCCCGTTAATACTTTTTGTGCTCGTGATAAAAAAATTAATCAGGAGGTGTACTGATGACTTTCAAAGTCTCTGAACACTTGCTCGTGCCAAAACATTCAAAGGCTTCAGAGACTGAGATAAAAGAATTACTGGAAAAACACTCATTAACGCCGAACTTATTGCCAAAAATAATTGTTGGAGACCCGGCGATTCAAGGATTAAATGTTAAAGAAGGAGATATAATAAAAATAGTTAGAAATTCCAGAACTGCAGGAAAAACAGTGTATTACAGGAGGATAGCTCATGCATAACAAGCCCTCAGCAGTACTAATAAAAAAATTCTTGGAAGAAAACTCTTTTGTGGGAAGCACTATAAACTCTTTCAACCAATTCTTGGAGAAAGGACTGCAAAGAGTTATAGAAGAAAACAAGAATATAGAGCCGACAATAATTCCTCAAAACGTAGACTCATTCAAGGTAAGACTGGACAAGGTATGGGTGAAGAAACCAGAAATCGTTGAAGCAGACGGATCGAGAAGAGACATTTATCCATTAGAAGCGAGAATGAGAAAGATAAGCTATTCAGCACCGTTATTCGTAGAGATATCAAGCCACGTAAACGATGTACAAAGAGAAAGCTTCGCCCCGCAAGTTTGCAGTATACCAATAATGTTAAAGTCGAACTTCTGCCACCTAAAAGGGCTATCAAGAGAAGAACTTATAGAAAAAGGCGAGGACCCGGACGACCCGGGAGGATACTTCATAATCAACGGAACAGAAAGAGTGCTAATACACGTTGAAGATTTAGCGTCCAACAATGTAATAGTGGAGCACGATGGAGGAACTTCAGAATGGACGGCAAAACTATTCTCGGAAGCGGGAAGCTACAAAATACCTCACACGCTTGAAAGATTAAAAGACGGAATATTCTACTTCACATTCTCAAGAGTTAAAAGAGTGCCATTCATAGTGCTGGTAAAAGCTTTAGGCCTGCTAAAAGATGAAGACATAATGAATTACGTTTCAAAAGATGAGCAGTTCGACGAAGTTTTGATAAACTTGTTCGAATACGCAACAATAAAAACAACAGATGACGCTTTAGACGAAGTAGGCAAAGCTTTAGGAGTTACCCAAACTAGGGAGATAAGAATAGAAAGAGCCCAAGAATACATAGACAGATTCCTGCTGCCAAATGTAGGATCTTCGAAAAGGGACAGACTGATAAAATCTTACAACATTTGCAAAATGGTCAAAAAATTTTTAATAGTATCATCAGGAAAAGCTCCAACGGACGACAAAGACCATTACGCCAACAAGAGACTAAAACTGGCAGGAGACTTATTAGAAGACTTATTCTCAGTGAACCTGAAAGTATTAATAGGAGATTTATTGTACAACTTTCAAAGAATGGTTAAAAGAGGAAAATTCCCAACACTAAGAACACTAATAAGAGAAAAATTGTTAACATCAAGAATATACAGCTCAATGGCAACAGGCAACTGGGTGGGAGCAAGAACAGGAATATCGCAAAGAATACAAAGATTAAACCATCTAAACACGCTATCACATCTTCAAAGAATAGTGTCACCATTATCATCATCACAAGAAAATTTCGCGGCGAGAGAATTGCACCCAACACATCTAGGAAGAGTTTGCCCCGTAGAAACTCCCGAAGGGACAAATATCGGGTTAAGAAAAAATCTGGCGATGCTGGCAAGCATATCAACAAACGTTTCAGAAGAAGAAGTATTACCAGTACTGAAATCCTCAGGATTAAGAGGTGTAGAACAATGACTGAAGTATTCCTCAACGGAAAATTTTCGGGAGAAGTTGACAACCCAAAAGATTTCGTGCAAAAAATAAGGTCCGAAAGGCGCAGAGGGGCGCTGGCGCCAACAGTAAGCATAAGATTCAACAAAAATCTTGACAGGGTAGTAGTGGAGTCAGGCAGAGGAAGATCATTAAGGCCGCTAATAGTGGTAAAAGACGGGCAGTCATCACTAACAGAAAAACACGTTAAACAATTACAAAAAGACGAGTTATCATGGTCAGACATGGTTAAAGAAGGAGTTATAGAATACTTAGACGCGAGCGAGGAAGAAGACGCGCTAGTAGCATTTTCTCAAGAAGAACTAACACCAGAGCACACACATTTAGAAGTAAGCCCTCTAGCAATGCTAGGACTAGTAACATCACTAACACCATTCGCAAATTACATGCTGCCGGCAAGACTAATAATAGGATCAAAAAATCAAAGACAATCAATAGGATTGTACACTGCAAACTATCCAGTAAGGTTAGACATGGACGTAAACATATTACACTACCCGCAAAGACCAATAGTGAAAACAATAATGCACGACTTGTCAAAATACGACTCGTACCCCGCAGGACAAAACATAGTAGTTGCAGTACTAAGCTACAGAGGGTACAACATGGAAGACTCAATAGTGCTAAACAGAGGAAGCATAGAAAGAGGAATGGGAAGATCAACATATTTCAGAGTTTCAGAAGCTGAAGAGTTAAGATATTCCGGAGGGCTAACTGACGAAGTAGGAATACCAGACAAAGACGTTAAAGGGTACAAAAGCGAGAAAGATTACAGGTTCCTAGACGCTGACGGAATAGTAAAAGTAGAATCAATGGTGGGAGAAGAAGACGTAATAATAGGAAAAACATCGCCACCAAGATTCCTGACGGGAATGGACGATTACACATTCGCAACAAATATAAGAAGAGAGTCAAGCGTATCAATGAAGCACGGAGAAACAGGAGTTGTAGACTTTGTGTGCCTAACAGAATCAGAAGACGGAAACAAACTAGTACAGGTAAGACTAAGAGACAACAGAATACCAGAAGTAGGAGACAAATTTATATCAAGACACGGACAAAAAGGAGTAGTAGGAGTTATAGTCCCGGAATCAGACATGCCATTCACCGCTTCAGGAATAATTCCAGACTTATTATTCAACCCCCACGGAATACCATCACGTATGACCATATCACACCTGCTGGAAATACTGGGAGGAAAAGTAGGATCTTTGTCAGGAAGATACATTGACGGAACAGCGTTCGACGCGGAAACAGAAGAATCATTAAGAGAAGAATTAAAAAATTTAGGGTTCAGAGATGACGGTTCAGAAATAATGATTAATGGAGTAACAGGAGAAAAGTTCGAGGCGAGAATATTCATAGGAAATATGTATTATCTGAAATTAAAGCATTTAGTAGCAAACAGATTACAATCAAGAGCCAGAGGACCAATACAATTACTGACGAGACAACCAACAGAAGGACGGGCAAAAGAAGGAGGATTAAGACTCGGAGAGATGGAGAAAGACACAATAGTAGCCCACGGAGCATCACTATTACTAAAAGAAAGATTTGACAGCGACAGAACAATAGTTCCAGTATGCGAGCAATGCGGGATGATAGCAATTCACGATGGAGTAAAGAACAAAAGGTACTGCCCCGTATGTGGCGACGGAGTCGAAGTTTCAGACATAGAAATATCCTACGCGTTCAAACTAGTGCTTGACGAGTTCAAATCACTAGGAGTAAATATGAAGTTAAAATTGAAAAATAAGTATTGATTAATAATTATATTAATAATTAATTAACAATGGTGAAAAAAATGGCTGACGAAGAAGTTGAAGGCGCGGACGTTGCTCCGGTTGCAGAAAAAGAATTAAGAGCCGGAGGAGAAATAATAGAGTCAAGAAAAGACGTGGTAGCCGAAGACTTAGCACAGCACATATCAAAACAAGTATCAAGCATAGTTTTCAGCGTGATATCACCGCAACTAATAAAAAAAATGTCATCAGTAAAAATAGTAACACCAGAATTATACGACCGCGAAGGATACCCGGTAGACGGCGGATTAATGGATGTAAGATTAGGAGTTATAGATCCGGGATTAAGATGCAAAACTTGCGGCGGAAAACTAAAAGAGTGCAACGGGCACTTCGGGTACATAGAGCTGGCGCGCCCAGTAGTCCACGTAAAATTCGTACCAGTAATAGCAACAGTGCTAAGGTGTTCATGCAAAGAGTGCGGCCACGTACTGATACCCAAAGAAAAATTAGACGCGGCAAAAACAACACTAGACACTGTAGAAAGAGATGAAGGAATAGAAGCCAGAAGAAAAGCGATAAAAGCATTAGTGGGGAAAATCAAATCCGTGGGAAAATGCCCGTGGTGCAAAGCAAAACAGGGAAGCATAACTCTAGAAAAACCAACAACATTTTTAGAAGACGAGAAAAGAATATCACCGGTATCAGTAAGAGCAAGACTGGAAAAAGTTCCAGACGCACACCTGCCACTATTCGGGCTAAACCCAACAACAGCCAGACCAGAATGGATGATACTAACAGTTCTAGCAATACCGCCAGTAACAATGAGGCCAAGCATAACGCTGGAAACAGGAGAACGTTCAGAAGACGACCTGACCCACAAGATGAGCGATATAGTAAGAATAAACCAAAGATTATTCGAGAATATAAACGCCGGAGCCCCGGAAATAATAATAGACGATTTATGGGACCTGCTGCAATACCACATAACAACATTCTTTGACAATTCAATACCCCAAGTTCCACCGGCAAGACACAGATCAGGACCGCCACTAAAAACGCTGGCTGAAAGAATAAAATCAAAAGAAGGAAGAATAAGACACAACCTTGCAGGAAAGAGAACAAACTTTTGCGCAAGAACAGTAGTAAGCCCAGACCCATTCCTAAGAATAAACGAAGTAGGAATACCAATGGTTATAGCAACAAAACTAACAGTTCCGGAAATGGTCACTCCATGGAATATAGCACACTTGAAAAAATTTGTAGAAAACGGAGCATCAAAATACCCGGGATGCAATTATGTAGTAAGACCTGACGGCAGAAGAAAAAAATTAACAGACGACACAAAAGAAGCAGTGCTGGAAGAATTACAACCGGGATACTTAGTGGAAAGACACTTAATGGACGGAGATATAGTACTATTCAACAGGCAGCCATCACTCCACAGAATGAGCATGATGTGCCACAAAGCAAGAGTTTTACCAGACAAAACATTCAGAATAAACCCAACAGTTTGCGCTCCATACAACGCAGACTTCGACGGTGACGAAATGAACCTGCACGTGCCACAAACAGAAGAAGCAAAAGCAGAAGCAGAATTATTAATGGACGTAAAAACACAAATAGTAAGCCCGAGATACGGATTATCAATAATAGGATGCCTGCAAGACTCCATAACAGGAATATATCTATTAACGCAGGAAGGGTTCATGCTACAAAGAGAAAAAGCGGCATCACTGCTGATGAATATCGGAGTTCTAGACCTGTCAAGACTCCCGCAAAAAAAATTCGTGTCAGGAAGAGAAGTGTTCAGCGTTCTACTGCCTGAAGACTTCGAATTTATAGGAGCATCAAAGACAAACGCCCCGGTAAGAATAAGCAAAGGCTCGCTGGCGGAAGGAGTAATAGATGAAGCAAACCTAGGAGGAGAAGGAGCCGGACTAATGCTGAGAGCACTCCACTACTCGTACGGACCAGACATAGCAACAGAAATATTATTCAAAATATTCACGCTAGGCAACGAGTTTTTACAAATAAGAGGATTCTCAACAGGACTATCAGACGCAGACCTCCCGGAAGAAGCATTAAGCAACATATCAGAAACGCTGAAATCAGCAGAAGAAGAAGTAGAAAATTTGATAAAAATATTCCATGAAGGAAAACTAGAAGTTTTTCCGGGAAGAACGGCCGGCGAAACACTAGAACTAAAAATATTAGAAGTATTAAACCGCTCAAGAAACAAGTGCGGAGCAATAGTAAAAGAATTCGCAGACCCAACAAAAAACATACTAATAATGAGCGCGTCAGGAGCCAGAGGAAACATCCTGAATTTGTCAATGATGACTGCGTGCGTAGGACAACAAGCACTCAGAGGAAAAAGAATAGAAAAAGGATACCTAGGAAGAACACTATCATGTTTTAAAACAGGAGATTTAACACCTGCAGCCCGCGGATTCATAAGAGAAAACTTCAAAACAGGGCTAAACCCCAAAGAATTCTTCTTCGGAGCAATAGTGGGAAGAGACTCACTAATGGACACCGCGCTAAGAACACCAAAATCAGGATACCTGTACAGAAGACTAGCAAACGCATTACAAGACCTAAAAGTAGAGTACGACAGGTCAGTAAGAGACGCAACAGGCAGAGTAATACAATTCTCTTACGGAGAAGACGGAATAGACGTATCAAAATCAGACCATGGAACAATAAACATAAAAAACATGGTGGAGCGCGCATAAAATGTCTGAAGCAACAAAACAATTCATAGGAAAAATACCAGAAAAATTGCTAACAGAAATAGAAGAAACAGTCCCTGCATCAAAAACAAAAAAAGTAGCAGAAATGGTTTTAGAAGAGTACGAAAGAATAAAAGTAGACCCCGGAGAATCAGTAGGATTAGTAAGCGCGCAAAGCATTGGCGAACCGGGAACACAGATGACATTAAACACATTCCACTTTGCAGGAGTTGCGGAAATGAATGTAACAATGGGGCTGTCAAGACTAATAGAAATATTAGACGCAAGAAAAGAACCAAGCACTCCAATGATGGAAATATACCTAAAAACGCCATACAACAAAGGAAAAGATATCAAAAAATTAGCGCTATCACTGAAATCAACAACACTAGGAGACTTATCAAGAGAATTCTCAATAAACCTAGTAGACCTAGCAATAGAAGTAGTATTACACGAGGGAACACTTGAAGACCACGGGCTGACAATGGACTCAATACTAAAATTATTCGCGAAAAGCGGAAAATTCTCTAAAGAGTTCACAATAAAAAAGACAGGCAGCAATTCGTTCACGGTCAAGGCCAAAGGCTCAGGAACATCACTTAACGATTTATACAAGCTGAAAGAAGCATTAAAATCAGTAGTTGTAGGAGGAATGAAAGGAATAAAACAGGTACTACCAGTGAAAAGAGGAGAAGAATTCCTAATAATAACATCAGGGTCAAGCCTGAAAAAAGTATTAACACTAGACTTTGTAGACACGGAAAGGACGACGACAAACAACATAGTAGAAATACAAGAAGTACTAGGAGTAGAAGCGGCAAGAGAAGCAATAATACTAGAAGTATTAAAAGTATTAGAAGCACAAGGAGTAGACATAGACATAAGACACATACTACTGGTAGCAGACACGATGTGCACATCAGGATTCGTAAAAGGAGTTACGAGATACGGAGTAGTATCAGAAAAATCATCAGTGCTGGCAAGAGCATCATTCGAAACCCCACTAAGACACGTAATGAACGCAGCCCTCACAGGAGAAGTAGACGAGCTAGACTCAGTAGTAGAAAACGTAATGCTAAACCAAGCAATACCAGTAGGAACAGGACTGCCGGGACTAATAACAAAGGTGAAAAAAGATGGAGAAAAGTAGCAACATGCTATCAGAAATAAGAAGATTGTCAGAAACAGGAAAGCTGACGTACGGCTCGGAAAAAACCATGAAAGAAGTAAGAAGCGGAAAAATAACAAAAGTATTTATGAGCTCAACACCAAATCCTAAAGCAAAAAAATTTTTTGAAAGACACAAAATAGAAGTGACAAGTTCAAAAGTATCATCAAAAGACCTAGGAATTGCGTGCAAAAAACCATTCCCAATATCAATAGTTGGTGTACACCGTGAAGCGAGTGATTGACACAGCACTATTACAGTGCACAGGATTATTCTCGACAATCACAGGAGCAACAGTCCAAGACTGCATGCTTGTGAACAACACAATGGTTTTCATAGTGCCCCCGGGAGAACTGGGAAAAGCCATAGGCCGGGGAGGCGCGAACATAAAGCGCATACAAAACAGGCTGAATAGAAAGATTAAAATAGTAGAGTTCAGCCCCGAAATATCACGCTTTTTGGAAAACATAGTATTTCCATTAAAAATATCAAGTGTAACCGTTCAAGAAGGAATCGCAACAATGATTCCCATTGATTACAACACTAGAGGATTATTAATAGGAAGAAACGCGTCGGAACTGCGCTTCTACGAAGCGATAGTTCAGAGGTTTTTCGACATCAAAAAGCTGAGGGTAACAGATGGGTCACAAACCTAGAGGACTAAACGCAGGAAAATCTTTGAGAAATCGAAGAAAAATAGGAAGATGGCACAGCAAAAAGTTCATAAAAAGAGCTTTGAACCTGAAAGAAAAAGCAGACCCATTAGAAGGAACATCCCAAGCCAGAGGAATAGTACTAGAAAAAATACAACTGGAAGCAAAACAGCCAAACTCTGCAATGAGAAAAGCTGCAAGAATACAGCTAATAAAAAATGGCAGACAAGTATCAGCATTCCTGCCGGGCGACGGAGCACAAAAAATGGTAGACGAGCACGACGACGTAATAATAGAATCAATAGGAGGAGCCATGGGAAAATCAAAAGGAGACATCCCGGGAGTAAGATGGCAAGTAATAAAAGTTAATGGCCAATCATTAGACGCACTGCTAAAAGGAAAAATAGAAAAGGCAAGGAAGTGACAAAATGATTCTAGCATTCAACAAGTGGGAAACAACAGGAATAGCGGTAACAGACGAAGGACTAAAAAGGTACGTATCACTAGAGCCGAGAATAGTCCCAAGATCCGGAGGAATTCACGCCCACAAAAGATTCTACAAATCAAAATATTTCATCATAGAAAGACTAATGAACAAAATATTCGTGCCGGGACACAAAGGAAAAAAGCACAGCAAGTCATCAGGAAGAGCAACAGGAACTGCAGTCAACGCGTACAAAACAATTTATCAATCACTAGAAATGCTGGAAAAGAAAACAGGAAAAAATCCGATAGAAACATTCATAAGAGCCCTAGAAAACGCCGCGCCAAGAGAAGAAATAATCGCAATAGAATACGGAGGAGCAAGATACCCAAAAGCAGTAGAGTGCTCACCACAAAGAAGAATAGACCTCGCGCTAAGATGGTTCATACAAGGAGCCTACGGAAGATCATTCAACACAAAAACAACATTCACACAAGCATTAGCAGGAGAAATATACGACGCGTACACACTATCAACAAAAAGCAACGCGATAACGAAAAAGTTCGACCTGGAAAGACAAGCAGACTCAAGCAGGTAAGAAAATGCGAACTATCCCCGCACTAAAAGCAGAGCTTTAATGTTCGCATTTTTAAACTTCAAAAAGCCCTCATCACCGCACCATTAATTGAATTTTTGAAGATTTTATAGAAAGATTTATATACATAATATTATGTATTTATATACATATGATCACTGAGATTAAGGTTATTAAAGCTTTAATAGAAAATAAAGGTTTAACTATACGAGAATTAGCTAAGATAATTAAAGCAGATTACAAAATTACTCATATTGCTGTTCAAAGATTAATAAAAAAGAATGTTGTTAAATCTGAAGTTGTTGGCAAAAGCAAACTTTGCAGTATTGGTCAAGAAAATTTTAGTTTACAAATATACACTGCCGAAGATGAGAGACGCAGTGAAATTCTAAGAAATAAAGACATTAACCAGCTACTCAAACATGTGCTATATAAAGTTAAAACCAGTTTTTTCATACTTTTATTATTTGGCTCGTATGCCAAAAGAACGCAAACAAAAAATTCGGATATAGACCTAATTTTTGTTTTTAAAGAATCTGGTTGGGATGATAAAATTCACGAAATTCTTTCATTAGTTCCTTTAAAAACCCAACCTTTAGTTTTTACAGAAGAAGAGTTTGTCAGAATGAAAGACAGTAAAGAATTAAACATTATTAAAGAAGCATTCAGAAAGTACATAATACTTTATAATATAGAAGGATTTTACAGATTGAAAAATGCTTGAAGACAAAAAAATTAAGGAAGCGGAAAGCAATGTACGAAATTATTTAAGTGAAAGTATGTTGAAGAAAGAAAATAATGATACTGCTAAGAAAATGTTTTTTGACAACAGTCAAAACTCACTAGAAACTGCCAAAAAACTACTCTCTTTAGAAACTAAAGAATACAAACCATATCTCTGGGTTCTTGTAAGTTCTTATTATGCTATGTTTTACATGGCGAATACAGTTCTATTACAACTCGGTTATAAAGTTGGAAATAAAATACCTCACAAAGTCACCAGCGACGCTTTAATTGTATTCGTCAGAAACAAACTCAAAAAAGAACTTTTAGAAGGATACGAAAAAACCAAAGAAGATGCACTAGAATTAATTTCATATAAAGTTGATACTTTAATTCAATCTTTCGACTGGGAAAGAGAAAAAAGATCACAATTTCAATACCAAATGGATGAACAAATTAAAAAAGAAAAAGCAATAACATCACTAAACAGAGCTGTTGAATTCTTATTTGAAATCGGAAAATTAATTAAAATGAAATAGTACTGATTATTTAGCTATTTGCCATAATGCATCGAAGTAGCTTTTGATTCCTTTGCTTATTTCTTGGC
>CAYJTR010000016.1:0-18949 GCA_964373285.1 uncultured Methanosarcinales archaeon
TGAATCATGCCATTAGTTACAAAGATATATTATATAAATCTATTCAAATTAGCGAACTGTTTCACAAAATGAATACGCCTGTTATTTCTGCAAGATTGCTTGCGTTATGAATTTACTTTCTCGCTAAACCTAGTTTAGTTTAACTAGAGAATTCCCCATAGCTTGCTATGGGGTAAAGTACTTATAGTACTTTATTCTCTAGCCTTTCTATGGTTAGAAAAGCGTCTCATTGTGTCTATGACATACACTATCATCTCGTAATTGTTATGAAGTACCGACGTAAGATTTTAGTTTCTCAAGAGTACATAACTTATTTGAGTGATCTTGTCAGAGAAATATCTGAACGCTATGAATTTGAGATTGAAGAATTAGGTTCAGACGGTGATCATGTACACATTCTCATCTCTGCTCCACCACGATATTCTCCATCTAGAGTTATGCAAATTCTTAAAAGTATTACTGGACGTAAAATGTTTGAGAGATTCCCAGAAATCAGAAAGCAACTTTGGGGAGGAGAACTCTGGAGTGATGGAGGATTTGTAGGTACAATTGGAAAAACTCTTGGTCTTGAAAATATGAAGAGGTATATTAAAAGGCAAGGTGACAAAGATAAGAATTATGATTTGCGCAAATACCTACGCTGATACCCCGCAGCTTGCTGCGGGGAGGTTCATTATTTTGCAAATTATTAATTTATACTTTAATAAGCTTTCTGTGCGTACAGAATCGCGTGTACGACAATGAAGCCAAAACAACAAGAGCCAATGATATATCCAACAATAACGCAAGAAGCATTCCTGCCAATGGGGGCTTAATAACATAAAAGATTAAAATCGGCGAGATAATCAGCGTTGCCACACTCAATCCCATACCGAACAAAACTCCTCCTCTCTTCTTGGCCCATATCGCATAACCAGCTATTAGTCTGAGTGTTCCAAAAATAACACAGCAAAACACAAGTATAAAGGTTAAATCTGTGGGAAAAAATATTGCAACAATCCAGGAGGGCGCCATAAATAAAACTATGGCACTCATCAATTCAATAAGGCCGTGGGCAGACAGAGAAACAAAAGCTTTTTTTCAGCTATTTCATTGCCCATGATTACATCTCTTTTAATTCATTATTATGATGATTTCTTCATTCATGATGCTAATGATGCAGATGAATTATAAAAAATATTCCATTATTTTATGAAAAAACGCCATCGCCCGGATTTGAACCGGGAATCCCGAAGGGATCGGTTGTCACGAAACTTGTTTCAGGACCATCCAGCCCCAAAGGCGAGTTTGTTCAAGACCGACGCAATACCAGGTTATGCGACGATGGCAATATATCTCTTCTCGTTTTTCTTATGACTTTAAAAAACTATAGAAAATATAACACTTTTTTTTAATGATTTCTAAAGAATTCCCTGCCCTTTAGGGCGGGGAGATTTATTCCAAAAACTCGCGGTCAGGCGAGTGGATGGCTCCGAGCAGCGGGTTTTTGTTATTTTTACAAAAACATTTAGATATATTTAAATAACAGTTGTCTCATTTTTTGAGTAATGGCTCTTGAAATACTTGTTGTATTATTGTTTTTTGGATTAATTTTTCTGCTAAGTGTTGGCTTGTTTGTTTTCTGGATTTGGATGCTTGTAGATTGTGTCAAACGAAATTTTGAAAAAGATGACGAAAAAATAATATGGATTTTAGTAATAGTTTTGACCCAAGTCATTGGCGCCATTATTTATTATTTTGTTGTAAAACGAAAGGACAAAAATAAAAGGAGGTGAAAAAATGGGAAACAATAAAGTTGTAGCAATTCTTCTATCCCTGTTTTTGGGATCCTTGGGCGTGGATAGGTTTTATCTCGGCTATACTGGATTAGGTGTTCTGAAGTTGTTAACTTTAGGCGGTCTTGGAATCTGGTCATTAATTGACCTAGTCCGTATTATTATAGGCAATTTAAAACCTAAAGATGGAGAATACGAGGCATAATCCTGTACCCCGTATTTTTCCAGCGGAAAACAGCTCTTGGATACTTCAAATAGAAAAAGATTTAAAGATATGCACTCATTGAGAGGGAACATGCTGAACTCTCAGATATCAACAATATTCTACGAGATAGCGAAATACCAAGAAATACTGGGAATAGAGTGGAAGCCGATAGCGTTCAGAAGGGCGGCACAGCTTTTAGAAAGCGGAGATTATGACGTAGAAGAAATATACAACACCAGAGGACTGCAAGGGCTCGAAGAATTGCCCGGAATCGGAGAAGCAATATCAAAAAAAATAGAAGAATTCATAAAAACGGGAAGAATAAAAGAGCACGAAAAATTAAAAAGAAAAATCCCTGAAGGATTATTGGCACTGCTTGACATGCCGGGCATAGGGCCGAAAAAGGCATCAGTGTTATGGAAGAAACTGGGAATAAAGAATTTGAAGCATTTAAGAAAAGCTGTCAGGGAAGGAAAAGTGGCGAAACTGAAAGGCTTTGGAGAAAGATCGCAAGAGAAAATTATGTTCGAAATGGAAGACGTCAAAAGAAAAAAAAGGTACGCATTCAGTGACGCGTACAAAAATGCGAAGTTGGTCGAGGACACCCTCAAAAAAGTTGAAGGGGTTGAAATAACAACAATAGGAGGTTCAATAAGAAGAAAAGAACAAACGATAGGAGATATAGATATATTAGTGCTCGCGAAAAATGGTGAAAAAGTAATGAGCAAACTTGTGGCAATGCCCGAAGTCAAAAAAGTTTTATCAAAAGGCCCGACAAAATCAAGCGTTATACTAAATACAGGAATACAGGTAGATGTGAGAGTAGTGCCAAGGGAAAGCTACGCCGCGGCGCTACAATATTTTACCGGGAACAAACAACACAACATAAAGTTGAGAAGCATGGCGAAGAAGAAAGGGCTGAAATTATCAGAATATGGACTATTTGACAAAAGCGGGAGGAATATAGCATCAGGAACTGACGAAAAAAAAATTTATGACGCGTTAGGAGTGCGAATGCCGAAGCCGGAAGACAGAAAAGATGAAATGAGCGAATAAAATTGTTAAGTGAGCAGTAAGAATGATGAGAATAATCAACAAAACAAGAAGGACGGTGATTTCTGACGGCGCCTCAGAATGCAAAACAATGCTCTCCCAAGGCATAGGATTAATGCTTCGCACAAAAATTACGCCGCTAATTTTCGTCCTTTCGCCGCCGCGAAAGATGACAATACACTCGTTCTTCATGCTGAAAACGATAGATATACTTTTTCTTGACGAGAAGAGAAAAGTGGTTGATTTGAAAACGCTCAAACCATGGAAGTGGTATACGCCGAAAGAAAAAGCAAATTATATCATAGAAGCACCGGAAGGGGCGATTTATGCAACAAGCACAAAAATTGGAGACAATATTAATTTCTTATAATTTCTAATTCTCTCCACCCCTCCTTTCCAAATGTTTCTTCGTCAAACAATTTAATCCAAGAAATTTCAATCTTGAACAATTTTGACTGGAACCTCTTCGAGTGAAAATCAAAAATTTTCTTCACATATTGCAGAACACTCGGAAACCTCTTCATGTACAAAGCACCGCCAATGAAAAGCTCTTTCTTCGTGACAACTCTTGCAGTACCGCGCAAAAACTGAATTTTCACTCTTTCTAATCTTGCCCCATCTTTCAAAGCTCGCAATGTTTTCTCCAGCAATTCTTCATGTAACATATTCATGGGGCCGCAGGGATTTGAACCCCGATCAAACGCTCTGGAGGCGTCCATACTAGCCAGGTTGTACTACGGCCCCGACTAGATAATAGTTCTTGTTGCAGTCTTTTTAAGCTTTCGGCTGTCGTGAAGGAGTCCTGAAGTGTTCCGGAGTTTCATGAGCAAGAAAAGAAGCAGTTGAATGCGCCGGAAAAAAAGAAAAAACAGAAAAGGGCATTGCTACAAGTTCCAAAAACACGCAATTTGACTGTACCGACAAAAGAAACATTTATATACTTGTTATTACTTATAATTACTTGTTAGAATATGATTATTCAATTCACTCTTCACGCAAAGGAAAAGATGGATAAGGAGGGCATTGATGAAGAACAGATAAAAACTGCACTTCAGAGAGGTTCTCTTTCTAGGCAGACAAATGGATACATTGTCTCCTATACTTATTTCAGCGTTGCTTTTCAAAGGCGTGGAGATTTGTATAGGGTAAAAACCGTGTTCGTAAATAAGTAATGGTGAGAATATGAAAAATGAAAACTCTTGTTGGGATTGCGGGAAAAAACTCGTGAAGCGCAACGTAAAATATACTCTCTATGGTATACACATAGGAGAATTTCCTGCGCTAGTGTGTGACTCCTGCAAAGAATCTCTTTTCAGTGAGGAAACATCCAAAGCTATTACAAGAATAGTAAAAGAAAAAGGGTTGTGGGGATTGCAAGCAAAAACTACTGTTGGACAGGCAGGCAAAACTCTAGATGTTCGTCTGCCAAAAAGAATTATAGACTTTATGAATTTAAAGAAAGGAACAGAAGTAACAATAACACCAGAAAGTGAGAACAAGATAGTTATAACAGTATAAACGGTATAATTCTTGGTTCACTCAAACAATCGTATAGTCTTCTCAACTTCTTCGCGAATTCCTTGAATGCAATCATAGTTTTTGACCTCTACAGCATTCACCCACGCGTGGCTTGTGAAAGCACTCTCCTCGATCTTTACTGCTCCAGATGCATATCTCGCACAAAACTTTACGAGAACGACAGGAATGCCGTCAGGCCTCACAAAAGCAACACTATTAATGTATGATAGTTTACCATCAATTTCTATGCCTGCCTCTTCCAAAACTTCCCGCTTCAGCAATTCTTCAACAGCATTCTCAAAATCGAACACTTCACCATTCATTCTGGTTGGCTTAGTAATATCAAGATTATTCCACTCCAACTTACCGCCAGGAACTGCCCACTTATTCGGATGAACACTCTCACGGGAGTGGCGCTGAAGAATCAAACATCTCTTATCAGAATCACGAAACACTACAACATTCGCGACGAAGTAAAAAAGTTTATCTTTCTTTGCTTTATCCAAACTAATCTCTTTGGCGGGCATGTTGGCAGTCTAATATTCCTCCTTTTTAATAATCTTTCTTTTCATTTTTAGGCAAATTCTTCATCAAGATTTCACTATTTGTAACCCGATTTTCCGGACAAGAACAAAAAAGCTCCAACAACAATAAAAGTTCCAAGAGCCAAACCAGTAATTATAAACTTGTAATAAATAGCGATCCACTCAGTAAGAATTTTGAAGAAAGCAAAAGAAGGTTCTGTAACGACAAGTATTACGATATTGCTGGAAATACTGGACCCTTCGGAATCTGTGGCGGTAAAAACTATGGCTTCCTCGCCGACAAAATCCCTGTTAGGAGTAAAAATTGCTATGCCATCAACAATATCAACATCAATACTGCCGGTTTCAGTATGAGTAAAGACCAGATCTTCACCGTCGGGATCGCTGAAATACTTGTTCAAATCAAGAGACTGCCTAGAATTCTTGTCCCAGACCTGCGGGGGAATGCCGCTGTCAAAAGCTATAACGACAGGTTTTTTAGATATTTCCGAACGATAAAGAATAATGGTCCCGAAAAGAATTGCCGCGATAAATAAAACAACAATCAGCTCTTTCCAAGGAACAATACTTTTGATGCGGGAGAACATTTCAGAAATCTCTCTAAGAGAGCTACCCACAATTTTAGAAATTGTTGAAGCAAACATTTTAACAAGTCCAACCCTTTTCTTCAGCAAAGAATTTTTGACGCCAATAGCGTGAATACCAAAATTTCCAGAAGACTCAAAAAGGTAAGATTCATCATCAGAACCAATATTTTTTGCAGGCGAAGACTTCCAAGAATTAGGAGTCCTGAAAAACAATGAAACACTCTCAGGCCCTACACCAGCTTTAGAGAGCCACCTTTTAGAAACCCTGAATTTGTAAGACGCCCCAGAAATATCGCCACGAAGAGCTCCAAGAACACGGGAAGAAAACCATTCATACACGCGCGCGCTAGGACGCAAACCATCAGGAGGGGAACGATTCACAAAAATTTTAACATTCTTAAAAGTAGACAAAAACTTTGTCGAAAATTCTTGAAGGCCAAAATTCCAGCCGGTAGCGAAAACTGCACTGCCACCACCAATAATAAGAGGAGCCCTCAAAACCTTCCTATTCCTTCCAAGAACCTTCTCCATGAAAAATAGTATTAGAATTATGAGCGCGCCAACGCCGGTTCCTAAAGCAATCCACACCCACAAAGAAATTATAATATAAATTATGATATCCCAAAAAAGTATGAGGACAACATTCGCGACAGTTGACAAAAATAACAACAACAATATCAAAACCCAAAAATTATTGTCAGATTTGTTATCACGAAGAGACTTTTTAGGAATAAGATGGAACTTATCAGAAAACTCTTTCTCAACAATAGAACGAATTTTCGACTCTTTAACACTGAGCAAATCGGCAGAACCATAATCAGAACCGTTATCAATGAACGCGTTCCTAAGCATGCCTCTTAATCTTTCACTGCCAAAAATTCCGGCAATCCAACCCCAAAACTTTCCAAAAATTCCCGACTTTTTTTCAACCACCAATAACACCCCTGCACGATTTTAAAATATTCAAAAAATAAAAAACACAAACATTTACTACACATTTATTCGGAAAATATCCAATTCCTCCTCCAACCATAATAAAACAACGCTCCAACCAATAATACAACAAGAATTATTAATAAAACTTCAAGAATGTAGCGAACACTCTTCAAAGAAGAGCCCTCAACACTCAAAGACACGGGAACCTTAACAACATCAGAACCATCAATAGAAGATGCAGAAATAAAAAACACCCTGTCACCAGAAGCGTCCTCATCAACAACACCCTCCAGCCTTGCAAACTCTGAAGATTTCGGGGAAATAACAAGAACCGAAGGGCTAAGCCAAACATCACCAACACTATCAGAACCCTCCAATGACAACCTGTAAGCCTGATCCCTGACGCCAGTGTTAGAAACTTTCACGCCAAAAGAAAACTTTTCTCCAGCACCAACAACACCAACACTTTCAGGAACGTCCAAGAAAGTTTTCCCGCCAACATTTATTTTAGAGCCGGAATTATCAGAATTAATCCCGGGATCAGGGCAATTTTTTGTGCTACCAGAAATGATTTGGATAGGAATACTCCTTGAAATGCTCTGTTTGCCATCCCTAAAAGAAGCGTGAACGCTCAGCAAGTATTCGCCGGGAGGCGCGCAATCAGGAACAATAACCAAAGATTCACGAGTCGTAACAACACTGCCACTGCCCAAATCATCAACATACAAAACATCAGAACTGTCAAGGCCAAGCAAGGAAAATTCAATTCTTAAATCCTCAGAATCCCAACCATTATTCTCCAACCTCGCACTGGCAAAAATGCTATCACCGGCACTAACAGGAGAACCGCTGACGATAATATCCTTAATGCTAACGCCGTGGTCAACAGCATTAATAAAAAAAGGAAAACTCTGAGACTTCAAAAGGCCCGAACGATCCCAAACAGAAACAGTAACTGAATAAGTTCCAGTATCAAGACTATCAGGCAACAAAAAAGAAAATTTTAAAGGGTAAGAAACTCCCGACTTAATATTGGATAAAATAATAGAATCAAAAAGTCTCCTGCCGGGAACGTCATTAAGAGAATACCCTGAAATGCCTGCCTGCAATTCATAACTATCAACATCAGAAGCCGAAGACGCCAAAAATGAGAGTTCCAATACAGAACCGCGGGTTACAGCAAGATTCAAACCTTCAGAAAATTCAACACCATTAATAAAAACATTAGAAAAGCCCAAAACATCCTGACCATCACCATCAGCAACCGTCAGAGTTACAATGAGAAAAACTGAAACAATAGCCAAGAGGAAAAATTTCGGCACCAAAATTGCAGCAAAAAATTTTCTCATATTTCTCATATTAAACCCCTGATCATTTCACCCTGACAAACCTGTGAGCATTAGTTGAAGCATCATCAGACCAGACTGCAACATTATACCAGTGCTTGCCAGAACCAGCAGATACAGGAACCTTCCAAGAAAGCTGAACCGCCTCAGAACCCCTGCCGGGAACGGTAACAGTTCTCGAAGAAGAAATTGCCGGAAGACTCAAAGAGTACGCAACAACCCTGACAGTCTCATCCCCAGAACCATCATTAGTAATAACAACATTGGTAATCAAAGAATCGCCGGGGCTCAAAGAAAACTCGTCCTTAGTGCGAGCCTGCTCTATAAAAAGATCAGAAAACCTTTTGTCAGGAATAGAAGGAACACTAACAGCAGTTTTTCCACCACTAACGGGAACCAGTGATAAAAACACGTCAATATCAAAATCCTGAACATTAACAAAACCGCTCAAAGATTCAAAACCATCACGGGAAATGGTATAAGAATATCTCCCGGGGGAAATATCAGAAAAAACAATCCTTCCATCAGAACCAGTAATCAAAGTTTTACCATTAAGGCCGAGCGATTGGCCATTAACCAAAATATTTGCGCCGCTCACGTGAGAACCTCCGACGGCATTAACGATCTGAAACTTTACATCGAACTTTTTATCCTTGACAACAAGAACGCTTCCAGCCAAAGATTCAGAAAGTATAGAAAGGCCTGAACATTCAGATGAAGAAGATGAAGACGACGATGATGTCGGAGCAGTAGCAGCTGAAGAAGCCGAAGGAGTTCCAATCAAAGAAACACTATACGCGCCCCTCTCAGAAGCCAAAAATTCAACAGACCTCTTCAAAGGTGAAGAAGATGCAGATGCCGGAACGCGCAAGGAACCATCAACAATCTTTCCAGAAGGACTCCTGATAGTATAAGAAACATCAGACGGCAAAGAAGAAATCACTCCATTCTCATCAGCCCTAGAACTAAGAGCTGTAAAAGAAAACGAAGCCCTCTCACCCTCAACAAATTCTTTCTTGGAAAAATCAGCACTATTCAGCAAAGTATAACAAGCATTTTTTGGCGACGAAGACAAAACAGACAATTCCTTGGAAACCTTAGAGTCCTCAGAAGCAACACACTGGTCATCAACAACTCTAGTGGATATCAATATAGTGAACTTTCCCGCCTTTTTAGGAGTCCAAAAAAATTCAACCCTTTGGGAAGAATCAACAAGCAACGCCTTATTCCTATCAGAAAAAAGTTTTTCCTCAGCACTATACACCAGCTGTTTACCCTCATCCAAAACTTTCAGGGAAACAACAGTGTCAACACCATAAAATTCCTGCTTTTTATCAGAAGGAATAAACGCCAAAGCTTTAGTCAAAGAAAAAGCGCTATGAACATCAGCATCAAGCGAAGCATCCATAGAAATTCTCAAAGGAATATTAGGTTCGGAAACATCAACAACCTCAAAATTATCAACGTGCGCATTACACACGGGCTTCTTCTCAAAATCAATACTGAAAGGCTGAGAAGTAAGAACATCAGAATGACCATTATTATTCCAAGAAGCGACATACGCCTTAGGAAGAAAACCCTTGGCAAAATACAAAACGCCATAACCATAAATAGTAGCCAAAGAATCAGGAAATCTGACAGTTAAAGAACCATCACTGGTGGAAGAACCACTGGGAAAAGAACCACTGAAAGCCCTAGCACTGGAACAATCACTGCTCAAACAATCAACAGCAACAACATCAACATTGTTGACATTAAAAGAGTAAGGAACATCAACAGCGGCGCTGACAGCCCCTACAGTGAACAACAATAACAGCACAAAAAACAGTTTTCTCATCACAATACAACCCCCGTTTTGTTTACCAAAAAAATATTTTTCATAACAAAAAAACAAAAAATCAATTTAATCATAATCACTTAACCTGATTCCCGCCAGTTTGAGACCCGACAATCCTGTTAGGACCAAGACCTGAAGGATTTGAACCATTGCCGTTCTTAAAAGAATCAAGAACCCACTGCCAAGCCCAAACAGCTGAAGGAATTTCTATAACTTTCCTAGCAGTACTCATAGAAGCCCTGTAACTACGAGCAGACCTAGCCTCATCCTCAGTGTCATCGACAGTTTTCACACCGCCGAGAACATAAGACTCGTGATTTCTCGCACTAGGAGAATTATTCCAATAATTGAAAACCGGAAGACCACGAGTGCGGCCATCTGAAAGACTGTCAAAATCAGGAGTTACAACAGCCCTGTGAGCCTGAAAGTTCAAAGCAGTACTAGAAACTGCCTTGGCAGTATCAAGAGTTCCTTTAGCAAAATTGCTTACATGCTTGGAATACTTGTTCCAGCCAAGAGTTGCTTCAAAAGGAACATGAGCAAGCTCCAAAGTTCCAGAAACAGCATCCTCAACAATCAAAGCGGACGCCTCAGTAACATCCAAACCAAGATCAACAGTTTGAACATACGTTTGAGGACTCGTCACAACATCATTAGTGTCATGCAAGAATTTCACAAGAGTATCACCAACCTTTCCAGCGTTGTCGCCGGCAAGAGTAGTAGTCCTGAAAACAGGGCTGACAACATTAATACCCATAGCAACAGTGTCGCCAACAATATCAAAAGATGATGTAACAGTATCAGAAACAAGCTCGACAGTTCCAGAACCTAAATGTTTAACTGGAGCCGAAGCCTTATAACCAATATTTGAAAGCCAGTGCCTCTTAACACCCGAAGCAGGTTCAGGAGTCTTCAATTTTACCGCATCAACAACGTGCAAAACAAAATCTCTAACGCCTCCAACAATTCCTGGAGAATCCTTGGAATCATCAGAATCATCGTGGCCAAGAGTCAAAGATTCGAAAACACCCTTGCCGTTTTGAACAATAGCTTCAAGATCTCCCTTGGCTTTAGAACCAAAAGTATTGCCGACAGGCTTTTCACCGGGCCTTTCAATGCTTTGAGAAATATCATAAATATCTTTACCGAATTCCACAAAAGCGCCGGCAAGACTTTGATCATGCAACAATTCATTATTAGCAGTGCCGCCAGTACCATTGTAAGCTAGAAGACTCTTTCTGGTATCGCCAGCGGCGAAATCACCGCGAATATCAGCGCCTCCAACAACATGGCGAACAATATTAGAATAATTCCTAACAGCTGATTTAGCATCCTCATTCATTCTTCGACCCCAAGATAAATCATTAAAATTTTCTTTTTTATCATTGGTTGATGCATCATCATAAAATCCCGCATCACTATCCCTAGAAGTTCCGGGAGTTCTATCACGCTGTTCAACAGCGAAAGTTTTAACCTGTGAAGCGCCCTCCTTCAATACTGGCCCTACCTTCTCAGAAACACTATTGTGAGCGACAAAATCATAAACTGCACTAGCGCCGCCCTTTATGGAACTACCGACACTTTTGAAAGCATCAGTAACGCCAGCATAAGCACTTTGCTGTGATACAAAACCACCAGAAAAAGTTACCAAAGTGGCACCGGCAAAAACCGCGGTGTTAACAGCTCCCCTGCTCCTCTGAGCCTTACCAAGAGCCAATTGTTCATCAACAGAAGGCATGTTCGAATATTTAGTCTTCATTTTTATTCCTCCAAAAATATGAATCTTTAGTCAGACCCCCTAAATCTTTATCAGAGGAAAAGGAAGAAGTATTTAAAGGTTTCGGTAAGGTAAACACTCCACAGTGGTGAAAAATGTGGCGTCTTGTTTTGTGTGTAACTCACAAAAATTAAAAACACTGCAACAACACCACAAATATTATGATAGCAATAATAGGAGCGGGACCGGCAGGAGGATATCTGGCATACAAGTTAGCACAGGAAGGCAAAGAAGTAACAATATACGAAGAACACGAAGAAGTAGGAAAACCAGTACAATGCACAGGAATAGTAACAAAAGCTTACGACCAGTTTGAACTGCCCAAAAAAATAATAATGAACGAGCTGGAAGAAGTTCACATACACGCGGGCAAAGAAACGATAACAATACCGCTAAACGAACACGTACTAAACAGGCAAATGCTTGACGAAACAATAACAAAAATGGCAGTAAAAGAAGGAGCAATATTAATGACGGGGCACAAATATATAGGGCGGGAAGGCAACAATGCAATAATACAAGCAGGCAATGAATTAATAAAACAACCATTCGAATTCCTCGCGGGATGCGACGGGCCCAACAGCATGGTAGCGCAAACATCAGGACTGGACAAAGTCAAAAACTATTATATAGCGTCACAAGCAACAATCAAAGGAGATTACGACACGAAAGTATTCCACACATACTTCGGGGAACAAGCGCCAAAATTTTTCGGTTGGAGCGTTCCAGAACACAAAAAATATTCAAGAGTAGGAGTAGCCACGCTGGAAAAACCCGGAGAGTTCATGAAAAAAATAATAAGTATAACAGGAAGCAAAAAAATAACAGACAGGCAGGGAGGAATAATACCGATATACAACCCAAAAGCAAAAATAATGAATGAAACAACAGCACTAATAGGAGACGCTGGAGGAATGATAAAAGCAACAACAGGCGGAGGGATAATAACAAGCATGACACAATCAAAAATAATAGCCAACAAAATAATGGGAAAACAATGGAAAAAAGATTACAGAAATTTAAGACTACAATTATGGCTGCACTACAAGATGAGGCAAATACTCAACAAGTTCACGACCAGAGATTACGAAAAATTGTTATTACTGATGAACACTGCAAAAGTGAAAACAATACTGCACAAATATCCAAGAGAGTACCCAACAAAATTCCTGTACAAGCTGGCAATAGCACAACCAAGACTGGCAGGAATGGCATTAATGAAAAGTTTTTAAGGAAAACCAGCACAATATTTTAAAAATGAATCATTAAGACAAGAACAAACCAGATAATGAAGATACCTGCAGATGGAGACACTGGACTTGCAGGATCAAATATAAAATATATGAACAAATGCTCTCAACACTCAAAAAAATCATCATCGCTATACTCAGGAGTAGAAATACACAAAACTTCCAGAGCCCTGACAGAACCATCATTCCTCAAAGAGTGAACAGTATTTGGAGGAATAATTGCGACACTGCCCGCAGTGACAGAGAAATCAGTCACGCAAGAACCGCCCAAACCCCCCAAAAAAACGCTGCCAGAACCATTCAAAACATAATAAATCTCGAAAAGACCCTTATGATAATGAGGAAAAGATTTACAACCCGGATTCAAAAAACCGAAAGCGGCACTCAACCCCAAACCAGCCCTATCAACACCAGACATCACAGGGTAAACATTAGCCATGTCACGAGAAATAACACAAGGAAAATCAAGATAGTGGGGAGCAACATCATCAACACTGGAAACATCCATAGCGAGAACGGCGACATCACTAGAACAAAAAGGAGGCGAAGATATAACCAAATGTTCAAGAACACTGTTACTAGTATCAGGATTC
Source organism: uncultured Methanosarcinales archaeon (assembly GCA_964373285.1). GTDB lineage: Archaea > Nanobdellota > Nanobdellia > Woesearchaeales > ARS49 > JACQMS01. Next base: position 13,423 of record CAYJTR010000016.1, read on the forward strand.
TGAAAAAAATGAGGAGTTCCAGAAGGAATAACAAGATAAGAACCAGCAGTCATACAATACCTTTTACCGCCGGAAGTTAAAAGACCCATACCGTTAAGAACCACATAAACCTCGCTAAAACTTTCGTGCTTATGATTAAGAGAAACATTACCGGGACTCATAGAAACATGAGCAATACTAATCCTCGGATTGGCAAAAGGAAAAGCACCGATCTCCCTCAAATTCTGCATGCAAACATTAGGAACAAGAGGCAATCTATCAATGCCAAATACTTTATGAATTTCACTCATAAAAATTGGGAATTAACGATTAATATAACAACTTTTCTGTTATGCACAACCACCGACTACTTCTAAAGAGTAACAAAACCTTTTAAGCCGCCACAGAATTTTGACAACGATGAAGTTCGTCGAAAAACACATGCCCCCGCCAACAGCCAAGAATTACAAACACGACGAGATAGAAATAGCGAGAACATTCAGCAAAAAGATATGGCAGGAAGCAGGAGGAATAGTAAAAGAAGTGATACTTTTCGGAGAAACAGCAAGAAGCCCGGAAAAAGCCCACGATGTAGATATACTGGTGCTTGTAGACGATGTATCAATACAATTAACGCCTGAAATAACGCAAACATACAGAGTCCTAGTAGAAAAAATAATACTGGCAACAAGCCCAAGACTTCACGTAATGACACTAAAAATAACGACATTCTGGGAATACGTAAGAGCAGGAGACCCGGTAATAATAAATGTTTTAAGAGACGGAGTAGCGCTAATAGACACAGGATTCTTCGACCCATTACAAATGCTGTTAAGACAAGGAAGAATAAGGCCAACACCAGAATCAATATGGAATTATTTAAACAAAGCACCACAAACAATGAACAACGCAACATGGCACTTACTGCAAGCAACACTAGACTTGTACTGGGCGGTAATAGACACGGCCCACGCGGCGCTAATGGCCGAAGGAATAGCACCAACAGCACCGCAACACGTAGCAACACTAATGCACGAGCACATGGTAAAAACCAAAAAAATTCATCAAAGATACTCAGACACAATGAACATGTTTTACAACCTGTCAAAAAAAATAGTTCACAGGGAAATGACCCACATAAGCGGAACAGAATACGAAAAGTACAGGCAAATAGCCAAAGACTTCGTAGAAACAATAAGCAAACACGCAGAAGAAACGATGAGAAGAAAGAAGTGAGATGAGAGTTAAGATTTCTCAAGATACTTTTTGTGAACTCTTATGTACCCCTGCACAAAATAGTTCACGAAATTATTCTCTGTTTTTTCGAGAGCGTGATAATACGATTTTCTCTTTTTATATTCTATAATCATAGACGCACAACGCGCTCTGGAAAGAGCGTACGCGATAATCAACCTTCCCACTCTTCCATTACCATCACCGAACGGGTGGATTTTCTCGAACTTGTAGTGAGCACGAGCGGAAAGTTCTACAGGGTGAAGAACTCTCTCGTTCCTGTTAAACCACTCGATGAATTCTTTCAACAATCGTTCAACGTCCTGCCAGTCAGGAGCGCGGTACGATCCGACACGAACATGATAATCTCGAAGCTGTCCAGCAATGTCTTGTTTCGAATCATGAAATAATCTATCATGCCACTCCAACAATAACGGAAGTGATAGCCCCCTCTTCTCGTTCAGCACTTCAAGAAAGAGTTTCGCGTGATTCATCGTCTCCTGAACATCTCTAATATTTTTGTGAGGCGCAAGATTCCTCTCCACCAAGTCTTCCGTTTCTTCGAGAGTAATCGTTGAACCCTCAATAGCATTAGTGTTATACGTGAACCTAGCTGAAAGACTCAAAACTATATTCTTCTTAACCGATTCGGGAAATGTTTTCCACTCTTTTAAAAAATTCTTTCGTATCAAGTCAACCTTTTTGAACGCGTCCTCTCTGAAACACTTGCGCAACAATCTCTCCTTCCGCTCCTCAATATTTTCAGGAATACTTTTTCCGACGTACTCAGACCTCGTCACGACACGACCATTCTTCCTAAACGAGTGAACGAGACGATAGTATACATTCGACCGTACCAGTTCCATACGAGAGCAATATGCTTACAACTACTTAAATTTTGGCATTTTTGACTAATTTGTAAGCATATACTTTTTTTCTCCTGATAGAATTCTTCTACAAAAAAACTCGCTGAGAACTAGCCACTATCGGAGGAACGACTTTTCTGTGCAAAAACTTTATCAGCAATTGCATGCTGACTTCTTAACCATTCAGACCATTCAGATGCTTTTTGTAATTCTTTCTTGCTTCTCTCACATCCTTCCATATATTGTTTCATACTCGAAATAAAATCGCATATGAGACCAGAACAAAAATTACCCCTCGTTTCTTCAACAAGTTCGAGAATATGATTGTATATTGCTATTCTCTGATCAAAATATTCCTGCGTCAACCCGCTACCAAACCAAGATATTGGCTGAAGACGATACCTCAAAGGATTATAAGGGTTTTGTCCCCTAGCAAAAGGAGAAGAAGCACCATACTTCTTGTTCTGCATAAACAAATCTCTCTCAGTTCCCACCAACTCAACAACTCTATCAAGAATAGTTTTCAAATTATCCAGAGTATCACCAAGAACAGGAGAACCAACATTCACAGGAACAAGAACAATTTCGATACCAATAACTTCTTCAATAGATTTCGTCATGATACTTTCGGTGATTGTCTAAAGTTTATAATACTTTTGACATGCTCATTCTGAAAAAAATGCAAGATTTTCGTGAAAAAGAATATTTTTCGGAATATTCGACTCAAAAACGGAAAGCTTCCGGTTTTTCATATCATTTTTCCGGTTTTTCTTCAGAAAGGGATTTTAATGCTGGTTGTAAAAGTTCAGTGAATGGAAGTACAATATTCGTATCATTCTATCTTGCGTATGAAACAAAGAGGAATAACACCAATTGAAGTAGAATTTATCCTTCAACATCCTGAACAAGTGAGAAGCTCTTTTGAAGGGTTGAAGGAAGCAATAGGAAAAGTTCAAGGCAGAATGATCAGGATAATATTTTCAAAGGACGAAAATCTTATAAAGATAATAACCGTGATGTGATACTATGAGAATGCAATATGATAAAAAGGCGGATGCAGCGTATATCTATTTACAATACCCGATAAAAGAAGGTGAATCTAAGAATACTGTTGAACTAAAAGATAACATTTTTCTTGACTTCGACAAAAATGGAAAACTTCTCGGAGTAGAAATACTCTGCGCCAGCAAAATATTAACGAGGCAAGCAATACTACACGCACAAACGGCATATGCTCCACAAAGAACTATCTCTCATACGGCACTTTCACAATAAATTTTGAACCCGTATCAGGAATTGTTTCAACAGTGATGGTCCCTCCTCGAGATTCAACAAAACTTTTTTTTTAGCTCATAAAATAACAAAAACTCGCTGCTCGGAGCTATCCACGGACTAAAGCCCGTGGTATTACACCTGCTCGTTTTTAATAAAACATCCTGAAAAAATAATTTGCCCTCGATAACTTTGAAGTGTAACTTTTCGAACATTTGCTGGTCGTCAAGATCTAAATCAAGAATCATGCGAAGACTCTCCGCGTGCGCACGAAGAACTGTGCACAACCGCCTCACGAGAGAACGGCGAAAAAAATATTCACATCAGTCATAAGAAATCACAAATGTACAGAGCATAAAAATGTTACCATGATGCATAAAAACATAAACTAAAAAGTTTGCTTGACAATCACTTAATACTTTTCTCAAGGTACAATCCACAACTCTCTAAAGATCTCACGGCATATATGATCGTTGAATGATGACGATCTCCGAGAATAGAACCGCACTCCGCATAAGAAGAACCCCTCTCGTACAAAACATTGATAAGCGCGGCCCTGATGGCGGGTAAAGGATTCCTCCTTGTTTTACCGGTAATTTTTTCGACGGGAAAACCAGTACGATCAGAAAAAAATTTAACGATTAAGTCAGGCGCGATAATGTCCCCACTCAAAACATCACGAACAATTTCTGCAAGGCCCAAAGATTCATACTGATTTTCAAGACTAGTATCTTTGCGAGGTTCGCCGCAATCTTTGTCAGAATCATCCAAACTAGGCAATGCATTTTTCACCTTATGAACACAAATTCTCACGGTAGTAATAGTTGCGGGAACATCTTGCTTATTCCTGAAAGCTTCCCCGATATGGTTATAAGACATACATTTAAATTCACTAAGAGCGTACATAACAACACTTCTGGCCCTAGAAATTCTTCTAAGCCGGCAATCAATATTTCTCAAATCATTCTCTGAAATACCATAAACAGAGCAAGCAGTACTAATAATAGAATTTACAGAATCATCGGGAGTAATCAAGGATAAAAATTTGTTGAGAAGAGGATCGGTACTGCGAATACTTATTTGTTTGTCACTTATTGGTTTATCAATAATATTATCAATAGTTGAATTGGCGCTCCTGCACTCATCATAAATATTTGCAACAGTTCCAACAGGCAGGGATAATGATTTGCCAATATCCATAAAAGACATGCCAGTAAGTTCACGCAAATTATAGACTGCAACACCGCGAGCGATCCACAAGGCAACAGAATCAGAATCGCTGAGAAGAGCTGTGCGAAAAACACCACACCCGGCGCAAACACCCTCAAGAATATCATCAAAAGATGTACCTTTAGAAAGAGCCGGCGAGATAGATTTCAAAGCGTCATCTAGAGATGTAATAGCCCCCATAATCATAAGAATACACGCAAGTAATAAAAAGGTTGCTATAAAAAGCCAAAGAATCATGAAAGAAAAAGCAGAAACAAATACCGATGAAAAAAATCTTGGTGAAAAACGAAAAACAAAACTTATACTAGGAATCGACGAAGCGGGAAGAGGATGCATTATTGGACCGCTGATTATGGCAGGGGTGGCTGCAACAGAAGAGCAAATAAAAGATTTGGAAATTTTAGGAGTCACAGACAGCAAAATGCTGACAGACATACAAAGAAGAACGCTGTACAACAGCATAACAAAACTGTCAACAAAACACTCAATAATAGAAATACCGCCGGAAGAAATTGACAGGGCGGTTAAAGGATTTAACGGCTTAAACCTCAACTGGCTAGAAAGCGCAAAAACAGCAATGATAATAAACGCGCTGAAACCAGATATTGCAATCATAGATTGCCCGAGTCCTAACGTGCAAGCATACACCAACTACCTGAAAAAACAATTAGAGCAAGAACCGGAACTAATAATACAACACAAAGCAGACAGCGAGCACGTCATCGTCGGAGCAGCAAGCATCCTCGCAAAAGTGATGAGAGACAACAAGATAGAAGAAATAAAAAAAATAGCAGGAATAGACTTCGGAAGCGGATACTTGAGCGATGAGAAAACAGTAAAATTCATGAAAGAAAACTGGAACAAAAAACCAGAAATGTTCAGAAAAAGCTATAAACCATACAAAAAAGAACGAGAAGAAAAAGAACAGAAAAGGTTGGGAGATTATT
>CAYJTR010000017.1:0-3099 GCA_964373285.1 uncultured Methanosarcinales archaeon
GTGTTACACCACTCTGCCGCACAAAGAGCAAACATGAACCTGCTTAACCTCGTTAAACTCCGTGGTCACGCCATAATCAATTCTGGCAGAACACCCGGGACACTTAGGTTCCAGATAGTCCAGACTATTAAAGAAGTCAACAGCCGCCATGATTGTGCCTGCTGATGTTTAAACATATAAATGTTCCTTTATAAAAAAAAGTGTTTTTATATAAAAAATAAGTTAATAACTCAAAACCCTGAAAGGGTGCTTTGAGATGAATCAAGAAGAATTTTGTCCTTATCAATGCCCAAAACGGCAAAAATGCTTTCAACACTAGGGATAACCTGATTTGCAACGTAATACTCGCCATCATAATCATTCAGGGACACGTCCTCGGGAAGTCCAACCCTGTCACGAATCCTGCCAGAACCCTTAACGACGACGTACCTAATAACAGTTCCGGGACCGACGGAAACGCCCTTAGCACTCATTTTTTGAGCGGCAGCAACATGAGGACCGACATTCTCATACTCATCAATATTTTTTTGCAGCTGAGTAAAAATCGTAACTTCAGGAATAGAAATCTGGTTGGAACGAAGATCCGAAACAACTGAACGAATCATTAACAATGCCTTAACAGGATCCTTATCCTTCAAAACTATCTCCAAAACTTTTTTCTGCAAGTCCTTGGCTATAGGACTCCAGTTTCTCCTAACAGTTTCAAAACCCCTGATCTTCAAAAACCCCCTCTTATCAACAAGAGCATACTTCTTCTTGGCGCCAGCGCCGCTGGATTTTACAGAAACAAAAATGCCGGCGGGATAAAAATTTTCGTACTCCAACTCCATAATTCCGGGAAGGTCCTTGTTAACACAATCAACAAAAGAAACTGCGTCCTGCTCAGACTTTTCTCCAAGCAAAAGAAATAATGAGTCAGTATCGCTGTACAAAACTTTAAATCCAGAATCCTGAGCTTTGCCAATAGCCCTCTTAACATAATACCTCCCAAAAGCAGTAGTTGCCTCACCGCATTCAAAACAATACCATCTGGCGGGGGCGAAACCCAGATATCCATAAAAAGAGTTGGCAAGAACTTTCAAAACCTCAGAACGAGCCCTAAGAAAAGAATCGTTGCTTCCCTTAAGCATAACTTTCACCCTCGCCCTCCTAGAAATCAAATCCTCAATAATAGAACTAATAAAACCCTTCTTCTTCTGGCAAAAATGAAAGTCAAGACCCGGAACGTTGACAGCACAACAATCACACCGCAAAGAACCAATACTAATATTATGGCTGGCAATTATTGACGGGTACAAACTCCTGTAATCAAAAACACAAATATTATCGTACAAACCCGGAGTGGGCTCGAAAACAAAAGCTCCAACAAAACTCTTTTCCGAACGCAACTGCTCCTCGTGAAAAGAAGGCTTATTAGGGGCAATCTCGCCGCGCAAAGAAGCATTCCTCAACAAAAACCATTCAACGAGCTGGGAGAAAGACATTCTGGAAATATCAAACAAGGGGAGGCCAATAATTTTAACAAGCTCAACAAGCATAGGGTAAACCTTAACAAAAAGGTCGTGAACGAGCCTGGCATCATGAAGATTATACTCGCAAAAAATTGAAAGATTCTCAGGATGATTATTCCAAACATCATTAAGCGATGAAAGATTAACATCAATCTTTTTCACGCCCAACATTTCAAAAGAAACATCATCAAGCTTATAGGAATCGGTCTGCAAAGAACGGCCCAAAAGTCTCTTAGCAACCCTAAGCATATCAACATGAACGATGCCCGAAATTTTTGCGCTGGAATTAGCGCCGGCAGAAAAAGAAATATCTGAATGGTCCAAACCAACATTCAAAGAAATCTTATACTTTTTAGCGCGGTGAGAAATATAAGGAATATCAAAATTATCAGAATGGTAGCCAGTAATAACATCAGGCTTAAAATCATTAATACAGCGGGAAAACCTATCGATCATTTCCGCCTCCCCGGCAACAAATTCAACAAAAGAAGGAGCATTATCAAAATGCTTCCAAGTAATAACCTTGTCAAAATTTTCGCCCTTCAAAGCAATCATAAGTATAGGATTCTTGTCAAAATCAATAGGGGTTCCGGGACCTCCATAAGACTCTATATCAACACCAAGAACTCTCAAATTGGAAACGTCCTCAGAAACCTGTTCAACACTATTAGCCCTAAAAACAGGAACTCTGAAATTCATCACAACAGACTCCGCATCAACAACAATCTTGGTCAAAGGAACAATTTTTGAATCAAACAAAAACCTCCTGACAAAAGGAATATCATACTCAAAAGTCCTGAAGCCAACATCGCGAACAGACTTGCTCAACGAAGGAACGCCTCTGGGCTCCGAAGAAAAAATTTTGAATGCTTTAACAGGCCTTTCAAGAAGAAGTCTGTCAACGGGCTCAACACCAACAACGCCAAAACCATCAGCAGACAAATTGTTAAGAATTTTAACATCGGGAGAATTAGTGTTTCCAACAGCGTAAAAGTAAGGCCTGAAATCCATAATAACACAACACTGCTCTCCGCTCTCGGAACGGCCAAAAAGAAAAATAGCGGGAACCCCGTCAAGAACTCTGTAAGTGATATCAAGTATGAAAAACGCGAATTTAGGCATGTTGCCAACAGGAATAATAATCAAGTATAAAAGAGTTTATACCCTCGGGTAACGTCAAGCTGGGTGTCAAAATTAATTACTGTTCTTGACTGCTTCCAAGAAGCGGGTTTTTGTTATTATGCTTTAATTTCAATAGCTCCTTTTGAAAGGTGTTTATTTGTTTCCTCTTTGATTATTTCCCAGTGCAGTCGCACAATCCTTTTTATTGTTGGGTCTGCATTGTTGAGTTTGAATAATTTTGCTTTGCCTATGTCCCTAGTGTGAACGATCACTTTCTTTTTAAGGAGTGAACTCCATGCTCTTGTAAATGATGTCCATCCTACTCCCGCTCCTTCTGCGATCTCAGTCATGGAATAATCAAAATCTTTTCCGAGTATGAGAAAGTTCATGATTCTTACGAGTGGGGTATCTCCAAAATATTCCACAAAGATATTTTCTTCTTCCATTCTATTCACACTACTACTTG
>CAYJTR010000017.1:3199-18016 GCA_964373285.1 uncultured Methanosarcinales archaeon
CCCTTCGTTAGCATTATTGCTGACGAAAATCTTCGACAAAGGCAAAGATTTATAAGTTCTTTATTGAAAAATAGGAAAAAAAGAGGTGCTCTGAAGGTGTGTCGATATGTGTTGACGAAAAGTTTCGACAAAATTGTGCATAAAAATGTACATTTTTATCCCTCCGAGATTCGTTCATGGAGTTCATAGAACAGCTCAGAACGTACGGAATGAGCGAAAAAGAGGCAAAAGTATACGTATCATTATTACAGACAGGTCCTGCGACCGCCAATGCGACAGCAGAAAAATCAGGCATAATAAGAACAACAACATACGACGTTCTCAAAACATTAAAAGAACAAGGAATAATCAGCGTCATAACCAAAAACAAAATTCAGCACTATGAAGCGGCAGAACCGGAAAAACTGGTGCAAATTCTTGAAGAGAAAAAAAGAACAGTCCTTGGAATATTAGACGAGTTGAAAAAAATAAAAATTACAACAACAAGCAAACCAAAATTTGAGCTGTACGAAGGAAAAGAAGGAGTGAAAACAGTTCACCAAGACATAATAGAACAAGGACAGCCATTAGAAGCATTTTCCAACACGAAACAAATAGCAGAATTATTACCCCAATACGCTCCAAACTTCACAAAACAAAGAGTACAAAAAGGAATAAGCATACAGCTATTAAGCGAAGAAAATGATGAATCGAAAGAGCTGAAAAAAAATGACGGCAAAGAACTAAGGGAAACAAAATTCATTGAAGGCATGAAAAACATACCAATAACCCAATACATATACGGAGATAATGTTGCAGTAATAAACACGGGCGCTCTGGAACCTCAGGGAATCATAATAAGAAACAAAGATTACGCCAAGGCGCAATCACAAATATTCAAAATATTATGGAGCAGACTCAATGAAAGAAAGAAAAAATAGGTGCAGGAATTTGACGAAACATAATTCGACAAAACATAATTTGACGGGCTTAACCAATAAACAGAATAGAACATTAACGATAGCAATAGCGATAACCATAGCAACACTAATGGCATACATCGCACAACTAACAGGGCTCACAATATACGGAGAAGCAGGGTATGGGTTGGCGACTGGTGTAAGCACTTGCCAGAATATAACTACAAGCGGTTCGTATTCACTGACTGCAAACCTCGTGTCAAATGGAACCTGCATAAATATACAATCTGATAATGTGATTCTTGACGGCGCGGGTTACACTATTATCGGAAATGGAAGTGGAACTGGAGTAAGTGTTAACGGTCTAGATGTTGATTATAATATAACGGTAAAAAATTTTGGAGGCATTATCAATTATAGCTTTGGGATATCTCTTTCAAGCACAAGCAATGGAACAATTCAGAACAATACAATAATTACTGCGAATGCCAGTTATACTAGAGGAATTTTGATGGGGAGCGTTGCTTTTGGTGACACGATAATAAAGGATAATAATATAACAAGCCGTGGCTACGGTGTTAGTAGTGGTTTTGCCTACGGTATGCAAATAACAGGAGGAAATGGGCGCAACGTAAACATCACTAACAACATAATTAATTCACTAGGAAACACAACAGAAGGAATATATCTGGAATCATCAGATTATGCGGTGATTAATGGAAATAATATAACTACCAGCGGGGGAATATCAAAAGGAATACACACATACTTAACATCAAACTTTGCATTAACAAATAATAAAATAAACATGACCGCGGGGGCCTCTGGACAAAACGCCGCAGGAATAAGAATAAATACTGGACTTGACAACAATCTCACAAGTAATTATGTATTCATAGCGCAGTCTGCAACACCCGGAATAAGGATATTAACGACCAACAGGACCATCACAACAATGAATACAATCATAACAAACACGGCTTCGAGCCAGGCATTTTCTCTTACGCAGGCATACAATAACACGTTCAGAGAAAATATCATTAATACATCACAATCAGGAGCCAGTGGATATAACATTCTCTCAGGAGCTAAAAACAGAATAATTAATGATATTATCAGTGCAACAGCAGATAATGATATATTGCTCAGTTCGTGCACCGGAGACTGCCACTTCGATATTATTAATGCAACATTCAATAAAGCGGACATAGGAATAGACAACGGAGGAAATGTGAGCGTACGATGGTACATTCTTACAAGGGCAAAAAATACGACAGCACTTCAAATACCGAGCGCAACAATCAATGCGCTTGATAAAGACAATATTATTGTTGACACTCAAACAACAGACTCTCTTGGGGAAGCAACAATAGAGCTCACAGAATTCATAAAAAACTCCTCGACGACAATTTATTACACCCCGCATAATATAACCGCAACACAATCAGCATACATTGCAAATTCGACCGCCATTAATGTTACTGCTACAAACTCGACGATACTGACACTCGTACTTCAAAGAAACGACACGCCAGAATTATACGTAGTTGCCCCGCTCAACAATTCATATCACTCAGTTTCCACGATATCAATAATAGGAAATGCATCAGATTCCCAAAGCGACAAGATATTCATCAATGACAGTTCGTTTGGTACAAACACGGGAACATACGCCGGATGGAACTTTACAAATACTAACATAGCAGAAGGAGTGCACAAAGTCACGATCACCGCCAACGACACTTATGGAAATATTAACACCACATCACTAACATTCACAATAGACAGGACCTCTCCCGGATCATTATCATTCAACACTCCAACACTTTCAAATAATACGTACATAAACAAAAATTATTACGAGGTGAACATAACTTTTACTGAGGCAAATCCGAACAATTGCGTTCTAGAAGTTGGAGGCGCTAATTACAGCATGACCAGAACGGGAGCATCATGTTTCATCAATAGGACAAGTCAGACTGATGGGGCATACACGTATACTGTGTTCGTAAATGACAGCGCCGGAAACAAAAATTCAACCATAAGAACTGTAAATCTTGATGCAGTAAACCCTTCAGTTTCTCTGAACAGCCCCGCAAACAATTCAAGAAGTCCAACAAACACAAATTCTGCAAGCATATCTCTAAATGCAACAGTGCAGGATTCAAACCTGAATAATGTGACGATATACATAAATAATGTTGCAAATGAGACTAACAGTTCGGGAAGCAATGGAACGTATGTATTTTCAAGAAATATAAGTGTTGGCAATCACACGTGGTATATAATTTCGTATGACAAAGCAGGAAATGTGAACCAGTCAGCCACGTATAATTTCAGTGTAGAAACGGATGTTACTCCTCCAACAGTCACGATACTGGCGCCGGCGAATGGCAGTTTGCATCCCAACAATTTTACTATCAATGTCACGGCAACAGATTCTTTCACGGTGAGCAGTGTAAAATACAGGTATGAGAATGCAACATTCAACAGCAGTTGGTTCTCCATGACTCAAAGCGGAACAAATTGGAGCGCAGTATTTGTGGCAAACTCTTCAACAAATGGAAATTATACGATAAGAATAAACGCAACGGATGACACTGGAAATAATAACACATTGCAAACTGCATATGTTTATATTGATACTATTAATCCAGCAGTTACCCTGAATTGGCCTTCGAATAGTACGCAGGTCATAAATTCGACGCTAAATCTAAACACGACAGTTACAGACTCTTGGGTACAGAGAGTTACATTATACCTTGATGGAAGCAGCAATACTGTTAATAATTCCGGGGCGAGCGGCGAATATATTTTTGCGAAGACCCTCGCCGATGGAGCTCATAATTGGAGCATTCTTGCAGAAGATATAGTAAACAGGTCAACACAATCACCAACATACACATTCTCAATAGATTCAGTGCTTCCAAGAGCAATATTAAATTCTCCAACAAATGGCTCCTGGAGGCCCGCAAACTTTTTGATAAATGTTACGGCAACAGATGCATTCTCGTCAGTAACGAACGTCTCGTACAGGTATGAGAACAGTACGTATAATGGAACTTGGACATTATTAACAAGAGCGTCAAATAATTCAAATAACTGGGAAGGATACTTTAGCGGAGGAGTTGGCGACGGAACATACACTATAAGAATAAACGCGACAGATGTTGCAGGAAACACTAATACTACAACAAATGCGGTGATATTTTATGACACAACATACCCCTCGATACTCAATGCTTTAGTAAATGCAACAAATGGAAGCGCCGGAGATATGATAACTATCTCATCCACAATAAACGAAACTAACCTTGACAAGTTCAGAGTTTCAATAACATCACTGAGAAACGGAAGCACTTCACTACTAGCCGCGGCTGGAAGCCCAATAACGTGGAACACGACAGGAAGTCTTGCAGGATCATATGTTATAGCTATTGAAGCAAATGACAGCGCGGGAAATATTGGAACACTATCTGACAGATATCTTGTAGCATTATCGCCATCAGTCATTGGGATGTTTAACGATACTATAAACTTTACGGGAAATACTGGAAAGATTGTTAACACCTCATTAAGCTCAACAAGAAATGTCGTTCTCGAAATAATTACTAAAGCGGACATGTATTATTCTACACTAAAAACAACATCTTATACTGCCAACATTCCGGGAACTGCGCCTTCAGGAAAAACTTCTTTTGGGCGAACTGTTGATATTGTTGTAGAAAATTCTACAAATAATAATATTGCAAGCGCGTACATCAACGTAACATATACTGATGCGGACGTAAGCAGTTCAGGACTGACAGAATCAACATTAAGATTACACAAGTGGAACACGAGCACGAGCAGCTGGATGAGTTTGACAAGCGGTGTTGACGAAACAAATAATATGGTATGGGCAAATGTTACAGGTTTCAGCAGTTTCGGAATATTTGGAGACACCCCGGCATCAGGCGGAGGAGATAGCGGAGGAAGTTCAGGCGGTGGTGGAGGAGGAGGCGGAGGGGGTGGCGGCGGCGGAGGGAGTTCAGCAAAGAAGAATACAACAGCTGCAACAACAATTGGCACTCAAACAATCGAAGAAAAAACGAGCAGTGCAGAAGGAACAGAAACGTTGCAGAATTATACCGTTCAAGGATTGGGTGATGAAGAAAAAGCCCCGGAAACATTCGAGAGAGAATCAAATATTCTGGGAAACATATTCGGGGCGGCCATAGGATTCGGAAATTCAACAATGACGATAACAATAATCGTGGCGCTGTTAATAATAATCTCCGGAGCAGGAATTTACATATACAAAATTGGTAAAGGGCGATGAAAAAGAACAGAAAAAATCTGAAAAGTAAAAACGTGCGATCAAACTACTTCACAATAGCTCTGGCGATAACGATAGCAACACTAATGGTATACATCGCACAATTAACAGGGCTCACAATATACGGAGAAGCAGGATATGGATTGTCAGATGTGATTTTGACGAACATAAGTGCATGTCAAGATATTACGACGTCGGGAGTGTACACGCTGAATACGAGCATCACTGCGAGCGGTACGTGCTTCAGCGTTAACGTAAGCAATGTTATTATCAACGGAAACGGGTACACTATCACGGGAAGCGCAACAGGATCCGGAATAAGAAACATAGGAGGATTCAGTAATGTCACCGTTCAAAACTTTGCAAACATCACGAATTTCTCCACAGGAATAAATTTTCAGGGAGGAACTGCGAATGCGACAATACAAAATAACACGATCACGGGGCCAAACATTGCGGCGAATGGAGAAGGAATAATCCTCAACCAGTCAAGCGGGGGCGTCATGGCAACAGGAAGCAGAATAGTCGCAAACACTATAACGACAAGCGGAACACTCGGAACAGGAATACGGACGAGAACATCAGGAATAACAATCAGCTCAAACACTCTTACAATAACGGGAAGCAACAGTTCGGGAATATACGCGCAATCATGCACGACTTGCGTCATCACAGGAAACAATATACGAATGACGGACAATACAACATTCAATGCGTACGGAATATACTACATTGGAACATCAGTAGACAAAACAACAAACATCACATCAAACACGATCAATGTATCAAATGGAACAGCAGATGCGGCATACCTCGAAGATCTTGGAGGACAATTCCTCTACAACACAATACAATCATCAGCGGGAAGAGCAATCAATGCTTTAGGAACAAACGGTGGAAACATTTCATACAATACAATAACATCTGACGGAACCCTCAGTACGGCGTTGCCATGGGTAGTCGTGCGATTAGATGACAGGAGTAGTGCATTCGAGTGGAACAATATAACAAGAACGGGAAGCTCTGCGCTTGATTCCGCGCTTATCGACGTCACAGACTATATGGCAGGATTCATACGATCAAACATTCTCAACTCAACAGACTCAGGGTGGGCAGGAATAAGCATTCAGGACGGATCCACGCAACACAAAATAATCTCCAACACTATAACAACGATAGGCGCGCCAGCAGTGAATATAACAATTAATGGGAACGCGAATGTCACATCGAACACGCTCACAACACAAAATGCTCCAGCAGTCTTCGTCATGGGAGGAAGCAGTATTATTGCATCAAACAGTATCACGACAACAGGAGCAAACGCAACAGGAATTACGATACAGGCAAACTTTACAACCGCAGAATCAAACACTATAACCACAAACGGGGATGACTCCGACGGGATACTCATCCCGGGAGCGTGGAAAGAGAACAAAGGAGCGCAAAACACAATAATCACAAAAGGAAACTCGAGCTCAGCAATAACATTCACGGGAGGAGCATTTAATACAAACTTTACAAATGATGTTCTCAACACGACAGCAACATCCTACGGAATTGAAAACGTGTACGGAACAAACAACACGTTCACAAATACAAGAATCATCACAACATCAGCAAGCGATATCTACGCCGATCAGGGAAATTTTTACGTTATCAACAGCTCCTTTACAAAAAACAATGCGACCTTTTCAGGAACAGCAACAGGAAACTATACCGTACAATGGTTCGTCAATATTAACATAACAAACGGAAGCGCACAGCTTCCCAATAGGACCGTGACGGCGTACACTGCTGCGAATGCTCTCGAAAAAACGGAGACGACTGACAGCAACGGAATCACAAGAATGATTCTGTCAGAATATTTCCACAATCTCAGCGGAATAAATTACTACACGCCGCACAGGATAAACTCTTCCGGAGAAGATATAGGATACCTTCCAAACAGCACAAATCTCAATCTTACGTCAACAAACAGCACGAGCATACAGTTATCGCTCAGAAAAGATGTATATCCGCCGAATGTAACCATAAATTATCCAACGGCGGGATTTTACAACGCAAACTTTACCGTGAACTCAACGGTTACAGACGATCTAATAGTGTCATCAGTGCAATACCAATATGATAATGGAACTGCCAACAGCTCATGGGTGCTGATGACTCAAAGCGGAAATCTCTGGACTGAACAATTTAATATAACGACAGGAGATGCAAATTACACATTCAGAACAAATGCAACAGATAATTCAGGAAACTCCAACACGACACAAAGAATTACAAGCATTGTCGTCGACACAAAGAATCCGTCGCTAACCCTCAATAATCCGCCGGATAATCAGGCATTGAATACCAGCGCGGTAAAATTCAATGCGAGCATTACAGATGCAAACATGAACAATGCAACAATATACATCAATGGAGCGCTGAATGAAACAAACACTTCAAGATTTAGCGGCGAATACATATTTGAGAGGACTCTCACCGACGGCAATTACACATGGAATGTAATATCCTATGATCTCGCAGGTAACAATAATAATTCTGCAACAAGACAATTCATAATTGATACCATAAACCCGGCAGTCATACTACAAAATCCTTCACAGTCACAAAACTCGAACAGCAGTATTATCATTTTTAATGCGAGTGTAACCGACGCAAACGTGAACAACGTGACATTATACATCAACGGTGTTGCGAACGAAACAAACAATTCAAGATTTAATGGAACATACATATTCACAAAAACCCTTTCAGAAGGCAATCACACATGGAATATAACTGCATACGACATCGCAGGCAACAGCAACAAATCAACAACAAGAAGTGTATTCGTAGACTCGATAATCCCAAGAGCAACATTAAACTCTCCATCAAACAGAACAACATATACAACATACGCAACGAACACTATAACATTCAACACAACAATATCTGACGCTAATGTTAACAACGTAACATTATACATCAATGGAGTATTGAACGAAACGAACACTTCAAGAAATAATGGAACGTACATATTCACAAGAACTTTAACGGATGGAAATTACACGTGGAGCATAAGAGTGTATGATTTGGTCGGCAATTATAATCAAACATTAACAGAAGGATTTTCGGTTGACACATTGTACCCGAATGTAACCATTCATACCACCACTGGCTGGAAAAATGCAGGATTTCTGGTAAACGCCACAGTTCTTGACTCTGGAACCATATCATCAGTGCAGTACCGCGCGGAATCCGCAACACAAAATTACAGCTGGTACAACCTCACTAAAAGCGGCTCGACATATTCCGGCAGTGCAACATTTTCTAATGATCCAGTGCTTTCCGAAGGAACTTACACGTTAAGAATTAATGCCACTGACACTGCCGGCAACAGCAATACAACTCAAACAATAAGTTTCTCATATGATTCAACAGCCCCGATAATATCTCTGGCAAATGTTGATTCCACAAACAAAACTCCCGGAAGCGTTTTCAATTTTAATATAACAATAGATGACGGCACGGGAATAGGAATAAACAGCACTATTTTCACATTACAGTCCATAAAGAATGGTTCTGTAATAACAATACCTCTAACACAGAATGGACTATTATATTCCGCGAGCTGGAACTCGACAATTTATCAAAACGGGTCATATATTGCATCATACACTGCAAATGATAGTCTCGGAAATACAAGATTTATGACGAGCGCGCACCTCTTATCAGTCACAAACACATCACTAGGAACATACCAGACAAATAATCTGACAATCAGCGCTAACAGCGCCCGACAGTTGAATAACTCGCTCAATGATACATTGCTGGTTACCGTTGGGATACTTCCATCATCCAATATTACAAATGGCAGTTTTCAGATAACAACATTCAGCGCCAACCAAGACGGATCAATACCATCAGGAAAAGTCGCTTTGGGAAAATATGTTCACATATCAATAGACAACAACACGATAAATAGCAGTACGATAAATATGAATATGACTTATTCCGCGGCAGAAGTTACTGCCACAGGAATTTCTGAAAGTTCCTTGAGAATTTGGAAGTGGAATTCCAGCGCTCAAACATGGAATGTTCTTGCCACTACATCAGTCAGCGTCGGAAATGGAGTAGTTCAAGCCACAAATGTTTCATCGTTCGGAAGTTTCACAGTATTAGGAGACCCAGTAAGCGGCGGAGGAGACGGCGGAGGAAGCGGCGGTGGAGGTTCCGGAAGCGGCGGTGGTGGAGGAGGCGGGGGCGGTGGCGGGGGAACGCAAAAAACTTCAACACCCCAAGAATCAACAACTCAACAATCACAACAAGAACAATCAAGCATAGCGTTAGGAGGTTCCAGAACTGGAAGTGAGGAACAGTACGTAACAACAATATCCAGAGGCGGCGGAGGCGAGGTATTAGATTCAACAGGCGGAGGTATAGCGTGCACTGAAATAACAACAAGAGAAAAACAAACTATCAAAGTTAACAAAACAGTATTCGACTCATCATTACTGCCTAAAGGATACAAGGTAGTAAAAGAGCCGTTCTCGGTAGATTGCAGTGATGCAGAAATAGAGTTAACACTGACACTGCCTTCAGATTACAAAAACATAACAGTGCTAAAATGCTCCAAAGGAGTTTGCGCGCCAACAATAGAAAAAGTAGTGGAGAGAACAGTGCTATCATGCGGAGGTGTTGACACGAGCGTTATAGGAGAAAAAATAGTTGGGCTGAAAGAAATAGCATTGGACACATTAACAGCGCTGCCAAGCACCGAAAAACCAATAACCGGAACCGACAGGATAATAGAAAGCGGAGGGTACAAGATAGAATTTGAAGGAACAAAAGAATTAAGAGCGGGAATAAAAGAGTTATCACCAGTAAAACCATTAGGGGTGAAAGACAGCACGTTCATAGAAACGCCGATAACAATTCGCGCAGAATCATCAGAAAACATTCCATTAACTATAACGCTAAAATACAAAATACCTGAAGGAATAATTGAAGACTCAATAGCAATTTACACAAAAAAAGGACAATTATGGAGCCCCGCGGGAGGAAATGTTGACAAGGAAAAAGATGTTATAAAACTAAAAACTTCAACAAGCATAGCTGATGAGAACGGAGATATAACAATAGGAGTTGTAGGAACTGCGTGCACGACGTGTTTACAATCCACCCTCAAAGAAGTGTACACCGGAGGAGAAGAAGACGCGCTAATACTGGTTCACGGAGTATTCGCGAGAAGCGACACTTTCAACTCTCTAATAGCAGAGTTCGCGTTATTACAACAGCCATGGACTATATACGTTTACGAGTATGATTACAATGATGAGCTGGAAAAGAACGGCAAAGAATTATCAGCGTACATACAACAATACAGCTCCAGACACAAAAATATATATTTGGCAGGGCACAGCATGGGAGGGCTTGTAATTCAGGAAGCGCTAAAAAAAGGAGAAGAACAAAAATTAAGCTATATAGAAAAAGTAAGAAAAGCAATACTTATAGCAACACCCAACACAGGGGCTCCAGCAAAAGAATTATACAAATTATTAGACACTGCAGTAGTAAACCAGTTCATAAACGCGTCAAAATTCTACCTAAGCAACGAAACACTGGAATTATTAACGACCGGGAAAAACATACCAAGAAAAGAAGGAACAACATACGAAGTAGTTGCAGGCAACACCGGCTACAATTTTACGGCAGAATACTTCAGAGACCCAGAAAACCCGAAAATAATAATGCCTAATGACGGAATAATAACTGTTAAAAGCGCCCAAACCGTTGGAGGAACAAAAGTAGACGATCTATGCAAAGATTATTATGAAGTCGGCTTAACGCACACAGAAATAAACGATCATCCAATAATCAACAGGATAATAGCCAGAAGCATCAACGAAGAAAAAACATCGTTAAACACTGCAGGATTCAACCAGTACTACAAATTACAAATAAAATCGTGCGATAAAGAAGACAAGTACGTAGTAGTAGGAAAACCTATACGAAGAGAAGAATCTTACAGCGTACTGCAGTGCGGCTGCGGCAACGGGTATTGCGGACTTGACGAAAATGCGGAGAGCTGTCCGAGCGATTGCGCGAGCTTCTTCCAGAAAAACATAGCAGGAGGAGCCATAGGAATAGCAACAATAGCTGGAGGAGCGATAGTGCTGGTGTTTGTAATAATAGCCCCAATAATATATTTTATAGGAAGACTGATGGCAAGAAGAAAACCTGCATAATTTAAATATGCACGGGCAAAACCAGCAATATGCTGACAATAATAGGAATAGGGGTTGAAGGCCACGAAGACATAACAATAAAAGGACTGGAAGCGATAAAAAAATCTGACTCGATATTCATAGAGTCATACACGTCAATAATTCAAGAAAAAAAAGAGCAATTAGAAAAAATTTGGAAAGTAAAAATAACTCCCGCGCACAGAGAAGACATAGAAGGAGAACACAACAAAATAATAAAAAAATCAAAAACTGAAAACGTGGCGCTGTTAATAATAGGAGACCCGCTGACAGCGACAACCCACACAGACATACTATTAAGAGCGAGAAAAGAAGGAATAAAAACAAGAATAATTCATAATGCGGGGATTATAACTCTGGCAGGCGAGACAGGACTGCAACCATACAAGTTCGGAAAAACAACAAGCATACCATTCGATGAGAAAGGCACGGGAACTGCTTATAATATTATTGCGCAAAACAAGTCAATAAAAGCCCACACGCTAATATTACTGGATTTAGACCCGCCAAACAACAAATATTTAGATGTACAAACAGCAATACAAAGATTATTAATCGAGGAGAGAAAACACAAAAAGAAAATAATACTGCCAGCCACGAAAATAATAATCTGCGAAAGGCTAGGAACGAAAACACAAAAAATACATTATGACACGATAGAAAAACTGCTGAAGCAAAAATACGGAAATCCGCCAAAATGCATAATAATACCGGCAACACTGCACTTCATGGAAGAAGAATATTTAGATTCGGTAAAGTGCCGAGAGCCGCCGGGCTAAAACTTGATTATGCTCTTGAAACAATGCGCTCGCAAAAGGCGGCAAAAAGTTCCGGGACAGAGCGTCCAAATCACAAAGCTTATTAATTATTCAAATATTCCCGAAAAAATGATATACTTCGTGACGAGCAGTGATGATAAAGCAAGAGAAACGCAGGAAATACTGGGAATCAAAGTTGAAAGAGTAAACGCAGAATTAGAAGAAATGCAAAGCTTGGATTGCGAAAAAGTGGTTGAAAGAAAATTACTGGACGCAATAGTGAGGATAGGAAAGTTTCCAGTGCTTGTAGAAGACACATCGCTGTGCTTCAATGCGTGGAAAACACATCAAGGATTATTTTTACCGGGACCGCTGATAAAATACTTCCTAAAATTAGGATTAGAAGAACTAGTAAAAATGCTCTCGCCGTTCGATGACAAAACTGCGTTCGCAGTGAACACGCTAGGATATGTAGAATCACCAGTATCAGGACTGAAATATTTTGAAGGACTGGTCAGCGGAGAAATAGTGAGCCCCAGAGGCCCAAGAGGTTTCGGGTGGGACCCTATATTTAAACCTCAGGGCTACGAGCAGACATACGCGGAAATGGATCCTGCGGTAAAGAATAAAATAAGCCACAGAAGAAAATCCTTGGACGTGTTAAAAGATTACTTGGTGCAATACTCAGAATAATCTTGATAGAAGTCAGTAATTGTAAACATGGCGGCCTCAATAGTTAAATCGTCCGCAGGTCAGTTCGCGCATGGTATTTTCGAGCTAATTCTGGATAGTAAACCCAGCCAATTTTGCCCTCTTTATCAATGGAGATCTTGCTAGAATAGAGAAGGTAATCAATGATAACGCAAAAGGTTTGATACATCATTTTCTTTGGCAAGGACTCCCAGAGCTTACGCTTTTTAAATTCTCCGTCATGTTCCTTTATGAATTCCTCGACCATCAGGACGGTATCCAATCGAGGATAGCGCAAGATATTTTCGGTATCCATAACAAGTGCTTCCTGCATGTTATATCAATTGATACAATACTTATATTTAAAACTTTCGCGAATTTTTGACTAGGAAATCTTCAACAGAAGGTTAAAGTATCATTCAAGAGTGCAAGTTTAAAGACCACTCATAAAAGACGATAACTAATTATTAAAAACGGGCGGCGGTTTTTGTTATTCAAACAATTCTCTCCAACAAACCCTTGGCAACCAGAATACCATTGCTTGCGGCCCCAACAATTCCAGAACTCAAACCAGCACCATTACCTGCAACAAACAAGTTAGGAACGGTAGTTTCCAAAAAAGGGGAAACATCAACCTTAAGATTTTGAAATTTCGCCTCGGGAGCGTAAACGAGATTATCAGGGTTCTTGACCTGAGGCATCACGCGGGCGAGAGCATCAATCATGAAACGCATATTAGCAATAATGCGGGAAAAGTAAGCAATATTAATATCGCCGGGAGTAACACTATTCAAAGACATAGAAGGATGAACCCTCTCACCGTTGCCAAAATGCTCCCTCTTACTGCGCCTGTCATCAAAAAAGTGTCCAAGTCTTTGAACAATAGGCTTCCAGCCGCCGGCGCGAAAAGTGTTGATAACAAGATATTTAGCGTACTCCTCGGTATCACCCTCAGGATTCTTCAAAGCAATCTTGTTAAGAAGAGCAAAATTAGTATTAGGAGTTTGATGCTCAGGATTCCTAAGGCCATCACCATTAATCATGACCAAGTCCATATCCTTATACCTCAAACCCTGCTCGGGCATGTCAAAACGAATCCTCCCGCGAGGGTTAGTACAAAAAGTTTTAACAACGTCGCCATTAGGAGAAGTAACCCTAAGCTTAGGGTCGCGAATATCAGAAGTGATAGGGTAATCCTCGCACAACATTTCCAGCCTGACACCAACTTCCACGGGCAACAAGCTATAATTAGCACCAACACTATCCAAACGCTTCCTAAACCACCTAGTACCAAGCCTGCCAGTAGCAACAACAAGATAATCAGAAGTCAAAGAATACTCTCCATCAGCGCCGTGAACAGAAACCTCAAAATGATTATTACGCTTCCAAAACTCCTGAACGTTCTGGCCCAGAAGAAAATCGATGCCTGACTGAACGAGCTCAGACCTCATACCATCAATAAGCTTCCTGCTCTTATCAGTACCAATATGGCGCTGGCGAGTCTCGGAAACCATAGAAATGTTATGACGTTCAAACTTGTCCGTCCAATATTTAATTCTCGCATCATCAACACCTGACAGCGGGGGATTATCACCATGCCTGCAAATAATTTCCTCAAAATAATGAATATGCTCCCAAGCAGTGGCTTCAGAAACCCTGCCATCCTTAAAATCATCAAAACCAATATGAGGAGTCAAGTTCATCTTACCGTCATTAATCAACCCGCCGGAAGGGTAAGTAGTCTTATCAATAATGGCAACCCTCAACATTTTAGAACTAAAAAGTTGAGGAACACTATCCTTCAAATAAAACGCGGTTGCGAGCCCGGCAGGACCTGAACCAATAATAATAACATCGTAATCAACCATTAAAACACCAGCTTTTACGCCTTTTGAATTAAA
>CAYJTR010000018.1:0-17176 GCA_964373285.1 uncultured Methanosarcinales archaeon
AAAGGCGGCAAAAGAATTTCAGGACAGAGTCTTTGTGCAGAAAGTATTAAAAAGGTGAATGCCTGAAGAAATGCATGCGCATCGGCACTGATTTTGACGGAACGATAGCTGAAAGCGGCAACGCAAGACAGTGGTATTTGAAGAAGCATTTTAATGTTGACCTGACTATCGGAGAGATTGCGATGGGAGGCGACAAGAAATTAATCACTGACAAAAAAGAATATGAAAAATACAAAAATTTTGTTAATGAAGAAGGAACAATGCTTGGAACAATAGTAAGAAACGCGGACAAAGTTATAAAAAAACTAGCGGGCGAAGGACACAAAATAATAATATTAACAGGACGCACCGGGAAACAGGCAGAGTACGCAAAAAGATTTCTTCAACGACAAGGAATACCATACAATCACATTCTCTACATTGAAGGCGACAACCCGATAGACAAATCAAGAAGACTAACATCAGTGGAAGGAAATGAAAGAAAAAAAATAATAGTGCAAAAATTAAAACTCGACTGCCTCATAGACGACCTGCCAGCATACTTCGTGCCACTATCAGGAACAGGAGTGTTACTACTGCTCATAAACCA
Organism: uncultured Methanosarcinales archaeon; assembly: GCA_964373285.1. Lineage (GTDB taxonomy): Archaea > Nanobdellota > Nanobdellia > Woesearchaeales > ARS49 > JACQMS01. The sequence continues at coordinate 590 of CAYJTR010000018.1, forward strand.
GCCATGGAACATAGGAAAAGCAACACCATCAGACGTCATAAGAATCAACGACTGGGAAGAAGCAAGAACGATTATAAACATGAAAAAATAGCCCCGCCCGGATTCGAACCGAGGTCAAGAGGTCCAAAGCCTCCTATGCTTGGCCGCTGCACCACGGGGCTGAACACAAAGTTTTAATTTATTAAAAACCCGCGATCAAGCGAGTTTTTGTTATGCCATTGCTAATAGCTGTTATTGAGCAGTTTTTAAAGCTTTTTAGAAGTGCCAACGTATTTTGTTCTGTCATTTTTGCTGAACTTTTCTAGAGCGTACCTCAGCATGATTCTAGGCATTTTTGAGGAATGCTTACCAAGAAATTGTTTAAGAGCATTCAAATCCTTCTTTCCAACTTCTCTAAGAATCCACCCAACAGATTTGTGAATCAAATCGTGGCCGTCATTAAGCAATATTTCAGAAATTTTCAAAGAATCCTCATACTGATTATTTCTTATAAATTCCAGAGTTGAAACTATTGATATTCTGCGAGCCCACAAATTTTTTGAGCGTGCGAGGATGAACAAAATATTTCTGTTTTTATTAAGCAGGTATCTCCCGAGAATTTTGTGAGCAGAAGCATCAACAAGATCCCAATTATTCACGAAAGGAATGTTCCCCAAATATAACTTAACAATTTTCGCTCTATAAAACTCGTCGCCATTCAAAAATTTTTCTGACAATATCAAAAGCGATGCCATTCTCTCTTCATGAATTTTCTGGCGAAGAAGTTTCTCGCATTCTTCAAGCGAAATATTGACGTGCTTTTTAGAAATCTTTCTTATGACAGGAACAACAACCCCTATAAAAACGTCGCCATAACCATACTCTCCCCTGCCGGTCTTAAAAAATTTTTGAAGAATTCTGGCTTTAGAAGAATCAGACGCGCCCAGCAATTCTTTGTGAACAGTTTTGTGATTAATCATTTCCTCTTGTAAACGAGCAGTACGTGTCGTAATCAAAACCGTGGCAGTAACTCTCTCTCATAACGTCTTTAAGGGTTGAAAGAAAATTGTCAACACCATACTCTGAGATGTTAAACCTTTCACCATCAAAATAATTGTCCACGAGAACCAAATCATCGCCAACTTCCAACAACTCGTACTGATCGTTTACCCTGCCAATGTCTATTTTCCCCTCGAATGGAGTCCCAATGTAAATCTCCCCGGAAACCCTGACTTCCAAGTCGCGAAGGTAGTCAACATCAGTACAAGACCTAATTAAAAAGTCTGTGCACTCGTCGGGAAAAATTCTATCCACCATGCCTTCAATGGCATTACTTATTTTGTCAGCCAAAACTCTGCGACTCTTCGGGCTGATGAAAACCCTTTGCCTGGCTTTCCTATCATACAATATTGTTGCAGGCCCGGAACGTATAATTTCGTACCTGTCATTAATAATTCCCGGGCTTAAAAGTGCAGGAGCGGTTGATACTCCAGCACCCACAATTTTTTCAAGCAATTCTTCAAGTTCGGAAACGTCCTTGGAGTGCTTAAGAAAATCATCATAATCATTGGAACCGAATCTTGACATGATAGCACATTGTAATAACTAGTATAAAATATTTACGGAAAATAACGGCTGAAACCACAATGCAACTGCGATGCAACCACAATAATAATACAGTAATACTACAATAATGATACAACAATAATGATACAACAATAATACAATAATCGCGGAGCTAAACTATCAAAGCATTACCTTTCTCAACAAGAAGCTCTGCAACATCTTTAGAAACAACAGTCTCATCACCAGTGCTAAAAGGGCCGAAAACTTCAAGATTTTTACCAACAAAAGCATCAGTAGGCCTGATAAATTTAACCTTGGAAAGGTCGCTCTTAACCGGCTCGGAAATTTTTTGTGAAGAAGCACCAGAGCTCAAAACAGAATTCAGCAAAGGATACAAAGACCTTTCCCGGGAATCAACAAGAACCCTGACAGTCTCGTCAAAAAAAACTTTTTCGTGAGGCATTAGAAAAGAAGCATCAACAGGCCTGACGCCAGTTCTCGCCTTGTTCATAGCCAGTAGAAGAACTTTTCTCTCGCGCCTGTCATAAAGCTCTCTCAAAACCCTCCTGATATTAGACAACTGCAGGTGAATCTTTTCCTGCTCGCCAATACTAAACAAATCATTCTTTCTTGTAGAATCCTCATAAAAACTCTGCTTTTCATCACAATAACCCCTAACATTATCCAAAAAATTCTCGTCAACCTCCTGAAGCTCCTCACGAGAACGCTCCCTGCGCAAAACCTCGTACAAAGATTCAAAAGTTATTTTTATCTCAGCCATAAAAAACCCCTAATAAGTATTGCAGGGAAATGCTGTACATTAAAAACATTGCGCTGGCCGAGCTCTGATGCAATCCTCACTGCGTTCGGTCCTTTATGCCAGTTCGCTTCACAATACATTCTTCTAGGGTCGACGCTCCCCGTAAGGGACAACCCCCTCGTCGACAACAATCAAACGTTAAAAGAAAGCTCACAACAAGGCATAAAGGCGCATTGCATCAGAACTGCTGGCCGGCGATGACCTGACCTGAATCTAATATTTACGCACCCCTGAAACGAGAATGCCAATCACGAAGATATGCATTCTCACCTTGCAAACGCAATAATAGTGCTGTAAACCTTGAAGTTGCCAATAACGTACGCCTCTACAAGACCTCCAACAACCAAAAGGGCAAGAGCTATCGCGAAAAGAACAAGATTGTAGCCCAAAACCTTAAAAAATTTTTCGCTCTTAACACCATCATCAATAACACTATCAGAAATTACCGCTCCGGAAATAGTTCCAACAATATAACTGCTAATCTCCAAAAATACGTGGGGAAAAACGCTAATCAGTACAAGAACGAACAATACAAAAGGGTTTCCCTGAAGAGCCGTAGCCGCAGACTTGGCGGTGATGCCAAAAATAGTCCCCCAAACACTAGCATTCCACGTAATAAGAAAAATACTTCCATTACCAGCGACAAGCGACAACAAAAAGCAAGCCAAAAGAACAACAATGTTATTAGACAACAATTGCAAAAAAAGCCCGGGATTAAAAGCCCTGCCGGTAAGTATTGCCAGCTGAGTCTCGAAAAGTTTTGAAGAAGCCAAAGACGGCAGAAGAATGGCAAAAATGGCGAACACGAAAAAAATCCCGAAAAAAATCGCGAGATAAGTCATATAAAAATCCTTGTTAGCCCTAAAAATGCCCCTGAGGGTAACACTGCCCTCATTAGACTCAATAGACCTCTCAAGAGCGCTAAACCTTCCGAGCGAAGGAAGCAAAAGTATAGAAGTCAAACCAACAGTGACAAGAGCAGGATCCTGAGGAAAAGTGTAAAGAGCTATAACCATAGAAATAAGAGAATAACTCCAGCCGACAACAAAACCAGCCCAGTGAGACCTCTTCAAAAATTCCAGCGGAAGCAACCTTTCTACAACCATATTACACCTTTATACCAAGCTCTTTAAACCCCTGCTGTACATCGCTCAAACTCCAACCCTTATCAATAAGAACCCTTGCGACCTCTCTGGGCTGATATCCAAGCTTCAAGCTGTCAGATATAAATTTTTTAAGATTGGTAATATGAGGACTCTCGGTCTGAACAATTTTTTCAGGCTCCAAAAATGTTTCTTTCTGAGGTTTTCCAACAATTTCTCTCTTACGCAAAGACGCTAGAGGAATATTAATCCTGCTTTGAGGCATCTGAGCTTTAACCGGGCCGGGATTTAAAGAGCCATCAGAAATATTATTTTTTTGGTGCCCTTGAGAGTACGTTTCCAAAACCGTGCGAACCCTTTTGGGCTGGGCGAGGTCAACACCCTCATCTTTTCTTGGAGGGGGCTGAATAACTTTCCAAGAGCCGGTTGAATCCTTTGAAGAATCCTCCTGAAAGTTTTGCGCCACGCGCTTGCTTGCAAACTCGTAAATAAATATTCCTATGCCCACAATAAGAAGTATTCCTCCGACGAGAAATATTATCGTCAACCATAGCGGGGTTCCCTGATCAGAAACAACTTCGACGGCCACAGGCTCAGGAAGCGCTTCAGAAGGTTGCTCCTGAACAGGCTCTCTGGGTTGTACAGGCAATATTGGTTTTTGTGGAACGATTATCTGATTAATGCTTTGACTATCATTTCGAGAGGTGACATTCTGAGTCGCAGAAATTGGAGAGGCGGCAACAGTTTCATTCTTAACAATAAATGACAATTTCGTACTGCCATTAACATTGCCAAAAGAATCATTAGCAAAAAAAGCAATCGTACAATTGCCGACAGGGCACGACAAAGCCAAAGGGGTTGTTGAAATCTCAAAAGTTATTCCATACATTTTTGCCATCAAAAGAGCGCCAGCATTAGAGCCATCCCTGATTATTAAAACAGCGCTGACATTAGAAGAATCATTAACTTCAACGCTTACCCTGAAATTTTCTCCGATGTTTACCGTTGAATTGCTAACCCTAGGATTAAAAACTGACGGAGGAAAAGTGTCATTAACACTTGAAAGAGAATTAGTGTTATTACTGACATTGCTTACGTTAGACGCAACAACAGTGTTGTTAACGAATATAGCAATAGTAGAATTAGAATTAGTATTATTATACTGGTCAACAGCATAAAATCTAAGAATGCAAGAGCCCTCGGCGCACCCCAAAAGTCTGGGAATTGTTGAAACGTAAAAAATATTTGCTGACGAATTAATCATTGACACATTCAATGAAGACCCGACAACAACTTTAGAAATATTAGACTCGTCAACAACACTAACATTAATGCTTATGCTATTATTCTCTCCGAGATTTGAAGAGTTAGAAAAAGGATTAGAAACATTAGGAGGAAAAACATCAGAAACTACCGCCTGCGCATACTGGGAAGCATTAGGCATCAGAACAGTAAAATTTCTGGACTCGCTACTCGTGAAAAGCCCAGAGCCATCATAAGCAATTATTTGCCAAGAATACGAACCATTAACAAATATTTTTGTGAAAGAGTACACAGTGTTTGCAGGGTCAGAATTACTGCCCAAAGTTTCATTCAAAACATTATCAACAAGCAATGAAACATTAACAAGCGAAGAATCAGAAACTGTTGCATTCAAAGAAATCTGCGAAGTATTAGTATCCTGAGAAACATTCAGGGAAAACCCTTCATCCGGAGACGTTAAAGACACAACAGGCGGAGTTTTATCAATCAACAATGCTACAGAAGCATTAGCATCAGATTGATAAAAAGTCTCAGTAGCGTTAATCCTTAGAGTATAAGGGCCATCGGTAATCTCAGACGAATCAACAATTCCCTCCCAAAACCCATCAGAATTTTTTGTCAAAGAAGTCCAAGACTCTGTCACGCCATCAATACGCGCTCCAACACTCAAAACATCAGATGAAGCAACAACAGCAACAGAAACTTTCACAGGAATACTATTTGAGTAAACCATTCTATCAGGAATAATAATGGAAACATTCTCAATATTAGGAACAATAGGCAAAGTGTCATCAGTACCAGTGGCCTTACCAAAAATATTCCTGCCAGAAGTACAAGAAGCAATCAACAGCAGGAAAAGCACTAAAACCACCAAGAACAACCTCTTTTTGAACATGAGCAAAGCACCAACAACCAGTATTTTTAAACCTTTCCCGAACCCGGCACCTAATTTTAAGAAATTTCCCTTGCCACATTGTCAACAAACACGCCAAAATCATCCTCGTGAATAGCCCCGCCACAAGCGACATCATGACCGCCACCATAACCGCGAACGCCAACCAAAGATTTTTCGAGAACACGCTTCACGTTCCAAGAACTACCGCGAAAACTACACCTGAACTCCCCGTTCTTAAGCCTTGCAAGAATAATAAACTTGTCAGGAAACCTGTAAGAAAGCTCGTTAGCCAAATCCTTAGTCATAGAAAACTTTTCAGTCTCATACTTGAACAAAAAAACCTTGTTATTTGCGCGCACACGCAACGCCCTAGACAATAACTTGTCATACTCACCTCTTATAACATTATAATGCTTCCACAACCTTTTAGCAGACGGGCTCAAAGAATCAAGAATTTCAAGAGGGTTATCAATCCTGGACAAAATCCTGATATTCTCCCTGACAACCCGGGTATCACCCTTCAACAAAAAAGAGTACAGCTCAATCAATCTACCAACACCAGAATTATAAATAACATCACCAGCAGACTTCCAAACAGAAGGCAACAATTTTCCGAAATCCCTCTCAAACTCCGGAAGAAAATCAGGAACGAACCACTCCGCGAAACAGCCAACAACAGCATTCCACAAAGACACCGGAAACGCTTCATGACACAAAGCAGGAGTAGGAATATTTCTGCCATTAATCTGAGGATTAAAATATTTCACGCCAGCAGGAACGCTAACAGGGTCGTGATGGTCAAGCCAGACGATGCCGGCAGAACAAGACCTGACAAAATCATCATCAATACAAGCAATATCCAAAACGAAAACCTTATCAGCACCAATCTCAGACACTTTATGAGCGAACACGCCAGTAAGAACAGGCCGGGATTTTACAGGAATGCCAACACCCTTCCTGACATTATTAAGAATCAGATAAGAAGCCAAACCATCAGGATCATCATGAAAAAAGTACAAAGGAGTATTAGAAGACAAAAGCTCTGAACGAAAAGATTCGACGTCAAAAAACATATGCGCCGACCGGGAATCGAACCCGGGTCACAGCCTATTTGCACGACATGCAAAGCACCAAGCACTCCCAAAGAGCGCGATCGTGTGGCAAGGCCGTATTCTACCATTTAACCATCGGCGCGACGAGAAGAAAGAGAATCAAAGATGTTTTAAATGTTTCGAGAAAAAAATTGATTAAACAATGCTCTCACGTTTTACGATTCGCTCAAAGAAATTTTCATAAACACTTTCAACGGCAAAACACAACAAATCACGCTCAACAGAGGAATACGGTCTTTGAACAACAGAAGACAAGAGTTGAGAAAGAGAAGGTTCTAATGTTTTACGAACTGCATCAACACTCTCCAAAGCAGAAGATTTACAAGGAACATTATACCTATTTTCATTTAAACCTGCAAAAAAATCATCAATAAACCCTTCCTGCATTTGGGAAGCATCAGGATTATTTGTAGAACCATCCCACCAAAAAGATTGACGATACTGTCCATCAACAAAAGCATACGTGACACCGGCAAGAAACCTTGTTTTGTCACTCAAAAAATCCTTCAAAACAGTTTCAGATTGAAAAATATCTGCATGAGTGCGATGAGGTCTTGACTGCAACTTCGCAACTTCTTCATCACTCACGAAATCAACAAGAGCACGAGAATTCAAGCCGTACTTAAAATCACCAACTTGCAAAAAACCCTGAAACTTTCTTACACAGCGTGCCTCTTCAAGCTCTCCAGAAGAAGCATTCATGGGATAACGAGGACAACCAGTTAATGTTGCGTGATACAATACATGAACAACAGGAGGAAAATTACCTTGCCTTTCACCACCATACACTAACTCACCACGAAGAACAACATCATGAACACTATCAAGAAAAGGAAAAACGGATTGAGGAATAAAATGAACACTCCCACCACCATCAGGAGAACTGATTAAAGCCATAACAACGGGAATAACGTGCTAATATAAAAATGTTGTGACACGAAAAGAGAAAGTTTAAATATTAATACAACATTAACATGATATTAATATAGGTGGAACAATGGTTTATGCAATCATTAATATTTCAGAACAAGCGAATCAGGTTTTAAATATACTCAAGGCAAAATATGGACTGAAAGATAAATCAATGGCTATTGACGTAATGGCAGAAAAGTATGAAGAACACATTTTAGCACCAGAATTAAAGCCAGAATTTATCACCAAAGCAACAAAAATAAGCAACGAAAAAACAATAAAAGTTGGAAGCGTACAGAATTTAAGAAAGAGGTATGAAAAGTGAATTATGCTCTTGAAATAAGACCATCACTTGACAAAATACTCAACAAACTTTTCAAGAAAGACAAAAAAAGATATGAAATTTTAATGAAAAAAGCAGAAGAAATCATCCAAAATCCACAACACTATAAAAATTTACGAGCACCACTGCAACACCTAAAAGAAGTACACATTGATACACACTTTGTATTAACATTTTCCGTCAACGAAAATACAAAAACAGTCATTCTTGAAGGATATTTCCACCACAAAGATATTTTTAAGGATTGAGAAATGTTCTAATTTTTCCAGTTCATAAAAACTTGAGTTGTAAAGTAAACGTCACCTATAACATCGGGACTGCTCGATGTTCAACACAGAAAACTTCTTATACTTGTGATAAAATACCTGTGATAAAGATTGGACGTAGGAGGAACATCTATGCTTAAAAGAGAAGCAGTTTTGGAGTCACAGGAAAGAGTAGATATGCTCACGTCAGTAATGGTTGAAGCACTGGGCGGCCTTGGACTGCAGATGAAAGGCACTGGCGGATTGAGAGAATTATCTGGCGAAGATTTTGGATTTCATGACATCCTTTTGAAAAACGTAAAAGTCGGAGAATATAATTTTGAACGAATGAAAGAATTATATAGGGTTGTTATCGATCTTTCAGAACTAAACTCAATAACGACGGAATCATTAGAGAGAATACTCTCACCACAATTTCCAGAAATACAAATACCAGAATATACAAGGTAAAAGTAATTCGTTAGAACTTTTCAGAAACAATTAAAAACTAATCATTCCAGTAACCACCAAAAGAATGACAATTACAAACCCCTACATTGCAAGAGGAAGAATACAAACAGCACTGCTCAAAAGTATACCATACTTCAAATACTGGTATGAGAGATCAAACATACGATACAAGCTGGGAATACTCGGAGAAAATTGGGGGTGGAATGCTCCTGCAAGAAAACTCCTCGAGACGATGAACACACACGCGAAAAGACTTTATGCAGTGTTTACGAGAGAAGAACTTGAGAAACTCCTCCGAATACGAAGAATCCGTGCTGGCGCAACACTACTAATTTTTGAGCAATTAAGAATACCCATCATAGCATACAACCTCGAACACATACCGCAAAATGTGGTGGGATGGGTGAGTCATTCGATGCCTGGAGATAATCTAAAAATGGTTGCGCAAGATGGAATGATGAGCTACAACATAGAGTTGCTCAGAAGAAAGAAAAAAATGTTCAGCGAAAGATATAAACAGGATTCCAGCGAGAAAAGAATAAGAGAAGGAATATCACTGTCATACCAACAGGCAGGAAAATATATAAGTTATGCAATATCTCCCACCAGAGGAGGAGTCTGGATATTCCCGCTCGCAAATATACTCGTAGGAGACCTGTTTATTGATTTCAGAGACACTATTGACGGGCCGCCAGAAGCGGTTCTCAGGAACAGAAGTTATTACGGTGATGCAACAATTCTTGGGGCAATCGAAAAATCGGTACAAGAAATTACGAAATGGGAAGAAAAAATACAGTTGATAACACAATTATTCACAAACAATACTCCAATCAGCATAGAAAGTATTGGAAAAAATAGATATTTTTCCGATAGCATACAATTGCTAGAAAAACTTCGGTCTGAAAAAAGATTCTTTGCATTCGCGCTATTGCTTATGAAAGAACAAATATATTCTGCACCGGCAGAGCTCACACCAAAATTTTATACATTTGCACAAGGAAAATCCCCAATATATCTCAACGATACATTCCTCCGCGATGTGGACAGTTATTACATGCCGGGAACTGCGCAAATGTACACAATAGCGCACTATCTCATACTACAAATAGCATCAGAAAGTTCACGAAAAAGAGACTATGCGACGTATGCAAACATCCTTGATAGGATGGCTCCAAAAGATTTGATGAAGCTCATATCGAGAACAAAAAGATCACTCATACAGACAATGAATATAATAATTGAAATATTGCAAAAAGGAACAACACCGTGCAATATAGACATCACAAAAGGAGTGCTACTTCTTGATACCCAATATCCATACAATGATGATGCAGCGCTACAAAAACTTATAGACAGGAAAATACCAATATTCACACTCCTCCCAGACTTTAAAGAAGTACAAACAGAACAATTCTTAGAATGGTTCATCAGCGAAGTATTGGAAATGAAGAAAAGAGAAGACAAGATTACGACATCCAGCTACTATGTAAAAGAAGGAGAAACGGTACAGTTGAGAGAGTGGAAGCAATAAAAAATCATACATCATACAAGACCAAGACGATTCAATGCCTTTTCAATTTTATCAGCCATAACATCAAATTTTTTGTTGCCGATAAAAGTTTTCTCCTCCAATTCTCTACGCAACTTTTTCCTTAACAATTCTCTCACTTCGGAAATATCACCCTTGTTCCACGAACGCCTTGCAACAACTTTTTCGGCCTCCCGCAATAACACATCAGAATCCTTCGCGTACCTATCAGCATAAAATTCTTCACGGTTCACAAACGCGCCAATACTGTGACGCAAAGATTTAGAAAGCAGCGTCGTCAACTCATCAACATCACGCTTCCTACCCACGCTTCAACAACTCCTTAACACGTCCAATTCTTTCACGAAGAAGAGAACGAACACTCTCTCTTATAACTTCATCAATAGTTTCATTTCTTTTCAAAAATACAGCTATTTTTGAACCAAGAATAGTTTCCACATCTTTCACAACTTCCAACACATCAACACTTTCTTTTTTGAGAAATCTTTCAATAGTGACAACGCGGCGAAAACAGTCATACAATACACGACTATCAACGGTGACATCTAAAACATCCTCAGGAAGCATCAAAAGAGATGCTATGTGATTTTTGTCAACAACGGCCTTAACAAGTCCAGATATTTTCATATTTGAAACGTGCCTGTACAGCATGGAAACGGTGAGAGGACAAGAATTTCTCAAACGCTCAAATTCAGATTTCCACAATGCAAGAACATGAATCTTTAAGGGAAACTCCCGAACGATTGCATTATGAACACGTTCAGAAAAACGTTCACGATTCTCGCCATCACCAACAAGAACAAGAACATCAATATCCCGGTACCCGGTCAAATCTGTAAGAAAAGAGCCGACAATAATAACACATTCAGCACCATTTTCAAGACAAATACGAACAATACCCTCGGAAACCTTCCTCTTGAATACTGGAAGATTTTTTGTGTGATAAAAAAACAAGGAAACCTTTTTCTCAACCAGTCGAACCTCAACAAGGTCCCCCGCGCCAATCTCTTCAACAGTCTTGGGAACATAAATCTGGGAGAACCTCGAACCACGAGAAACCCTTGCGCGAAAATGAATATTTTTCATACTACGTATTTAATACGTACTGATATAAAAAGGTTTTGGTTCTGAAACGCCCGCATAACAGAAGCGGCAGATCACGCAGTGCTGCTTCAAATAAGCCGAAAGCTCCGCACTTTGGCGCGGGGATAGTTCGCATTTTTTTTAAATCATTGAGGTGATTCGTCAACCATTATTACAAGAACCAACAGTTTCATCGCTCTTTCTCCCACTGGACAACCTTTGAAGAATTGTCATCAATTCTTGATTCATCGTAATATATTCAAAACCGCCGGCTCTGAATACATCAACGCGTTCCAACCTTCTTATAAATCTTTGTTGAACATTGTACTCCGCAGACACATCTCTTAATCTCGAATAAAAAGAACCCTGAATAATTCCCTCACTTTTCTTTGAAAGCGCGAGAGAGTGCTTCAACATATCATAACCAGTAAGAACTTCAACAGATAAGTCTCTGCTATTACCTACGATTTGGGAACATGCATCAATCTCAGAATCAAAACATTTTTGAGAGTTAAAAATTGCGCCAAGAACACTATTGCATGCAGGAGGCAGAAGACCTGCAAAACGGCCGATATAATCGCGCACATCTGCAACGACGCGCCGGAACAATTCATTATTAGAATTGGAATCTACAATACCTCTCTCGTTACCGATGGAAAAGACGAGATCATTAAAGCGTCCGGCAACCAGTGATGAAGGAACACCAAATATTGAGTACGCTTTATACAATGGAACAAAATCCATACCATTTTCGAACAATCTTCTTCTCAAAAATTGAGGGCTCAACCCCCTAGAAATAATTTTAGAAAGAGCAACACACTCTTCTAGCTCTTGAAGCAGTGAAGAATAAATTTTCTCGTCAACAACACCCGCCCTTAAAATATTATGTTCGTACATCTCAAATAATGCAGTGCCTTTCCAAAAATGATTTCTTAACAATTTAGACGCTCTGCGAGGAAGAACTCTCTCTGACTTAAATATTATAGAATCCAGAGGCGATAATTTAGACAATACGCCCAGAAGCTCTTCAGACAATAAAATATACTTATTATCACTATCAAGAGTTTCAACACTCATCCTAGCTCTAACATCAGTTAATGAAACAAGCCACTCTCGCTCAACAACATCACACCTTTGATACAAATTATTAAAAACGGGCGGGTTTAATGCCCCTGACTTTAGTCCGCTCGTTTTTAATTCCAAAAACTCGCTTGATCGCGAGTTTTTGTCATTATCGCGCTTAACAAATTTTGGAGATTGAGAAACATTCACGACATCTGGAGATTTCTGGACGGGCTCGGAAATTTCTGGTTGTTGAGAAATACTATGAGGAATGCTGTGAGGAATACTATTATTAATAATTGGCGGCGCACCAATAATTGCTATGGGCGCAACAGGTTCTTTAGAAGGGTCAACAATACAAGGCGAAGCTGTAGCAATGGGTTTCGATTGTTGAGCGCGCAATTTTTCTCTCGCTTCACCGCTAATTATTCCATCAAGAATGCCATCACGAGCCAAAATAGTAACACCATTAATAATCATGCCAGAAACTTCATAATACACCCTGTTAACACTCCTAGAAATATCACGTAAATCCAAAGACTTACAAAAAAAATCTTTTAGTCGAGAAAAACACTCAACACCAACAATACGCTCAACATCTGCACTTCTATCATTAATCCTATCACCGATATCCCTGTACACATCATAAATACTTCTCAAACCGGGACCTCCAAGAACGAAACCCTTAATAGTTTCGCACTCCCTAGAAAGTCTCTTATAATGATTTATAACGCGCCTCTCAGGAAGAATAATACTGCCAATCTTTACAGCACTCTTATGCACTTCATTAGGACCAAGAATATTCCAACCCTTAGCACGACACACAGATATAACATACCTCCAAGGAAGTCTAGACCCTACAGGACCATGGACATTCAAAATATAATTGGCACCATTAGAAGCAATGCCTCTGTCAATATCATCAGTCAACAAATACTTCAAAAAAAGAAGAGAATGTTGAAGAATGCTACCATCGCCCTTATTAACAAGAGGATCATTCCACAACTCCCCGCGAGAAGAGTTATCAAGAGTTTTTCTAACATAATCCAAAAGCTTTAAAGGAATATGCTTTACAACACGAGAAACATCAGCTTTTACCCTCTCACGAGCATCAAGAATAACTCTCTCAAGAGTGCCCGAAGAATCGCCAACAACAACACGGCACTCACCAGCATTTGTGATAGAAATACCAGAACATTCCTTAACGTATTCCAAAGGAACGCCCTCCCTAAACAATAATTCGTACTCTTCAATCATACAATTAATATCAACGCCGGAAACTCTAATATTAGACAATGCATGACGCAACTTTGGCAAGTCAGAAATAGGAACGCTCAAAAAACCACTATTAGTATCCCAAGAACTCACCCTGCGGACATTCCTTGCCAAAGATTTTAACAGCTTCCAATTCTTTGAACGAACTTGAAAACCATCAAGAACATTGCCAGAAATAACGATATCACTAGACTCTTCGACACGCTTCAAATCAGAAAAAACGTTAAAAGGCAAAGGAGTCATGGAAAAGTTTTCAAAAACTCTAAGAATTTCCTCAAGAGATTTGCCTGAAGAAATAGCCGAAATTATTTTTTCAGGAACAAGCTCGTACTCGTAAAGAGAACTAGTAACAGGATCTCTCAACACGCAACGAGAAAAAGGAGCAATAGCGCTCTCAGCAGTATTAACATCGCCTAAAGAGCTATCAATGTAAATCTTTCCATCACTATCAACAATAAGACTCTTCAAAAAATTACTCATTCAAAATCCTCCCGATGCTCCCGCCAAAATCTGCGCCTAAAATCTTCAATCTCATCATCACCATTACAATCTTCATCATCAACATCAAAAATATCGGAATGCTCCTCATCATTATACGCTTCAGAATCATCAACATCGTCGTCATCAACACCCGAATCGTAATCTTCAGCTGCCAACAAATCGCCCTCTACAGGAACATAGCCCTCATCATCAAAAGAGTCATCATCACCATCAAGAGTTTCTCGAGACAAATGACCGCGGCGATGACCACGTTTTAGTTTTGATAATCGTTCGCCAATCCTATCACTAACCAAACTCAAAATATTACTCCTAGACATTTTAGGAATCCAAACACTGCCATTAGGTTTGGGAAGTTCTCTGATAGAAAGAACTTCTTCCAAAGAATTACCAACACAATAAGTATACCCCTGCTCCCTCAAAAATTCCTTCCTGCGCTCAACAATAATTTCTTCACGAGTACCAGAACTAGAAAGAATGAAATGATGACACACTTTACCACCAACAAGATCACGAGAACCCCTGCCAACAATCTGCCCCTCTTCCTGACGAGAACGACCATTACCTGAAACTTCTATTATAACATTAGTAGAAGGCCAATCCCTGCCAGTACTACCAATACTAGAAATAACCATTGTATCAATCTCTCCACGATTAAACATGGAATACACTTCATTCCTTACAGCCACAGAAGTGCCACCATACAATAAAGGAAGGTCCAAACGCTCAGCAATACTCCTCAACAAAGGAAGCTTATGACCAATAATAATCCTTCTATCATTAACGCCGGAAAAATAATTCAAAATTTTAATAACCTCATCAATCTTCAAAGGATTACAAGAAGCAATATTCAAAGAACCAGAATCCTTCAATTTATCCTCAAGACTTTCAGGAACAGGAACGTTAATCTGATTGCACAAAATCTTGGCAATACGGCCCTTGCGCTCTGCATCCCTCCAAGGACGATTCACGAGAGTTGGGCCAATCAAAGAAAAAACATAATCACACTTTATATCCTCACGAACAAGAGAACCACTTAAACCCAAACGCCTAGCACCAGGAATAAGAGCCGAAGCAATACTAACCTCCGCAGGAAACCTCTGACATTCATCAGGAATGACAATACCCCAAGGAAGAGCGCTAAACAATTCAAGATTAGTAAATCTTTTCGTCACACGATCCCTATACGTAGCAGAAGAATAAGTAGCAACAGTCAAAGGCCTAATATTTTTCTCACCAGCAGTAAACCTGCCAACAAGCGAAGGATCAATATCAGTCTTATCAAGAATTTCTTTATACCACTGCTCAACATCCTCAGACCTAGGAACAAGAATAAGAGAACAAGTCTTCAAACCACAAATAATCGCAAGAGCAATAATAGTCTTACCACCACCACAAGGCTCACAAATAGTCCAGGAACCGCCGGAATCACCCTGAGATTTCAAATACAAATCAACATCCTCCAACTGATCAGGATGCAAAGAAAAAGGAACACCACTATTAGTAACAGAACGCAAGTTAACATCCAAAAATTTTCCCTTAGCATAACCAGCAAAATCCCGTACAGGATAACCACGCTTCAACAATCTCAACTTCACCTCAGAACGGTACAAAGACTTAACACCAAGACTCAAACCATTACAGCGACCATCAAGAATATCAGAAAGCTCACTTTTAGCAAGAGAAAAAAGCTCTTTATTACCACAATTCAAATCGAGAAACTTATTATTCTTCACCAAAGAAAACAAACCATACATAGAAGAAAGGTCTAAAATTTTATCTCTAGCATACTTCGGAACACCGCCCCTGCAAACAGAACCCAAATCGGCAACCAATTGTTCACCAGAAAAACCAAGAGACAAACCCGCCCAAACAGACAAAGAATTAATACTATAAGAACGAAAATATTCCTGCTGGCTAACAACACTACCAATCCTAGAAACATAAACAAAAGCATCACGAGAACGAGAACACCCATCCCTAACAAGAATCCTGCCATTAGGCTGTATAACAACAGGAAACTCATCCCAAGAATATGCACCAGCAATCATTAAAACCCTATGAAGAGAACAAAAGAATCTTTTAATAAACTTTCGAAACATCAAACTCTGTCTCAAATCTCGCAATGCTCGAATTCTGGTCAGGCAAAGGGTACTGAAATGTCGAAAATTGCTCTCGACGCACGCCATTGAATCAAGTCGATGGATAAACGGGTTGACGTGCACCATTGACTTGAGTCAATTGGTGGAGCGGGCAATTTTTGAGCATGATCAAGAACCTCCCGGAGGTTCTTGACACCATTCACGACGAACAATTTTGCACGCCACTAATCTTTCTAAAGCAGTTTCGCGGTCCTCCCGAGCCAGTATAGTTTCCGGATGTTCCGCGGAGTATCTTAGAAAAAGGTTATG
>CAYJTR010000019.1:0-16804 GCA_964373285.1 uncultured Methanosarcinales archaeon
TTTCTTTTTCACGCTTTTTTTTAAGCTGCTTGCGTCATTTTTTGGCTTGCCTGTTGTGCTTGTTGCCCTAATTTTTGCGCCATCTCTGCAGTTTTCCTTTCGTAAACTCTTGCAACTCTCAGTATTAATGCTCTTAATGATTCATCTTTTCTTTTCAGCATGTCTCTCTGCTTGGGCATGTTTGTTGTTATGTGCTGCTCTAATTTTTGTTTGGCTTCCTGTACTACCGCTATTGCTTTCTTTATTTGTTCTGAATGTATATTGTTTGCTCTGCCCGTTATATTTTTCAGAACATTTATGTATTCTGAATTGTTTTTGTCATCAGGGCTGATTTTTATTCCTGAGAAATTTCCCAGAAGCGCTTGCCCTTTTTGTATCACGTCCAGTGATGCCATCGCATCGGTGAATAGCGATTCTGTTTTTGATAATAATTGTTGCAGTCCAGACATTCCTTCCAGTGATATCACTTGTATTCCGTGCATGTTGAGCAGTTCCGCCCAAGTTTTTTCTTCTGTTTCGCTGACTTTTCCTATATGACTCATTGCTGTTCCTATCGTTTTTTCCTGCTCAACAAGTATCGTCGTTGATATTCCTTCTTTTGCATCGCTTAACCTTTTCGCGGATTCTTCGGTGCTTGATTGTATGCTTTCGGCTTCTTTTTCCAGATTTAAGTGTGATTCTACAACTTTTGTCTCCTGTTGCCTTAAATTGGTGAATTGTTCTTTTGTTGTTGATGCTTGTCCTTGGGATTCGCGCAGTGTTTTTACAGTTTCTGCTATTTTGCTTTGCAATACTGATTGCTGCTCGGATATTGTTTTGTAAACGTCTTTCAGCTGTGCTATCTCTCCCTGAAGTGTTGCTATCAGAGGAGCATTTTTTTCATCTTTGGCCAATTTTTTTATCTCTCCATTCTTTGCGCTTATAAGCCCGGTTATGTTTTTGAGCAGGTTTTTTCCAGCGCTTCCCAGATGATAAATTCTTGAAAAATCGTATTTTAGAAGTTCTGATGTTTTGTCAAGCGCGTTTTCTTCTTCTTTAAAAAGAAGCAATTCCTTGTTTAATAGCGACTCTATTTTTTTCTCGTGATCGTTTAATTCCCGCCCTATTTTCTGGAATACTTTTATTAATTGTTGTGTTACCTGCAACAGTATGCTTTTTCCCTGTTGCTCCAACTGTTCTAATGTTTGAGCTCCTCCTAATTGTTGTTCTATTGATGTCAGATAATTTAATTCTGCATCCAACTGCTTTTCCCAGTCAACATCTTCCTGTACTGCCTGCTCTGTTAGCAGTCCCTGCTCTATTATTCCTCCAACCGCCGCGTCCAGATGCACCTGCGCATCTTGAACATCCAATATCTCATGCACTGCCTCTTTCTCGTCTTGGGGAACTTGTGATTCTATTGATTTAATCGTCGTGATTTCTGCGAGCTCTTCCTGATAATTCGGGTTTGTTGCCTGCTCAACTGCTGTTTCATCGCTTGATAATCGTTCTGCTTTTTTTAGCAGCCACTTCTCGAAGAAGAAGTATATCAAGTAGAAAAATCCTACCACTATCGGGAGCGATATTATGCTTCCTGATATCATATAAGATGTTATCGCTATTACAGAGATCTCGACTTTTGCCAGATGATTGAATTCAAACTCTCTTTTTCTAACCTTGTGAATTATGTGAATTACTGACACTATGCTCGCTATTGTGAAAAAAGCGGTAATTCCCGGGAAGTAGTTTTCCAGAAAACTCAACAGCTTAAGCCTTGACTCATCAATTACAGGGTAATCTATAGGCATTTTTTACCTCTTTGAACTCCTTGTTTCAGCATTCTTTTTAAATGTTGCGCGGATACTTGGTTCACTATGAGCGCAGATCATTCTGAAAACATTCAAAAACAACGCATGATAAGTATAATTCTCCCAACTTATAACGAGCGGGAAAATCTTGAAGTATTAATACCTATGATATGTAATGTTTTCAGAGATAAAAACTTTGAAATTATAATTGTTGACGACTCTTCGCCTGATGGCACTGAGGAATATGTCAAAAATATTTCTAGAAAAAATAATTTTATAAGGCTTATAACAAGAAAAAAAGAGAGAGGCATTGGAAGCGCAATATCTGAAGGGTATAATTCTGCTCGTGGCGATATTATTATTTCTTCTGATGCGGATTTATCTCTGGACCCTGCTGATATGTTGAGACTGCTGGAAATTATTGATAATGGTTTTGACGTTGTTGTTGGCAGTAAATATTTGAAAGATTCTGTGTATGAAAAGAAAAGTTTTAGAAAATTTTTGCAGTCTTTTGTTAGTCGTTGCGGAAATATTTATATTCGCGCGCTTCTTGGCGTTCCGCTTACAGATTTTACTCTTAACTTTCGGGCATTCAGGAAGCCAATCTGGAACAATATTGCTACAAAAGAAAAGGATAATGTTATGCTTCTTGAGATGCTCTACAAGGCTCACATTAATGGATACAAAATAGTGTCAATACCCGTCAAATTTTCTGAGAGGAAGCACGGTGTTACAAAATTTAAATTTTTTGGCAATTCTCTTCCTTTTTTGGTGAAAACTACTCGTATCGGTTTTAAACGTTTTCTCACTGGCAACAAAGAGTGGTAAAAAAATGCGGACTATCCCTGCACTAAAGTGCAGGGCTTTAACATTCGCATTTTTAAACTTCAAAAAGCCTTCATCTCCGCGCTGAAGCGCGGAGCTTTCAGCTTATTTGAAGCAATTATAGTCAGCTGTTCAGAAGCGAAATACTTATATCTGCATAATTTTTCTATGAAGCGATGGAGTTTTTGGAGAGAACAAATTCTTTTTGCGAAAAGTATGGCACGCTTGTTCTGACTTTGATAACTATTTATTTATTTTTCCAGATAGTTGATCCTCTTATTTTTCAAGGGTCTATTAATCACTCCAGCCCTCAGGGGTTTCTTGCCAATGATGCTTACTGGCTGGAATCAGTGGTTCGGTACTCGATGAGTATAGGATCTTATAGTGAACAACCTCCAGCTCTTGCTTATCAGAGCGCTGAGAAGTATGACCCTGTTGAGCCCCCGTTCTTCATTAATCTGGCTTCAGGTATTGGAACTCTTCTCGGAATTAATGGTTATGACGCCATACAATTTTCTGCGATTCTTCTTATTATCAGCGTAATTCTTGTTGCAGTGGCATTTCTTTCAGAGCACACAGTGTTGGCTCCAATATTTCTTCCTTTCACATTTTATGCCGCGGTTTTTCCCTACCAGGTTTCTTTCACGTGGGGTTTTTGGAGGCAAACTTCTGCGCTTGTTGTTTTAATTTTGGGCATGTATTACTTATCAAAAAATTTTTCTTCAGGCACCGCAATTATGACAGGCATTCTTTTGTCGGTAAGCGTACTTTCATACCCTTTTTACCCTTTTTTATTTTTAGCACTGATATTTGTAGGAATTCTGGGACAGTTGAATGCTGGACTTGAAAGTATTAAACAAATTATCAAACCTATAACATTTTTTTTTATAACGTCAATAATTTTATCAACGAATTACATCTTGGATTTTGCCGCCTCGCGCGCCGGTGGTGAAGGACTATTGTCGACTATAACAAAAAATTTATTTGAGGGTTATAACGCGTATGGCGCCAATATATCTTTTCAGCAACTTCCGCTGAAATGGCTTTTCCTGCCTGCATTTTTTTTATGCATAATTTTTGTTCCACTGCTGAAAAAAAGAGAGCTATGGATATATCTCTCTATAACTATTGTTTCGCTTACTCTTCTTCCAAGTATCGGAGTTTTAGAGCGTGGCAGACACTTAAGATTTTTATGGCCTGTACTTTTCGGGATAACATTTGTTATAGCACTCTCGATGCTTGTTAATAGCGTGAATAGTGTAAGCAACGTTAATGATGTAAAGTTCAGATTAAGAGGAATGGGTATTTTCACAGTTCTTGCTGCAGTTCTAATGTTATGGATTATTTCTTCGCCGATTGTGGCTTCGTCTCAGGGCTCTGGAAGCATTATTAGTGATAGAATGTGGAGCGCTTTTGGATATATTAATAATAACACTCCTAAAAACAGCACGATATTAGTTATTGATCCTATCGGGGGTTCTCAGGCAGCGTCAATTCTTGGCATTGATAGAAAAAGCCGTTTTCCTGTTCAGGAGTCTTTCAGAAATGTATTATTTCAGTCCATTAATAACGGAACTCTTATAGAGAACATTCCAACTATAGCATTCTGCCAGATTCCTTCAATGAAACGCAACTGGTTTTCTTACACTCCGGCGAGCCCTGTTCCTGAATGTTCGGAACGCTTGGAAAACTGGTGCAATTTTGATTATGTTCTGATACAATTTCTTAATGATGAGAAATATAATAATTATGTAAAGTCGCAAAAATCTCTGCAATCCTTTATTCCGGTTTATCAGAATGGAGATGTTGTTCTTCTTCAGAGAGGTGATTATAATTGTTGAAAGATTTTTTTTACAGTGTTAAGAAACCTGCTATGTGGACAATATTTTTAACAACTTTGCTGTCAGCGTTATTATTTTATAAAGAAAACTTTTTGTCATCAATCCTCGTCGGTGTTAAACTGTCATTGCTTGTTTTAGTTCCGGGAATTTTTGTTTTCAAAATTATTATTCCTGAATCAAAAGATTTGAGCGCGGGTTTTGTTGGTAGCAGTTCGGGAATTATTCTTGCTGGCCTAGGGTATTATATTTTTGGAATTTTTGGAATAAAATTTTATTTAAGTGTTTTTCTAACGCCAATTATAATAATCTCGGCAGTGGTCATGTACAAATTGCTGAAAAAGAATCATATAAAAGAAGCAGTCGCAGAAAAACATAATTCTGACACATAAAAGCCATCACAACAACGCTTTTAAATAGATGGCTGCAAGGCGATGTTATGTCTTTTTACTCAGAGATTTCTTCGGTTTTGAAGAAGAAAGAATTATCAAAATCGGAGTTGTACCGGCTGAAAAACCGTCTTGCTGAGAAGTATAGTCTTAGAATAGTTCCTAAAGATTCTGATATTCTTTTGCACGTTCATAATGATGCAGTTATCACTTCTAAGCCTTCTCGTCTTTCTTCGGGTGTTGCAGTTGTAGCAGTTATGACTGCTCCTCTGGGTTGTCCTCATGGCCGCTGTATTTTTTGTCCCGGCGGTCCCGGGAGCGTTTTCGGCGACGTTCCCCAGTCTTATACTGGCAGGGAGCCTGCTTCTTTGAGGGCGTCCAGGAATTTTTATGATTCTTATCTGCAGGTCTGGAATCGTTTGGAGCAGTATGTTGCTTCAGGTCATTATCCTGATAAGGTTGAATTGATTGTTATGGGCGGTACTTTTCCTTCTTATGCTTGTGAGTATCAAAATGATTTTGTTTGTTATGCTTTGAAGGGAATGAGTGATTTTGGCGGAATGTTTTTGCGTAATGGTTCTGTTGATTTTGCCAAATTTAAGAGTTTTTTCGAGCTTCCCGGTAGCGTTAAGGATGTGAATCGTGTTTGTAATGTTCAGGGCAGGGTTTTGGGTTTGCGTGGTGACTCTGATATTTTTGTTGAGAAGGTTCGTAATGAAACCGCTAATGTTCGTTGCGTTGCTTTGTGTGTTGAGACCAAGCCCGATTGGTGTTTTCAGCCTCATATTAATCAAATGTTAAATATTGGAACGACAAGAGTTGAGATGGGGGTTCAAGCATTAAGCGATAGTATCTTGAAAAAAACAAATAGAGGTCACACTCTTGCTGACACGATAAAAGCACAACAATTATTGAAGGATTCTTTTTTGAAGACTTGTTTTCACATGATGCCAGGACTTCCGGGTACGACGAGAGAAAGAGATATTTTGGATTTCAAAGAGTTATTTTCTAATCCTGACTATATGCCTGATGCTCTCAAAATATATCCTTGCATGGTTCTGAAAGGAACTCCTTTGTACGAGTTGTGGAAGAAAGGAAAGTACACTCCAATAAATTTAGAGCAGGCAGCAGATATTATCGCTGAAGGAAAAAAATATATTCCTGAATGGTGCAGGATTATGAGGATTCAAAGAGATATTCCTACCTATCGTACAGAGGCGGGAGTTGATAAGACAAATCTTCGACAGTATGTCTCTGAATTATTAAAAGAACGAGGAGTGAAATGCAAATGTATTCGTTGTCGTGAGCCAAGAAGTAAAGATTTTGCAGAGTTTGACAAAGAAAAAATTGAAATAAGAAAAACTGTGTATGAAGCATCTAAAGGTACTGAAATATTTTTGCAAGCTGTTGATGAAAAAAATGATATGCTTCTCGGATTTTGTCGTCTAAGAATACCCTTTCAATCTTTTCGTCCAGAGATTACAAAAGGAAGCGCAGGTATTCGAGAGTTGCATGTGTATGGTTCTGCTGTTCCTATTGGGACTTCTGATACGGAAAACGGGACACGAGATATACGCAAGGTTCAACATCTTGGTCTTGGTAAAAGGTTACTTGCAGAATCGGAGAGGATTTCGAGTGAAGATTTTGATATCAGGAAACTTCTCGTCATTTCAGGAATAGGAGTGCGAGAATATTACAGAAACCTTGGATATAAGAACGATGGAGTGTATGTAAGTAAGAAATTGTGAATCAGTCATACACATTTCTTCTTCTCTCCAGGCGCGATTCAACCGATATTTTTTGGTTCTTCGCGCAGTGCCGGGAGCGGTAACATTGATACGTCCGGCGCTTAAGTTGGTATGCCTTTGAAAAGGAAAATTTTTAAGGACTATTCACTTTTACAAACCCTGAGTAGGTTGCGATGCAGGGGTGCGTAATGCTGTTGTATGATCTTGTTCAGGAATCTGTAAGGACTGGTTCTCCAAGCGTAGTTTTTCCGGTTCATTCAACAAATGAAGGTGCAGTGGAAAGAGATCTCACAGTAGTTTTTACTTCGGGTGTGCTCCCGGAACTTCAACGCAACCCCATCATTGCGAAAAAAACTGAAAACGTTTTGAGATATGGATATATCGGCGCAAGTCGTGGCGGTAGAAACGGTATTGTTGATGTGCGCGCTTCTGACAGGAATTTTTTGGATACCATAGAATCTTTTCTCGACTCAACGGAGGGGCGGGAACTTATGAAAGGTGAATGTTTGAATCGTGAAAGTTTACGGCCTGTGAAAATAGTTGCCCACATACCTCAGGGCGTGCGACCTATTGGATTTCTTGACATCGAGAAGAATAAGGTGTACATTATCGGGATGGAGAAATACGAATGAGCAGTGATGTGTACACGCAAACAAAAGAACGTTTTATTGATATCCTGAACTTTCATGCATCCAATTCGCCTGTTTTCTTTTTGTATTCTTCGTTTTCCCGAAAGTCTTAAAACCTGTCATCTTTTTTGCTCAAGTCATGTCTGAACTTAAATTCAAGCAGTCTTTTATTGACAGGTTTTCTGGTATTACAGATTTTTCTTCTTTCGCAAAATCTTGTTCTTCTCGCCCTAGGAAGTCTTTGCGTGTTAACTCTTTGAAAATTTCTGTTAGGGAGTGTGTTGATCGCTTGTCCTTTCTTAAATTGGAGCCTGTTCCTTGGTGTAGTGATGGTTTTTGGTTTGAGAATCTTTCTGATACCGCTCTTGGTAATTCTGTTGAGCACGCTCTAGGGTATATTTATATTCAGGATGCGTCTTCTATGATTCCTCCGATAGTTCTTGATCCCGCGCCTGATGATGTAGTTCTTGACTTGTGCGCTTCTCCCGGCAGTAAGGCTTCCCAGATTGCAATGTATATGAATAATTCTGGTGTTCTTGTTGCTAATGATTCTGGTGATGACCGGCTTACAGCTCTCGGCACTAATATGCAGCGTATGGGTGTTTTGAATTGTATTCTTACTGATATGAGGGGTGATAAGATGTCTGGAGAGTTTGACAAAATTCTTCTCGATGCTCCTTGCAGCGGGAGTGGCACGATAATGAAAAGCCCGCGCACGGTTCTGTCATGGAATCCCGGGATTGTTGATAGACTGTCGAGGCTTCAGAAAATGCTTCTTTCTCATTCTTGGGGGCTTCTTAAGTCTGGTGGAACTCTTGTTTATTCTACTTGCAGTGTTGACCCTGTTGAGGATGAGGGTGTTGTTGATTTCGCGCTGAAAAATCTTGATGGTGTAAGCGTTGAAAAAATTTCTTTGCCTGTGAATTCTTCTCCGGCTGTTGCCTCTTTTCGGGGCGAGGATTTTGATGAGCGGGTTAATAATTGTTTGCGTATTTGGCCTAAGGATAATAATACTGAAGGTTTTTTTATTGCCAATTTGAAAAAGAAATAGTCATCCATTTTTAACACTTCTATTTTCTTTCCAGTAATTCTCGCGCGGTTTCATGTTCTCCATCAATTTTCAGTGCTTTTCTGCATAATTGTTTCGCGTATGCCTTGTTGCCTCTCAGGTATTCTAATTTTGCCAGCCCTGCGTAGGCATCGGCGCTTTCCCCTCCTATTTTCATGCTTTGCTCGTAGGATTTTTTTGCGTCATCGTACCTTTCTTGTTCTGTGTAATAGTTTCCAAAATTTCTGTACGCTCTGGCTCTCGCTTCTAAACCTTCTATTCCTGTAATATTGTGGGCTTCTTGAAACTCTTGGGATAATCTTTCTAATTCAGAGTTTTGTAATTCATTTATTTCCACGCGTGTCCCGGCGCTTTCTTTTTTGGTGCACGCGGCAGCATTAATTCCTGTGCTTAATGCCAGAATTATCGCAAAATACTTGTCCCACATAGAAGCACATATTTCTGCTTGCTTTTTAAATTTTTGTTTCCACAAATAATCCTTTTTTCTCTTCGAGGACCAGAAATCCTTCCTCGTCGCCTGACACGTGAACATTTTGTGAACTTAGCAATTCTGATATTTCTAGGAATTCTTTTTGCTTTTCAGTGCACAAATTTATTGAGCAGTCTTTGGCGCATTGCTCTTGGGCCTCACAAATATTGTTGCACTTGTTATAATTTGAAATGTTCAGGGATGCTACCGGTGTATTGTTCTCTACCACAATTATGCTCGTTGCTCTTGACGTGTACGGCAGTATAACCAATTCGTATGCAACATTGAACTTATAATAAATTCCTGCATCTGGAACTATTTCTTCATTATTGCCGTCATACCAGTGCTCAGTGGTTAATTCGGCTCTGGCTTCGTAAAGTGGTATATCTCCATCTTTTAGAATTATTATGGTTTCACCTTTTGTTTGCTGGGGCATGTTTCCTTTTCTTAACCCTAAATCTATTATTTTTGTGTTATTGCTGTTTTTTTCCAATAGTATTGCCTGAACCAGTCCCTGCTCTCCGGTTCCGCTTGTTGCATCGTCATACAAATATATCTTTTTTTTCAGGTGCTCTTCATTTATTAATCCGTATTCTTTTTGTGTCAGGTGCGATTTCATTATTGAGCTTTGTGTAGGCCTGTAATTGTCTTCTGTGTAACTGCACCCCTGATATTTTCTGGCGTTTTTGCCCCACCACTCTTCGGCTGTTTTCTCGTCGGGAGCGCAATTTGGGCTTCTTGGCTTGTCGCCCAGCTCTGGTTCTGTGTACTCGTCAGCCAATCCCGCAAACCCGTGGCCGAACTCGTGCAGGAATAATTTTCCCCAATGCTCCTCAGGATATTTTCCAAGACT
The DNA here is from genome assembly GCA_964373285.1 of uncultured Methanosarcinales archaeon. Taxonomy (GTDB): domain Archaea; phylum Nanobdellota; class Nanobdellia; order Woesearchaeales; family ARS49; genus JACQMS01. The sequence goes on from CAYJTR010000019.1 coordinate 9,608, forward strand.
TAAATAACAATCCCCTGAGAAATAGCAGTAGCTTCTGAATTTTTCTTTGCTTAGTGTTATTGTTTTGTCCGCGTGGGGGCACTGTGATGCCTTAATTTTTGTATTTTTTCTGTCTGGCGGAGCTCCTGTTCCTGCGCTTGATGTAACCCAGATGTTGAATCTCTCTATATTTTCGCGGAATGGTGCGGTATTAAACATTCCTTGATATTGAGAATTTCCTATTATCGTGTTAACGCTTTTTTTTGCTTCAGGACCGGACATTCCTTCGGTTATAAACAGTATGTCTATTTTTCCGGTGTCGTTATTCCCCTGCAATAATGAGCACTCTTTTTCCCTGAAGCATAATTGCAATTCTTGGTTGCACGCGCCTTCAGCGCACGAGTAATTTTCGTCGCAGGAAGTTTCGAATTTTAAAAAGTCATCAGTGCTTGTCTGGTCATTCGTTGATGCGTACACGTACAGCAGTATTGCCAACAGGGCTATTCCCGCGTACAGCAATGGATTTTTCACTTCTTGCCTCTTTTCTGCCTATCATAGGAAACATGGTTTTTAACCGTTTCTGTTCCAAAATGTTAATTCCTCTGTTTTTTCGTCAGCGCGTACTTTTCCGTTTTCTTTCCTCTTTTTGTACTCCTCAAAATATTCTGATGTTTTCTGGCCCGTTATTCCTGTTGCCGGCGTTTGTTTCAGATACTCTTCGGTGCTAAAATCTTTTCCGCTGTTTACTAATTCGTGGTATTTCTCGAAATCTATCCACGTGAGCCATTTGCCATTGCTGAAAAATTTCTTTTTTGCCAGCATAACTACTCTTGACGGCACGTGTTCTGATACTATTTCGTAATTTTCGAGGAATGGAGTTATTGTTTTCGCAAATGCTACTACTTCCTCGTGGGTTGGCATGTTTTCCTTTTTTAATCGTTTTTGCGATGCTCCTACGAACATGTACGCTTTTATTTCTATAAAATCAGGATTTCCTGTTTTTATCAGCTCCGCATAATTTTCCGGCTCCACATCATTTATTCCTTTAATCATTGTTAGTCTTATGCAGGTTCTCTGTTTTTTCCCGCGAAGCGCACTCAAGCTTTCCAATAATTTTTCCCAGTAATCCGGGAACAATGGCTTGTCTACTTCTTTCAGTAATTCTTTGTTTGGAGCGTCCAAACTTTCGTATAATTGTGTTACCGGCTCCAGATTTTTTATTTGTTCGGGGTATTGCGCATTCGTCACGAGAAATGTTGATATCCCTTTCTTGTTGAATAATTTTATCAACTCGTTTATTCTCGGGTATGTTATCGGCTCTCCCGTCAGCGACAGCGCCGCGTGTTTTATTTCTTTTGATTGTTCGTACAATTTTTTGTTGCCTGTCGGGTGTGCTTTGAATCCTGTCAACAATTTGTGGTGGGCTTTTTCAGACTCCCGCAGTATGAACTCCGGCTCGTCGATGCCCCACTTCCAATCTTTGGATACTGGAGCTTTATACCCTCTCCAGCAGAACGTGCACCTGTTGGCGCAGCTCATACTTGTAGTCATCTGCATGCATTGGTGGCTCATTATCCCGTAAAATTTTAGTTTGTAGCACCCTCCTTCGCCTTTGAGCATGTTTTTAGTCCACCCGCATGTTTTTACCGCGCTGTGAAGTCCTACAATTCTGTACGCTTGGTTTTCCAGTTCTTTTCTTGCATCTTGTGTGAGTTGTCCGGTTCCGCACTCGAGCTTTTCCTGTTGTTGCTCCTGCACATGTTGTTGCTCCTGCACGATTTCAAGCTTTATCATACCAGCGGTGGAGAACTCATAGTTTTAAAAAGATTATTGTAGAAAGAGATTCTGTCCCGAGTCTCGCACTGCCCGGCTTTGCCGCCTGTTCGCACCATTATATCTCTTACTATTGTTGACTTTTATCAAATATTGCTCGCCGCAATTTTCGATATGTCAAACCACTCTCTTCGTGCAATGCCGCATGATACAAGGCGCTCAAGAGCTTTTTCTCTGTCTTTTTTTGCCAAAATGGTTTCTGGATGTTTTGCAGAGTATTTCAAAAACAAGTTGTGATAATCTTTTTTTGTCATACCATTTAATATGTTCGGAGAGAATCTTGTTAGGAGAGCTTGTGATGATACTTCAAATTCTAGAAGCAGAAAATGTCTAATGACATGCGCAGATTGTCTTCTTTTCTGATATAATGATTGTTCTTCAAACCCTTCCAGTCCTTGAAGAATAGCATTGTATCCGGCTCTTAATTCTTCAAGAGAATACTTTCCGGGAACCTCTCCGAAACCTAAAGCTCTCGAACAAGCATACCATTCCTTCCACAACTTGGTGTCTTCTCGCACAATATCAGCACTTGCCCCCATAACGTCAAAGAAGAACAAACATACTTATAAATTCTTCCATTGAGACCACGAAGAAGGGATGAAAGAGTATTCTTGGATATAATACTTGAACTGCCGGGTTCTTAGGAGACATATTTTTAAAGAACAAGACTAAAAGAATAATAATGGTGAGCGATGAGTAGCACTGGCCGGGAAGAGCAAAAGAATCATATCATTTTGTCATCTTCACAGGAAGTTGAAGGGTTGAGCAAACTTCTTATAAAACTTTTTGGAGAGTTAGGAATAGAATATTTTATGGCACGGGCGCAGCATGCCATCATTGTACTAAAAACGGAGAAATTGCCCCGCCAATAGATTTTGGGGCGTATGCATTATCTCAAGGCTCGAAAAGTATTGGAAGGTACTAGTTTCGTTTGCGTGATGAGCATTACGACGTAATTCTTGACCTTTCAGGATTGGAAAAGAAAACATATGACGCAGTAATAAAAATCATTGGAAAACAACGCTCTCAATTTGCGCAGGCACTTACACTTTCTCGCTTATGACTTTGTAGACTGCGACTCTGGATTTTTTTCCTTTCACAGGAACTTTTCCAACTGGATTAATGAAGAATTTGTTTTTTGCCAAATTCATGGTTTCTTCAGTAATAAGCACTTCTCCGGATTTCGCAATTCCGCACAGTCTCGACGCGAGATTAACGGTATCGCCTATCGCGGTGTATTCCAATCGCTCGCTGCTTCCCATATTTCCCACTATTGCGGGGCCGGTGCTTATTCCTATGCCGTAATTTAGTGCTATGTTTCGCCCGGAGGATTTCGCAATTTTTTGGGCGGACTTCTGCATTTTGAGAGCGGCTCTCAGGGCCATTAATGCGTGATCTTTCTGGTCTGCCGGAGAATTCCACACCGCCATTATTCCGTCTCCAAGATATTTGTCTAATGTTCCGTCTTCGCTGAATATTTCTTTAGTCATATCTTTCAGGTACGTATTTAGAAGAACTACAACTTTTTCTGGCTCCAGCTTTTCAGATATTGATGTAAAACCTCTGACGTCCGCAAACATGACCGTGACAGTTTTTCTTGCGCCTGTCAGAGTTATATCTTCGCCAGTGTGAACTTTTGACAATATTTCATTGGCGACTGATTTGGATACGTACTTTCCAAAAACTTCTGAAATCCATTTCTTGTGGCGCGACTCTGTAAAGTAAAGCACTAGAATTAGCGCTATGAATGTCAAAACTCCCGCCAGCACCGGGTGAAATACGTCATAAACAATATTATTCCTGAATTGTTTCAGCGACAGAAATATGTATCCTGCAAGCATTATTGCCAGCCCAATAGTTGCAGTGTAGGGTTTTAACAACAGGAAAAGTATTGCTGTAATAGCTATGATCAGCAGGGAGTATAATATTACTTCAGTACCTCGTTGCTTTTGCAGAAAGTCATTGCTCATAATTGTTTGTATAGCGTTTGCGTGGAGCACTACGCCGGGCATCCTCCGGGATTTTTGTACTGGCACCGCGTGATCGTCGTGAAAATCTGGAGCGGTTACCCCGACAAGAATTATTGCTCCTTCAAAAATTTCTGGTTTTGTCTTGTTTGATAAAACGTCGCTGTACGATGTTATGGTTGGCGGTTCATAAAAGGATGTTCTAATCCATAACGGGCTTACAATCGGCTTTTCAGATATTGCTGATGATACTGCATAACTGAATGACTGCACTGAATCTATTTGCGACGGCAGTGTGCGCACGACTCCATCAGGGTCGGTGAAAAAATTTACGTGCCCTTCGATGGCTGTGCTGGAGAACGCCGGCACAAAATATTTTTTTTTGTTGTCATCATGCAGGAATTCAGATGCCAGAACTATCGGAATTTTTGAGCTGTTTATCGCTTTTGATAACTCTTCATCTTCAGTGCCCGGCGCCTTTTCAAAAAAAGAGATATCAATGCCTATCGCTTTTGGCTGATACTTCTGAAGATTATTTATCAATTCAGCGTGAATTGTCCTGTTCCACGGCCACCTGCCGATATCCTGAAGACTTTTATCATCTATCGCGATCACAGATATTTTCTGGGGTCCCGGCTTCAAAAAGTATAGGGCATCGCTGGTTTCTGCGGAAAAGTTTTCAAAAATTCCTGTTATGACCGCAATAATAATTATTGCCGTGATAAAAACTGCTGCCAGCGCGCACTGTGGCTCCCGCCTGTTGGCTATTGCCCGTAAAAGTTTCATTTCTGATCAAGCGAACCCTGAACTAATTGTCCGTCTATTGACAGATTGACAGGACCCCCGCCGTTTTTGATATACTCCAGAATAATACTGTCTATTTCTTCATCACTCAGCCCGTATTTATCCTTGGCCAATTTTACGAGCGCGGAATATTTCGTTTTTATCCTTTCAAGAATTTGCTCGTCGAAGTATTTATCGCTGTCAACATTGTTCTTTATCCATTCGTTCTCAATTAATGGGCTTACGCTTATGCTGTTATTAACTATGCTCGCAGTTTCGCCGCTCACGACCTTTTCATCACTCAAAGTTTTTACCGCTACAGCCCCAACTACCACTGATATAGCATCCAGATCTGCTGAGAATGACGTTCCCCTGACCGTCGCAACCGCTGAAGGAGTTCTCAACTCGTATTTTTTTATTCCTGTTATTTTGGATAATTTTTCCAGCGCATCAGAGTTTCCGGCTCTTACAACTCTATTCCATGTCCTGCCGGATTTCTGGACTATTTTTACTTCGATCTCATCGCTTTTCAAACTTTCCAGCTCTACACTGGAATTTTTGTCAAGTCTTAATATACTGCCGCCGAAGAGCAATATCGTGGCAGTTCCGTCGCCGGTTCTGACTTCAGCTCCCTGAGACAATTCCAGGCCGACGCTTGCTGGCGCCCAATCACTCCCGGCATTTTTTACTGCAACAACTCCCTGAATCTCGTGAATTCGCGCTGACGGAGGAGCGCTCAAAAAGTCCAGAGCGTAATAAGAAAAAATTCCTGCTGATAAAAGCAGTAGAATTGCGGCAATCACAAAAAAAATTTTCCAACCTCTCATAACGCTGTCGTGATGCACTCATTATTTAAATATAGCGGATTTTTGTTCGTTCTGGAGTGTTTTGCCGCGCGCCTGTCGCAGGACAACTTTCCTTACCCGCATCAGATCTCGGTATAATATTCATACTGCCTATTTCTTAGAATGCTTGTTGATTCCTCCAATAATATTATAGTTCCTGTTTTCGTCTGATAAAGAGTGCTTTTTCCATTCATGCCTTCCAGTGCTGTTAGAGGGATTTTTTTGTTGCTCTTCATCTTTTCCTGAACGCTTTTCAATTCCTTCATGTTAATCCGTAATTCTTTCGCGCTCGTTCCCAGCCATCCCGCGCCATCAATAGTTTCCACACGGATGTCCGGCTTTATCACGCTCGTAACTTTTTCGCTTTCGAGTATTGTTCCGCTGCCTCTTCTTTCTCTCACTGGCAGAGTTGTCGCGTTAGAATAACATTGGGCTGATGCTCTTTCAACATAACTGTCTGTTGTTACCTCCGCGCCTGTCGCTCCCTGCAATCTTCCGTCGTTCATTCCTTTCAGCGCGTAGGCGCACTCTAATGCATTATCGTGGCACGAATTGTACAATCCCTGCTCCCGCTCTCCGAATAATGGCAGTGCCGGGCGGTAAGCTATCGTGTAGTATAATGCAACAATTATGAGCGCGGCGAAAAATCCTGCTATTATGTAAAGAGTGATTTGCGAGCGTTTGTTGGGAAAACGCCTCTTCGCAGAGCGGAGAATTATTGATGCCAATCCCGCGCTTATAATTCCAGTTCCCAAAATCATGGGACTGCTTCCGGGAAGCAGTGAGTCAAATTTTTTGCAGTCGGCAAATTTTGAAGAGTACGCGCCAATTCTCTCCTTAAACCCTTCCGCGGAGCCGTCACGCAGTGATAAGAAGAATGTTTTTCCCGTGGTGAGAATTTTTGTGCCATTAGAAAAATTGATAGTATCATCTTTTAGCGAGTAGATGACTGGAGAGCCGGCAGACCATTCCGCAAAGTGCTCTCTGCCTTTCTTTTCTATTGTAACGTCATCGTAGTGCGCTATGTAATCGCCTGTTACCGTTATATTCGTCACACCTTCAGGATTTATTATTTTTGCACTTGAAGAATCACCAAGAGAGAGCACAGGAATAAATTTTTTCGTAACATTATAATAAGAAAGTTCAAAGTAAGAACCGGTAGTGTACTTTTTCCCTTCTTCAAATATCTCAACAGCTCTGTCAAAGTATTGCCCCGGAGTGTTCAACACTTCAAAAAATTCCCCTCGAGAAGCAACAGTATTAATTCCCGGCCTTATCGGAATGCTCCTCGCAGCATCACTATCAAACATGTATCGTTCATACGAAGATTTGCCTGTGAGCGAAAGAACATTGTTGATAAAGTATTCTTGCGACTGAAAGTCTGATGATAAAGAAAATGTTGTAGGTTTAGAAAACGTTACTCTGAAAGATTGAGCAGGATTCAAAAAGTCAGGACAGTAAACATTCAAACACCAATTATCCGAGAATATTTTTGAGTAAGAACCAGAATTATAAATTTCGAAATATTTGAATCCTGTTGATGAATCAAAAAATAAACTCCCCGCACCTGTTAATGTTTCAGTATATTCAGCACTAGAAAAAATCTCAGTTGTTGAACTTCCTGTACGCTCGTAAGTATTTCCTGTTTTTTTGAATATTAATATTGTTTCAGAAGTTCCTAAAAATTTTGTTGACGGGATTTCTTCATTGCCTTTTATTGTCGCATTAACATTTTTCAAGGACAACGACAAGATATTATTCTCTTTTTGTGAATAATCTATCACTACTTT
>CAYJTR010000020.1:0-6122 GCA_964373285.1 uncultured Methanosarcinales archaeon
CCTTGATGCAAAATGCTGGAAGACAGTGAGAAGTTCCTCTCTTTCATCACTGGAAACTTTTCCTATATGAATCAATCGTTTCTCAGAATCAATATCAAAAAGAATGATTTGTCCTTCTCTGACTTGCACTCCTGACACTACACCTTTTTCTTTTTCAGTTTCCTCAACATTCCTCGTCAAGCAGTGCATCTTCATAGACTCATACAATACTCCAATCATCCGTACAATTTCACGTATTACCATGTTTCAAAAATCCAGCATCAAATATTCCTTTTGGAACAGAAGCTTTTTTTTCAAGAATGATAAAATTTTCGAAAAATTCTATGTACTCCGAAAAAGTATCATTCAAAAGATTTACAATATTATACAAAGCCCGCAACGATGACGGGTGAAGCGTCAACTCAATATTTGTATCGCCAAACGTGGAAAACGATCTACCAATAACCTTATTTTCGTCAATAAAGCTAACAATTTTAGGATATATGGTTGATAATGCGCGCATACGGATTCTACAAATACAATGAAGTCTCTCCATAGAAAAATTATTAATGGACACACTATACCCCCGTATGACACTCTTTTCCAAACGCTTCAACCTCAAACGTGCACCTTGAGGAGTTATCCTTAACTTTTTGGAAAAATCTAGAAGGGAACTATCAGGGTTCTCCATAATATATTGTAATGCTGTACTGTCATCAGTATTGATATGGGTATTGGTTTCAGAAAATTTCTTTTTTTGAGAAATATCCCTCGTTCCCGTAATAATCCTATTCACGCCCAAAATATATTCGAGAATCTCTACGCACTCGACAGATTTCAAACTATGTTTTAAAGATTCATACAACCCATCAATAATTTCAGACATGTGAGACTCATTCTTTGCAACAAACTTTACACGATAATTAAATTTTCCCACACACTTACCAACCCATGAAGAAAAAGGGTGTTCAGAAAGAAATTGAAAAACAGAACTTGCTTTTTTTGCACGATTTCTCACTTCAAGATAAACGATAAATTCTTTCAAACCAAGAGCGGGAAAATGAACATTAACAAAGGATGGCATAAGAATTTCTTTCTCCTTCAAAATCTTAATCCTATATTTTACGAAGTTTGGACTCCTCTTCATCTTTTTCGCAATGGCAGAAAGGGGCATTCTTGCATTCTCGGTCAAAGACCTAAGAATCTCCAGATCATATACTCCAAGTTTCATACCTTTATAGGGGTAACATCAGTATATAAACCTTTTGAAAAAATATGAAGTTAATATGGCATAAAAATATATTAATATAATGAAATAATTTAAAAGAAGAAAAAAAGTGTTCTTTCTATTGCTTAATCATAAACCCTATTAGAGAGCATAGACTCAAAAACATTGCCTTGAACTGGAGGCGTAACAACAACAATATCACCGCCGGTCTCGAGAATAGCCTCTGCAACTTTTTCGGAACCCTGATTATGTTCATATGTCTGTGCAATGTTATACATGCACCCGAGAGCATAAGGAGAAATAGTTTTCCCTTCACACTTCGCTTGCTTAATAAAAATAGCAATTTCTGCACCACCATTTGGAACAGGAATAAGTTTCCTTGCATGTTGATGTGTCTCCTCAAATCCTTCGATGAGTTCATCAGCAGTAGAATCAATCTGCACAAGGAAATCCAAATCTGTTCCACGAAGACCTTGAGAATGCCTTCCAACAAAGACGAGGCCAACATAACTTATATTCTTTATTCTTTCAGAGAATGCACCAATTTCTGGACGCAAACGTTCAACGACTGCTTTGTGCATATCGAGCATACACCATTTCTTAAACTCTCCAGTATCTTCATTTATCAATCCATAATTTTTCATATAATGCGACGATGCAACCTGAGGAAAACCACCAAAACCAGATATTTGATCAAACTGATTCTTCTTCGTACCATATAATAAAACATCATCAGTACTCATTATGTGTGTATGCGTACTGCACGTAAGAATTCCATGATTATTTGCTTCTCCAAGTAAATGCTTATTCCTTGGGGTTCTATTAAAAACTTGCTGATATCGAAAACCCGCAGTATTAAGATTGATACTCACAGTATCTCTTTGAGGAAAGTCTTCAGGAAATCCTTCCTCACGTTCATATGCTTCATGATACGTCGTCATATTATCCTGAGCTTTCGGATTTGCACCCTGAAAAGAATTCCACTCTGATTCTACAAATGATTCAAGAGGCATTGGAAGTCCTGCAAATTTTGTGTTCCTTATTTTCACTTGCATTGGACTTTTTGTTGGATCTTCAGAAAGAAAAACAGGTCTTCTCGGAGTATCCCAAATTTCAATATCATGCTCACGTTCAGGCACAGGCAAGTAAATATCCATAGTAGCTCCAGAGTTCAAAAACTCTAACGTGGTAACTCTCGAGCAGGTAGAAATTATGTGTCACTCAATTCTCTCAAAAAGAAAAGAAATAAGACAGAAAGAGAAAACAAAAAGAGAACAATAATGAAAAATATGAAGATTTCGACGACAAAACAATGACACACTACAGTCACACTATTTTCATGAACGAATAAACACGCACAGAAACAGAACAGTCAAAAAAAACAATTTTTCTCACACAAAAATGCAACATTTTGAGAAAACAAAACACACATATTTAAATCCTCACAAATATAGGTTCACACCATGGGCTGGCTATTCTACGCACTCGCAACACCAATACTCGAAGCAGGAAAAGATTTAACAGCGAAATATTCACTCAAACAAGTCGACGAATACGTCATCACATGGTGCGCGGTAACAATAGCATCAATCATCCTCCTACCAATCGCGATTTATCAAGGAATACCAACACTTGATACAACATTCTGGAAAGTCATAGCGATCAACGGAATACTCAACACAATTGCAACAGTACTCTACATGAGAACAATAAAAGATTCAGACATTTCTTTGAGCGTCCCATTCATATCATTCACACCAGTATTCCTCTTACTATTCTCCCCACTCATTCTTTATGAATACCCCGGAATATATGGAATACTCGGAGTACTACTCATAGTTGCAGGAGCATACACACTACAAATATCAAAAAAAGAAGAAGGAATACTAACACCATTCCGAGCACTCTTACAAAATAAAGGACCAAGAATGATACTCCTCGTAGCATTCATATGGAGCATAACAAGCACACTCGACAAGATAGGAGTACAACATTCAACACCAATCATGTGGTCAACAGGAGTAAACATTATCATGAGTATATTCCTCACACCAATCATACTAAAAAAATCAATAGGAACAATAATACAAGAGCATTACAAACACATTCTACCAATAGGACTATTTATGGGAATCGGATCAGTAACACAAATGACAGCAGTACAAACAGGAATAATATCATACGTAATATCACTCAAAAGAACAAGTATACTCCTCGTCATCATAGGAGGAACACTACTATTCAAAGAACAAGGAATAGGAGAAAGACTACCAGGAGCAATACTCATGATACTAGGAATACTCATGATAACATTATTTGGGACGTGACGAACGGTTGACAGTTTACGGTCAACGGTTTACAGTTGACAATTAACGGTTTACAGTTAACGGATTACCGTGAACTGATTTGAGACTTCTTCACACAAGGTTTTTAAACGATCTTTGCTCCACCAGCACACAAAATGGCAATATTAGTAACAGGGGGCGCGGGGTTTATAGGAAGCCACGTCTGCGATGAACTATTAGACAGAGGAGAAGAAGTAGTATGCGTCGATAATTTGAACTCGTTCTACTCACCAAGAACAAAGATAAAAAATATATCACACAACCTCGACAATCCAAAATTCCACTTTTACGCAATCAGCATACGAGAAAAAGACAAACTGGAAGAAGTATTCAACAAACACAAATTCAGCTCAATCATACACCTCGCGGCAAGAGCAGGAGTAGGACCATCAATAAGAGAACCACTAAAATACAGGGAAACAAACGTGACAGGAACACTCAACCTTCTACAACTTGCAAGAGAGTATAACATACCAAAATTTGTATTCGCATCATCATCATCAGTCTACGGAGACACAGAAAAAGTACCATTCCACGAAGACAGTCCATCAAACATACCATTATCACCTTACGCGGCGTCAAAAAGGGCTTGCGAAATATTCTGCGCGAACTACAGCCACATATGCGACATGGACGTGACAGCGCTACGATACTTCACCGTTTACGGACCAAGAAACAGGCCGGACATGGCAATATACAAATTCGCGAAAGCAATAAAAGAAGGAACACCGATAACACTCTACAAGCATGCAAAAGGTGGAGAAGAGATTCCAGTAAAAAGAGACTTCACATTCATAAAAGACATAGTGCAAGGAACAATAAGTGCGATTAGAAAAAATCCTAACGGAAAAAAATACGAAGTCATAAATCTGGGAAATTCAACACCAGTGGAAGTACAAAGATTAATAGAACTGCTCGAAGAACAAATAGGAAAAAAAGCGATAATACAAAACGCGCCACTGCCGCGCGGAGACGTACCAATAACGTACGCAAACACTGAAAAAGCAAGAGAAATACTAGGATGGAAGGCAACAACGCCGATAGAAGAAGGAATACAACACTTCGGAAACTGGTTCAAAGAAACACAAAACTGAAAACAGGAAGATTCCTGAAAAAGACGAAATTCTTATAAGCAACAAATAATTCCCTGAAAGCATGACTCAATCACTGCTTATAACTCCCGTCGGAGGCAGTATAGTAGCTGTCGCTACTGCTTTGATAACCATTCTTGCAGGCTGGCTGGTTCTGAAATTTTTGTCGCGCGGGAACGCTTCAGGAAAAGCTACTCCCAGAGTACAATAATGCTTAAAAAAGCAACAGTAAACCCCTCTGATAAATACCTTTAGGGGGCATTAAAAATGAAAAAAGCACTGGTGATTATATCGCTTTTCGTAACTCTACTTTTTCTGACATCCTGCGCTCAAGCGCAAAGAATTGTTTGTCCCGACGGAACGCCCATGAATTTTGACAGCGGAGAGCTCACCCCAGTCACCGGCGGGGCTGTCGTTAACGAGTCTATAATTACAAATCCTTCTGATAATAATGCTGTTAATCCCTCACCAATTATTCAACAACAAACAGATTCACAACAACAACCTTACACATTCAAAGAAGGAGATATTGTCCAGATAAATCCCAATGTTACAGACCCTGATGGCGACGAACTCACCATAAATTTCGGAAGCCCGCTTAACAGCTCCGGAGGGTGGAAAACAAGCATTGGTGACGCAGGAAATTATGCCGTCCTGATAACTGTCAGCGACGGAATTAATGTTGTCAACAAAACCATAAACATTATCATAATACCTTCAAACAGGCCTCCAGTTTTGACCGCTCCGGAATCAATAACCGTCAGAGAGGGAGAAGTTGTCCGATTAGATGTTACAGCAACCGATCCTGAAGGTTCAAGAGTTTCCATGACTTATTCCGGATGGATGACCGCCAACACTCAAAATACTGATTATGATGATGCGGGAATTTATACCGTTGTTGTTACTGCAAGCGACGGCGCGTTATCAACCGTCAAGAATGTCACCATTAATGTCGTCAATACTAACAGGCCCCCAGTCATAGGAGCGCTTCAGGAAATTACGGCAACCGAGGGAGAGAAAGTTTTGGTCGCACCAAAATTTGATGATCCTGACGGCGATAATGTAACGATAACATTCAGCAAGCCATTAGGACCGGATGGTTCATGGGAAACAAAAAGCGGCGATGCAGGAATTTACAATGTTGAAGTCACGGTCAGCGACGGCGTTCTGAGCAACACTGCTTCCTTAATTATAACAGTCAAGAAGAAAAACAACCCTCCAGTCATAGAAGTTTCTGACATCGTTGTTGACGAAGGTGAAACAGTCATTATTAATCCCGTCGTTACAGATCCAGAAAATGACAGCGTTTCCCTGATTTATTCCGGCTGGATGAATACCAGCACTAAAACTACGGGTTACGACGATGCAGGAACGTACGAAGTCGTAATCAACGGCAGTGACGGGCAAAACAGCGTTGTAAAAAAACTAGCGGTCGTAGTAAAGAATAAGAACAGGCCGCCAGTATTCACGATATGAGAA
>CAYJTR010000020.1:6222-7679 GCA_964373285.1 uncultured Methanosarcinales archaeon
CAAGACCATCAGAGGGAAAAACGTTGTTAGCAGATAATGTTGGAAGAGTGTAAGAAAAATAGCGACAATCTGTCTTCTATTTCACATACGTGGTTATCCCGGCAGGAGATTCTCCGGCTATTATAGAGCACGACTTGTTCAAGCACTCCTCAAAATCCTGAATCGTAACCGATCTCTCCCTGCACGAAGAAGTGCAATCCCGGGGTATTCCCGAAGCGCTACCAGTAATATTCTGATTGGTCGCGAGAGATAATAAAACAACAACTGCGAGAAGCACCGCACTCACGATTATCACTATTTTTGAACTCTTAATAAACATAAAACACCTTTTGTTGCAGGAATACCAAGGGAGTATAAATAAATCTGTTAACTTTTATTGATAAAAAAGTAAACATTTAAATAGTTGTTATTATTGAAGCAAGCAAAGTGACACTCACAGAAACTCATCCAAAACTTGTAAGCTTTATACAACAGCTGACGCAACAGCCAAGAGTTCTAAGCTACAGGGAAATATCTAAAAATATAAAAATCTACGACGAAAAAGTAAGCGTGAAAACAATACAGCACTGGATGAACACGCTCAAAGGACCAGACCCCGAGCACAAACCACAATTCTTCTACTTCCCAGCATTCTACTACGAAGCGATAGGGCTGACAGCCCACCAATACTGGGGAGAACTGCCGCAAAACATGAAAAAATGGTGCATTTACTCAGTAAAACTCCACGATTACAAAAAAGAAAAACAACTAAACACTCTGCTATTGCCATCCAAAAACAAAAAAATGAATTTTCTAACATCAGGAAAGACAATATACAATTTTGACGGAACGGCCCAAGAAAAAGATTACGACAAAGAAATAGAAGAGCACTTCAAAAGATGCGAAGCGCTGACACAGCTAAAAACTTTAAGAAAAAATCCGTTAATAATACCGTGCATTTTCGAATACCAAAACAGGGCGACAAACGCGCAACAAGTATGGAAAAGGTTCAAAGAAAAAGCAGGAAAAAATCTGAAATATTACTGCCCAAAAACACTCACAGACCAGCAAGGAGTACACGCCATAAGAAGAACAATAGCATCACTGCAGGCACTAACGATAGAAACAAGAATAGAATACCTGCCGTACAATAGCGACAAGGATTATTATTATATAACAACAAAAAAAATCTGCGCGAACGAACTACACAAAAATACGACGATGCTAAGAGTTTACAAAACCCGCGAAGGGTTCCTGAACGTGGCGCAGGTAGAACCATCAAAAACAGAACAATTGCTCACGACAGCAGAAAAAGGAGAAATTATGGATATAAAAATAATACTAAAAAAGAAATCAGAAGAAACATTAAGAAATTCAAAATTTACGCATATAGAATACGAAGAATTATACGATCCCAAAACAGGCATGTGGGAAAGCGCGGAATGACGCTAACAGTTCCGGCAACGAGTCATACCTGT
>CAYJTR010000020.1:7779-16465 GCA_964373285.1 uncultured Methanosarcinales archaeon
ACGCAATATTTATATACTCAACGAGGAAATTTCGTCTATAAAAAGGGGTTGATATGAAGCACGAACACTCGGAAAGCGGTTATATCGGAAAGCTGTTAAGCTCATTCAAGGACACAGGAAAAAAGTACAAAGAATTCATAGCGTCATGGATTCTTGACGCTGTACATTTCACGATAGTTCTGTACGCGCTAAACCTGTTCAGTTCCAACATTAACGAAGGATTATCAAAACTAATACAAATAAGCGATGTGGTGGCGGGAGGAGATTTAAGCCAGGCAGGAATAGCGAATGTTGCGCTACAATCATTCCTGATAAGAGCGGGAATATTGCTAATAGCACTCATCATAACATACGTGCTATCATACACGTTCACGAGAGGAGTGATACTAAGAATAATAACAAATAAAAAGATTAATTTCGGAAGATTCTTCTGGCTTAACGCGTTGTGGACGGTTGCGTGGCTCATGATAGCAACAATTCACATATACGCAATACTGCCGGCAATAATGCCAATAATTGGAGTGCTATACTCTATGAATTACGTTATAGGAATGATTGCTTATTACGTGACAACACTCGCGCCTCTGGCGGCATACATACATTTAACCATATGGCTTCAGGAAGGATTTGCAGAACACCAAAAAATCAAGGGCGCATTCAGAGAAGCCATAAGAGCAACCGCTAAAATTCACAAAATAATAATATCATACACCGCCTCGATAATACTTATAGCATTATTATCACTGCCAGCGACTTACATTCAGGCAGACGACAGCTCAATACAATTAATTCTGATATTCACAGTAATAATATCACCGTGGCTCTCAGCAGTAAGAATTCATGCCAGAGCACTTAAAGAAAATCACGTGTTATAAAAGGTAGAAAAAAAGGTAGAAGAATACATAGAAGCATAAAAAAATTATAACAGCATAAAAAAAAGATGATGGAAAAAGAGAAAAACGATTGCAGGACTTCAGGAAAAGGGCAAACATCATTCTTCATAATAATGGGACTGGCAATACTGCTAATAATGGGAGCAACATTTTACATAGCAGCAAAACAACAAATGATAGCTGTACAAGCGATACCATCAAACGTCAGGCCGGTTTACGACTTCGTGAAAAGCTGCACCGAGCAGGCCGGAAAGGAAGCGCTGATAGACATAGGACTTCAGGGAGGATTCATAAACATTCCAAGAGTTATAGAAAAAGACCCTTCAGCATACGTCTTCCAAGACCCCGGAAAGCTCATAAAAACACCGTCGTGGTACCACAAAGGCGAAGACAGGGCTCCAACAATTGAAGAAGTCCAAAGAGAGCTTGAAAGAGAAATAGAAAGAACACTGCCGGAATGCATAAACAATTTTGAAGGATTCGAAAATTACGGGGTGAAACAAGAAGGAAAAATAAGCGCAACCACAATACTTGGCGAGGAAAACGTAATAGTAAAAATTTCCATGCCGACAACACTGGAACTTGTTGAAGGAACTCCAAAAATAGAAGTGTTCGAAACAACACTGCAGGTAAAACTGAAAAGCATTCTGGAAACTGCAAGAGAAATACACAATGCAGAAAACGAGAACAAAAAATTAGAGAAAGCAGTAATGGGACTGCTAAGCGCGAACCCAAACACACCTGTCAACGGCTTGGACTTCAGCTGCGACACCAAAACGTGGAGAGTAAAAGAGGTGGAAAACGAGATAAAAACGATGATGCAAACACTGCTGCCAAGAATAAGAATAAAAAACACTCTGACAACACCATTCGAGAATTCTGACAAGGATTACAAAAAAGTTTCAAACATGTACACGAGCGATGATAAAGAAGGAATTGAAGGGTTCAGAGCGGCATTCAACGATGTTGGCGAAGGAAAAATTCCTGAAAACCTCCCAAAAGATTTCTATGATTACTCGCACTTATACATAGACATGGGAGTAAAATCGTCACAACAAGTGGGAGCGGCAGTCCAGTACTATCCAGAATGGGACCTAGACATAACAATAAATCCAAATGACGGAGGAAAATTAACAAGCCAGAAAAAAAGCGCGATACCAAAACTAAACTTTCTATGCCTTAACACGTACCATTTTGCCTACACGATGAGAATACCAGTGCTCATAACATTGCAGGATGAAAAAGCATTCCTAGGAGAAGGGTACACATTCAGCTTTGCAACACCAATACTGATAAGAAATAACGAAGGGTTCAGAGATCCGAAACCATGGAAAAATTTTCAAGGATACGTGGAAGATGACGCGTTTTGCAGAGAGATCGGGGACGAAATATTAACCGTTCAAGGGCTGGGCAATGAAGAAGGTTTAGGAATGAAAACACCGCTCAAAGACGTGAACGTGACATATGAATGCTTCGGAAGAATCTGCAATCTGGGCAGTACTGACAGCGACGGGAGCGGCAATTACCAGCTATCAGCGTACATGCCATCGGCGTGCAGTAATCCAACAATAACTCTTGAAAAGGAAGGATACCTGCCAGTCAGCGAACAATTAGATTCTGACCAGAAAGAATTGTTCCTGCCAATGCAGGAAATAAAAAGCATGAATCTGAAAGTTGTAAAGCAAAAATATTTTGCCGACAGAAAAGAAGAATTCAGGTGGGGGCCTGTTGAAGATTTGGGAAAAAACAATAACGTGACTATTGCGCTTCACCACCCAGAGTATTCAAGATACATAAACTATCCCAGAGAAAAAACAATAGATATAGCTGAAGGAACTCACACATACGAGATAGAAGCGTACCTAACAACTTTCGGAAGATTAAGAGGAGGTTATGTAAACCCTGAGTGGAAAATAAAAGGTTCAGAAATTGAAGGAAAAGACACAATAAAGTTAACAGTGGCGGAATACTACCCGACAGATGATGATGAAGGAATGGCAACATTACTAAATGAAGGGACAATAACCCAGACAAACAAACCGGTGATAGAATGATGATGATAAAAAACTCGCGCAAAAAAAATGAGAGGGCAACGATCACAGCATTATTAGCCCTGACGCTGTTAGCAATATTAATTCTATCAACGGGAACAGTCCTTGGGGTGAACATAGAGCAAAAAAGCGATTACGTAACCGCAATAAGCGACAATAGTGCCACGATAGAATTCATAACCCAAGAAAAATCAAGCGCAACAATATACTACGCGGCATCAAGAGCAGATTTAAGCAGTAGAAATTACAAAACAATTACAGGAACAGCCCTTACAAAACAACACAAGCTGGTACTGAAAGACTTACAGCAGGGAACAAAGTATTATTACAGAATATTCACAATAATAACCGAAGGAGCACAAAGAGGCAGAGCAGAAGTTGAAGACAACAACGGGCAATACTACTCTTTCACAACAACAGGCACGGGAAGCGTTACAAGCGGAACAACACCAGAGATAAGCACCGACGCGCAAGTAACAAGCCAAAACGAGCAAGTTCAAGACAAGAAAACAATAATAACATTCCAGACAGCAGCACGAAGCATTACAAACATAACTTACGGAGTGGGAGCGCCCACAACAAACATTCCGGTAAGCTCAACACCCGCGACAACCCACACAATAACTCTAAACACTGACAACGAAAAAGTTTTCAAGTACACGATAACAGCGTGCACCACAAACAATGTATGCACGACAACTCAGGAAAAAACATTCTCAAGCTATTCCACGGGAAGCCCGACAATCAACGCGACAATTCCTGCAGGAGTCAACACGAGAACGATAACAATAACTGGCAGTACGAGGGCGGGAATAACGCTGAACACGTTCGTAAATGGAGAATTCAGAACCGCAAAAAAAGTTGACAGCGACGGGAGCTTCAGAATAAGCAATATAAACATTAAAGAAGGAGAGAACACAATAATACTGGAAACAGCAGACTCGTTCAAACAGAAAAAAACATTGACAACAATATACGACCCGACACCCCCGGGAGCGAACATAACATGGACCCCGGACGCCAGCATAACCAAGGAAACAAAAGCGAGAATTAATGGAACAATAAGCGAGAAAACAACAATAATAATAAACAATGAAACAATAGGCGAAGCAACAACATTCGACAAAACAGTAAACCTGCAACCCGGAGACAACAACATAAAAATAGTCCTGAAAGACAAAGGAGGAAACGAGTACGAAGAAGAAAGAACAATAAATTATGACAATAAGCCATTAAAATTTGAGAAAACGAACCTTAACAACCTAAAATATGCGTACAACCCCGAAGTTAAAATAACAGGAAAGCTGAACAAAAAAGCATCAGTAAGCGCGAAAGTAAACGGAAAAATCGAAAAAACTGTGAGCACCAATGACAACGGAGAATTCTCAATGACCGTGCCCCTGACAGGAAAAACAAAAGTTGATGTTACCGAAAACATTGCGAGCGCGCGGCTAAACACAGGGCTGAAAAACGAAGTGGAATTGTACGCCGCGGACAGCGCGGGGTACACCGCAACAACACCAAAACAAGAAGTTGTGAGAACATTATGCGGCGGAGGAACAATAATCGTCAAAAGGTCCAACGTGATGCCAAACATACTAATCCCAAGACTAATAATGAAAGGAATACCAAAAATAACCCAAACAGTAACATTTGAGACAATAAACAAAAACATAAAAATATTAAACGTTAAAGCATACAAGCCGGCAGGATTATCAGAAGACGTGCTCAAAGAATACGACCAAGAATGGTTCGGCATTGGCAACGTAAAACTAAGAAGGCCGGACAAAGGAGCCGCGAGCATAACGCTAAACATCAACGCTCCAGACCCCGCAAAAATAGAAGGCAAAACAACCTCAGAAAAAGAGAGAGCGCTATCAGAAAACAGGAAAGGAGAATGCAAAGGAGCAGGAGGATGCTTCAAAGGACTAATATTTTTAGACTTAGAATACCAAGAAACTCAAGAAATAACAACCACAGACCCGACACTAGACGCACAACTGCCTGACAGAAGAGCACTGCCCAGAGAAAAACAAACAGAATGCTTCGAGTACGAAGTAGAAATAGACCACCAGATAGACCCAGACATAATAAGCGACAGCTTCCTCAAAAGAACTGTAACAAATCTTGATAACGCAATAGAAGGTTTAGAAAAAGCAGAGAAAAACCTCCAAACAGCCACAGAAGCAGGGTATTACGCGTGCTTTGCTACAAGAGTTTGGGAATTAGTAGACAATATAAGAGAGAAATACTCGTGCGAGCTATCACCAGACATAAAAGCGCTGATAAGAAGGGATAAAGTAAGCGTTAAAGACATAGCAAGCATAGGAAAGTGTGACTCACTTGAGGATAATGATAACCGAAAAGAGAAATGCAAAGCGTGCCAAAGAATTTTAGAAAACAAGGAAACAGCCAAAGAGTTTAGAAGAGCAATATGCTTCAGAGTTACAGGCCCAAGCGCTCCAACATTCCAAACATACATAAGAGCCAACAGTGGCAGGGCGCTAAAAGAAGTTAATGTTGGAACTGAAAAATATCTTTCAGGAAGCAGTTGCAGTTTCGGAACGAACAATTTAGTAAACACTGAAAAAATAAAGAGCGCGAAAGGAGCTGATGGAGAAGACCCAATAGCACTAAAAACTGATACAGATTATGATTCAATAAAAAAACTGTACGAAGCAAAAAAAGATAATGCGGAGAATTGCAAAAAATTGCACCCTGCAGACCCAAAATGCTGTGCCGCGGAATACGACAAATTATACGGGCCGGTTTGCAGGTGGGGGTTCAAAAGCGCCGACTGGTTCAACGAGTTGGACCACAGCATTTGTTTAGGAGCGCAAAACTCTGGAAAACTTGACGAAGCAACAAAAGCTACTGATGAAAATGGTTTCGGACTTTCATGCAGGGCATCATACAACAAGAAAGGATTATGCGACGAAGGAAAATTCAGCGCGACTCCCGAATATTTCACGCCATCATTCACAGGGTTAAGACTAAAAGAGCCAACAATTCAAGACAAGCCAGAAATAATAGGAAGAATAGTTCCCCAAGGAGCAAACTCAGGAATAATATCAGGCATTATAACCGATGAAAGAGTCGAAAAATACGAGATAACTCTGGGAAGCGCGGCCTACGGAGGGTACACAGGGGCAGAAGCCAAAGAAGGAGAAGCATCAAAAATAAACAGCGAGTTGCAATACGTGCCACTGGTAGAAATACCGGCAAAATTATTCGGAGAGAAAAGAGATGAAGATATAAATAAAATACATAGATATCTCTTAGACGCTAAGGCTATTGACAATAGTGGCAAATTTTGTGACAAGGTAAAAGACGATGGCTGTAACAACAAAGAAGTCGCAAAAGCAATATACGACCAGGTAAAACAAAGAATAGGCAACAAAGACACGACTTACATAATAAGACCTGATGACGGAATAATAACATCACTGCAATGCGGGTACATCACAGGAATATATTCCAACGTTAACACAGTCAAAAGAACGATGACAGCAGTAAGGGATTGTTTGAAAAGCGTTCAGCTAACAGGCGATGCAGACCCCGGAATATGCAAAGAAGTAATCACTGAAACAGCGTGCAACCTGTTATGGGAATTAGTAAGGTGCGGCATGCCAACAAAAAATACACCGGGAGCCGGCGGAACGGCCAAAGAAGAAGAAGCAGGAGTTTTGGATTATACAGGCGCGGGAATAAGCTCAATAATTGAAGGATTCAGAGAAACACAAAGAGACATAATAAGAGAAGACGGCCAAGACGAAGTTTTCAAAGCGATGTTCATGGATAAAAAGTTGCAGAATGCCGCATGCCTGTACGCATTCACGGGAGAGTGGGACTTCAACATGGAAGGATTAATAGACGCGAAACTAGACGCGAAACCAGCAAAAAGCATAGGGTTCCTGCCATTCGTAAGAAAAGAATTCATAAGCTACGACCCAACAACAAAGCCGAAAGGGTTAACAACGTGGACTTACAGGACAGCACCATTACTAATCGCGGGCAGGGACATAACAGCCCAATTAGAATTAGTCTGCTCGGACAGCATCCAGTGCGACCCATCACAAGGATACCCCGGAGGAAAGTGCGACTGCTACGCAATCGGAGAGAAAAAAGTCGGAGTGCCACTATCAAAAACAAGTCTGAGAAAAGGCGAACAAATAGGAACGACAGCGGCAGACGAGATAATTCACACGATACAAGCGGGGGAAGGAGGAAGCAATTACAGGTACGACAAAGCAGTATTAAGCTGGCAATGGATTGACGAAAAAACAGGCGAGGCGAGAAGCGACAAGGTAGAAAGAGGAATAATAACAGGAGCAACAGACGCGCCAATACAATGCAAATTCGACATATTCGCAGGAGTGTTCAGGTGCGACACGGGAATAGACGAGTACAACGGAGCAAGATTCGGAGGAGAAATAACACCAAAAGAAACAGTCCAAGGAGTGATCACACTAGGAAAAAAAATAAATTTCAACATACCAATACAACTATCCAAAGGAACACAACAAGACAGCGCAAAATTATACACCCAAGACACAAAATGGCTAATATACACGATATACGACCACAACAATAACATCGTTCAGACAAACAAGAACAAGCAAGCACCACTAGTACCAATACAAGTAAACCACGAAGGAGGACTACAAGACTACAATCTTAACAGCGAAGGAACACAAGAAATAACGCTAGACAAAGACATACACTTCAGAACTAGAAGTTCTAACGTTCAAGTAGAATTCAACAACTTAAACCCTAAAAGAAAATTATTAATGGACACCCAAGGAAGCATAGAAATAGTAGGAGCAGTGGAAACGGAGAGACAATTTATGATACAAATAAAAAATGATAAAGGAGAAAAAAAGTATGCTATATACTCCTTAAAAGATGGTGAGAGGGAATCATACAATGATGCTGAATCTGGCGCACAACCATTTTGGAGACTAGGAGATAAATTGCTACCAACAACAGGGGATATGCCAGTATTATCAAACAGACGGATAAGATACAAAGGAATAGAAATAACATTCCCGGACGAAATATTAGAAGATTTACCCGCGGGCAAAAGTATGTACATCAGAGTAGTACCGCCAACAGCCGTAACAAACGCCTGCGAACAATACGAAACAACACCAGCCCAGTGGAAAGCAGTATTCGAAATATATGACAGCATAGCGACAAGCGCTGGAGGAGGGTACGTGCCAAACTACAACCAGAGAACTCTAGACCCGGTAACCGATGAAGAACAAGAAAAAACGGTACAGTTCAGCGTTGTATGCTCAGACAATTATGCAGGACAACAATCAGGAGGAACGGTAAAAGATTGCAATATGGGGCTGAACGGAGCGCCATGCTGGTGCGGAAACGATAAAGCCACAACAAAAACAGAAAATTGCGGAATAGGAGCAGTGAACAGCAAAGGAACAGTATGCGGGTACGGTAATATAGATATCAAAACAAAGATATGCACTGACACGAAAACACTCGTGATTATAGAACTGCCACAGATATTAGATAACCAAGGAAAAGATTTACCGTTGAATGCCGATGGTAGTACGTACAATGTTAAAGTTGGTGAAGAAGTAAAAATAAATACAAAAATAATAAAACTGGAAGATTATAAGTTACTTGCGACGGTAAGCCCGCCTCCGGGCACTCCAGAAACTGTCGTGCAACCAGATCCTGAACTAAAACAAAACAATGACGGCACTACAAGCATAGAAG
>CAYJTR010000021.1:0-11974 GCA_964373285.1 uncultured Methanosarcinales archaeon
GGTATTAAACCCGCTCGTTTTTTATAAGTTTTCATGAATATATATTATCGTGGTGGTCAAAGTCGAGGAAGAGTATGTGGTTTTCATTCTTGTCAACTTTAAATGTTAGAACAAAATGATTATCAATATGCACTCTTTTCCTGTCGCTTTGTTCATATCGTAAATTTTTGTAATAGTCTATTGTTTCCGGTGTGCTGTTAATAATGGAGCGTATCTTCTTGTTTATGATTTCAACTTTTTTCTTGTCTCTCTTGAGAAGCTTTCGTATCTTTATTTTGAGTTCATCTGTGAGATCAAAAGAGAACATGTTACTCCTCGCACAAAAGATCTAATTCTTTCAATGTCATCTTTCTCTTGCCATATTTTTTCAGATGATTTTTTTCTATGGCGAGTATTTTTTTTAGGTATTCATCTGTTGCTTCTTTTTCTACGATATCAGAACCGTACATAGATATAAATTTGTTCATCGCTTCAGATTTATCCTTCAGTCCAAACTGTGCTTTTACGACATTTAATACTTTGTTTGCATACTCATTTAATGTTACGCGTGCGAATACCATTGGAATGCACCTCAAGACACTTCATGTGTATGTGAATGTACTTTGAAGTATATAAGGGTATCTTTTTTATGCCAGTTTTGAGAAACAAATAACTGCTTTTTGAAGTTTAGAAATGCGAATGTTAAAGCCCTGCATTTTGGTGCAGGGACGGTTCGCATTTTTTTGATCTTGTAGTTGATTCTACTGTGAACTGTTAAGTGTTTCCCGATATATTTTTATACCTGTCAGGGTTTTTAGTTCTGTATGGTAAAGAGTGGTGATGTTCGTCTTCGTCTGGTGAAAGACCTTTCCGGGATTCTCGAGTCTTTGATTGTTAAAATGGGTGGCGTGCTGAATAATTCTACAAAATCTGACGAGAAAATTTTTTTTGATTTGAAGAAGGTCCTTTCAGAGTACGAGTCTCTGTTTCGTTCTGTTTTCGTAAAAAATGTTGAATCTGCCGGCGGCAGTGGCTCGTTGTCCGGTGGCGATAAAAAGTTTTTTGAGTTTGTTGGTTCTCGTATTCTTTTGAAATTCTCTGAAGCTGACAAGATAATATTTGTGGAGGGCAGGAAAAATCAAAGTTTTGACCTCGCGCGCAGTATTATTTTTTTGGTCTGTGTTTCTTTTATTAGGGCCGTTGCATCCAACGATCCCCGCGGTCAATTTCTTGACGTTACAGAGTCTCTCATTGCAGGTGTTGACTCTTTGAAAGTTCGTGGCACCGCTATAGCTTAAAAAATTGTTCAGTTTTTTGCGTGCCAAGAATTTCCGAGCTGGAGTATGGTTAAGTTCCTGATCACGCTCAAAAATTGCTCGATATATCCATTAACTTAAATTAATAGCGTGCGTCGAGGGCAATTTTCGGCGTGTCAAAAGTTTTTTAAACTCTCATCACTAATTGGCATTCATGGGGGCTTGTGGCTGTTATCCTGAAGGGTTGTCGTTGTTTGGTATTGCCAGAAGAATGGTTTCTCGTGTTTGGGACCCTTCTTTTGAATCTGGATACTTGTTTGTTCGGGAGTCCGAGAATGGTGTTTCCCTTTTTTTTAGTGGCCGAATTTCTTCAGAAGATTTTGGTATTTTGAGATGTTGCGATTCCGGTAGTAGTGTTCAATATGTTGCGGATTCTGACAGCTTCCTTGTTAGTGAGAATTCTTTTGGCGCGGTGTGTGGCAGGTTGTCATCTTTTATTAGGAGAACTGAGGGCGTTAGGGGAGTTCAGTCTTTGGCTAGGAATATTTCTATGATTTATGATTTTTCTCTTGATGATGCTGATAAAAAATGTGTTTCTGATATGTTGCATGCTCTTCATTTTAGGAGTCTTGATTTTTTGCGCGTTGATGTTGGTGAGAACGTGAGTGACGTAGTAAGGATGGCAGACTCGTTAGGTTGTAATGGCAGAGGTATAGAAATCAGGGGGCTGGAATCACTCATGCAAAATATTAAGGTGCGGAGAGGAGTAAGTGGTAATGTACTATTTCCCGCGTTTACACCTTTAGAATATTATCAGACTGGTGATATTGAGGGCTGTAAATTCCTGGAAGAGTTAGACTTGCACGCCAAGAAGTATTCTTGAGAAGCGGGGCAGGTTCAATTTGCGCGTCTTTGGAACAAGTGGCAATTTTTTCCTTCTCCGTTCGCTCTTTCTTTTATATTGTCCCAAAACCGAAGTATTTTTATACGTGGTTATCGTCAGCAGTCTTATGAATCAATATCTTCCTCCTAAGGGCACCGAGGATTTTTTTCCCGAGTCGTGGTCTGTTAGATTGCAGGTTATGAACTCTTTGCGGGCTACTGCCTTAAAGTATGGTTTTTTGGAGGTTGCAACTCCTGCTTTTGAAACTGTTGAATGGCTTACCAAGAAGAGCGGCGACGAAATTCTCGGGCAGATTTTTACTTTGGAACAGCGCGGCAGTGAAAAGTTTGGTTTGCGTTTTGATCTTACAGTTCCTATTACTAGGCTGTTTCTTCAAAAGCAGAAAGAGTTGCAAAAGCCTGTCAGGTGGTTTGGTCTTTCTAGGATGTGGCGTTATGAGGCTCCTCAAAAGGGCAGGTTGAGAGAGTTTTTCCAGCTTTCCGTCGAGTGTTTTGGCTCTGACAGGATTGAGGCCGATGCAGAAATCTTGAATTTGTTTGTTGATTGCTACAAAAATTTTGGCTTGACTTCCAATGATTTTATGGTCAGGATTAATGATAGAAAACTTTTGGAGGGTTTGTTGCGGGATTGTGTTGGTGTTGATTGTTCTCAGGAGCTTGTTCAATCATTGTTTAAGATTGTTGATAAGCGCTCCAAGATTGGTGATTCTGATTTTTTTAAGGAGATTAAGCGCGCGGGTCTTTCTGATGAGCAGTCAAAAAGGGTTTTAGACATTGTCAGCATTAAGGGTCCTCCTGCTGTTGTTATGCAAAAATTGCGCGCTTTGAATGTCGGCGAACGTTTAGTTCAGGAGTCTATATCCAATTTTGTTAAACTGTTCGAGTTTTTGCCGGTGGACTTTTTCGAGATAGATATTAGTATTGCCAGAGGTATTGCGTATTATACAGGTATTGTTTTTGAGGCTTTTGATGTTTCTGGAGAGTTTCGCGCGTTGGGCGGCGGCGGCAGGTATGACGAACTTGTATCTTTGTATGGCGGTGATCCCGCTCCAGCCACTGGTTTTGGTATAGGTCTTTCAACTCTTTCATTATTGCTTGAGAAGAAAGGGTTGATTCCTAAACCTTTGACCGGCGTTGATTATTATGTTGCTCCTGTTTCTGAAAAATTGCTGGGCGCGGCTCTAAAAATTTCTGGTAGTTTGAGAAAGAACAATTCTGTCGTGGTTGACATATCCGGCAGGAGTCTTGCCAAACAGTTTTCTTACGCTCAGGGCATTAATGCTAAAAATGTCGTCGTTGTCGGCGAGAAAGATCTTGCTGAGGGAAAAGTAACTATTCGTGATATGAAAACCGGCAAGGAAGTGAAGGTTGATGTCTGATATTTTTTCTGCATTAAAACAGCAGTTCTATTATTTCCCTCGTTGTGATGATGTCCGGCGCTTGGTTGATACTGCTCAACAAAAAGTTTTATAAATGCTCTTGTTAACTGCAGGGTATGGTTTCGCTTGAGAGCATAAAAAGGGATGATTTGGAGCTTCTTGTCAAGGTTCGTCAGGCAAAGTCGAAGCTTTCTTCTGCTCTTAGCGCGCAGGTTCGGGCGCACATACAAAAAGTCAGGGATTCTTTGAGTGAGAGGATTAATGAATTGTCGGACATGGCGGATAGTTCTTCGGAGTGGTCGAAAAGTGGGAGGGTTCGTGCTCTTCAGAGTGAGAGGAAGGTTCTTGTGGATATGCTTGAGTCTTGGTCATCGCTTGGCTTTTGAGAATTATTCATATTTTTCTGTTTTGGCATCTATAATCAAACCATTCTCTTCTTATAATTTTTAATTCTGATGCTCTGTTAATTGTTCTTTGTCTCTCTTCTCTCGCCAATATTTTTTCCTGTGGAACCGTGTTGGCGTATCTTAAAAATAGCTGGTGATAATCTTTTTTAGTCATTGTTTTCAAAAGTCTTTCGGGAAATTTTTGGATTAATAATTGTGATGCTATTTCAAAATCTAATGTTGTCAAATCATATAGCGTGTGCGCGGTTAGCCTGCATTGTTCCACTCTCGGAGAATTTTCAAATCCTTCTAATCCTTCCAGTGTTGCATTATACAATAATTTGATGTCTTCTTCGCTGTACACGTTTGGTTTTTCTCCTACTCCGAAGAGAGCTCTCCGGAGGGAGTACCATTGAATTAACAAGCCCGAATCCGTGCAACTTGAACTCATTCCTCTGCCCCCATGGAGGGATCAATGTGCGTGTTGTTTATAAATCTCGCGTTTTTTTCTGCTCTGCTCCGGGTGTATCTTTACTGCTTTTCATGAGATGGTTATGCAGGATTCTGGACGGAGCCCGCAAAATCAAAGCTTTTATAAAGAATTGTTGTGGTGTCTTCCGGCATGATAATTGATGATATTCGTGGTTCGTTGTTGAATGAATCTTTTTCTGATATTATTGGTCAGAGCCCTGCCAAGGAGCAGTTGAAGGGCGCTCTTATTTCCGGCAGGCATGTTTTGATTGTTGGTCATCCCGGCGTTGGCAAGACTACTCTTGCTAGGAATGTTGCAAAACTTTTGCCTGTTGTTGAAAGGGTTGATGTTGTTACCAAGAAGAAAAAGAAGATTTCTGGCATCGAGCGTTTTGTAAGGGTTCAGGGTTCTCCTGATTTGAATGTTGAGGACCTGCTCGGTGATATTGATCCTGTTAAGGCTTTGAAGTTTGGCCCTAAATCTTTGGAGGCTTTCACTCCCGGAAAAATTTTTCTTGCTGACAGGGGTGTTTTGTTTTTTGATGAGGTTAATAGGGCTCCTGAAAAGTTGCAGAATGCTCTTTTGCAGGTTTTGTCTGAGGGCAGGGCAACTCTTGGCGGGTACACTGTTGATTTTCCTTTGGACTTTATTTTTATTGGCACTATGAATCCTTCCGAGAGCGCGGCTGTTGAGCCTTTGAGTGATGTTTTTCTTGACAGGTTTGATATTGTTCATATTGGTTATCCTGATTCTCTTTCTGATGAGGTTTTAATTGTTAGAACTAAGGGCAGGAAAATTCTTGATTTTCCCGAAAAACTTTTGGAGTCCGCATTGCTCTTCTTGAGGATTCTTAGGGAGTCTAATGAGCTTGATAAAAAGCCTAGCGTTAGGGCGTCTATTGGTCTTTATGAGAGGGCGCAGTCTCAGGCTTTGATTTCCGGCAGGAGGAGTGTTTGCGCTGATGATATTTGTGCTGTTCTAGTTAGTGTTTTGTCTCATAGGATTTCTTTGAAGCCGGCGTTTAAGTTTTCTTTGTCTCAGGAACAGTTTCTCAGAAAAAAGTTTGACGAGTTCTTGGAAGAGCACGAGGAGCTCGCATCTGGTGGTGGTTCTCTTCGGCGAGAGCTGGAAGGCTGAGGGTCAGGAGTCTTCTGCTTTTGGTGATGTTGATGGAGAGATTATTGGCAGTATTCTCGACGGTGGCGTGATGTCTGAGGATGCGCGTATCGTCGAGGAGGCTTCCAACAGGAATGTTGGTTCTTTTAACCCTGATATGTTTATGGAGGGCGTCAAAAATTTTCGTAATGTTAAAAATCTTTATGGTGAAAGGTTGTTGAGGTTGTTGACCGGTTTTGATAGTGATTACTTGGAGCAGAATGTTGGCATTCCCGAGTTTCGTAAAGAGTTGCTGGAGCGTGTTAGGGAGCGTGTTAAAAGGTTGAGGTCTGAGGGTATTGTTGATGCTTCTGGTGCTATAACTGGCAAGGGTGAGGATCTCGCGGTTATTTCTGCTTTTGTCGAGGAGCTTGATCGTTTGGAGCCTAGGGGTTTGCAGGGCGAGGTCTTGCAGAGGAGGGTTGAACATTATGGTTCCAGAGATTTTTCTAGGAATTTTAGGAAGGGTGACAGGTATAGGGATGTTAATGTTAGGGATACTGTCAGGACTGTTTTGAGGAGGGGCCGTAAAGATATTCTTTCTGATGATTTGAGGGTTTCTCCAAGAATTTCTAAGGGTTCTATAATGATAATTTATGGTTTGGATTCTTCCGCGTCTATGAAGGGTGATAAGTTATTGATGGGCAAACGCGCGGGTATTGCTTTGGCGTATAAGGCTATTAAGAGGAGGGATAAGGTTGGTGTTGTTGTTTTTAGCGATAAGGTTCACATTTCTGAGAGCCCTTCGCTGGATATGGGTGTGGTATTGAAATCTTTTAGTGGCGCTCATGCTTTTCGCGAGACTAATTTTGTTTCTCTTTTTGATAAGTGTTCTGAATTGTTTCCTAGGGTTTCAGGGGTTACCAAGCATCTCGTGATTATTAGTGATGCAGTTCCTACTTCTGGCGAGGATCCTGAGAAGTTCACTCTTTCTTCCGCGGCAGTTCTTGCCAATCATGGCGTTACTATTTCTGTGATCGGAATAAATCTTGATGATAGGGGTGTTGATTTTTCCAGAAGGATTGCTGATATTGGTAATGGCCGTTTTTATCTCGCTAATAGCGCTGGCGATATTGATTCAATGGTTTTGCAGGATTATTACGAGGTTGCAAGGAATTAGGGGAATGCAATTTATTGCATCCATTCTGTTGCGAGTATGGGAAATACTATTGTTGCTTCCGCTTCTATGACCGCACTGTTTTTTTCATCTTTCAGCTTGTTCCAGCTTACTGCTTCTTTTGGGTGCGCTCCTGATAGTGATCCGTCATATTGTGTTCCTGTCTGTATGTATACTGCGTAGTCCAGCCCGTTTCTCAGTATTGCCGCTCCTATGAGGTGATGTTTTGGAGTTCCGCCGCCTAGAAATACTCCTCCTGTTTTTTTCGAGTCTAAAATAATTTTGTAAAATGTTGTTAAGTCTTTGGCTGTGTCTATAACTATCTTCTCTTTTGCTGACTCATTGTGGAAGAATATGTGGTCTCCCATCGCTCCGTCAACAAATCCCGGCGAGAATATTGGTATCTCGTTTTTTGTCGCCCAATACAGTATGCTGTTCTCATCATTTATTTCTTTTCCTATTTCGTAGATGTATTCGCTTGGGCTCCAGACTTTTTTTTCTTTAGTAATTTTTTTTATGAATGCGTTGTGAAAATCTTCGAGCCAGCAGTACTGCTCGTCATGAACGAATATGTTTCCTATTCTGTTGAGCTTGTTTTTTTTCACTTGTGAATCGTCCGCGTCAAAACTTCCGAGCTTGAATGTGTTCGCTGTTTTCATTATGTCTTCTTCAACGAGCCCTGTTGTTGTTATTATTGCCCTCACCAGTTTGTTCTTCACAATTTGCGCTATTATCTCTCTTAGCCCCGAGCTTCCCATGTTTGATGTTGCTGTCAGGTAGACATCTGCTTTTTCTTTCTTCATTAGATTTATGATTTCTCCGGCTCTTGCTATATTGCTTGCCTGAAACCCTATATTCTTGAAGCTTTTTAATAGTTCTAGGATTGTTGTTGTCTTATTTATTTTGGGCCCTCTGATTCCTTCAAGCTTGTCGAACGGTATGCTGTCATCACTTTTTCTTCTCTTGAATGATTTGTTGTTCATTGTGTTAACCTTGATGGCATACTTTTTATTAGTTCTTGGTATATCGGGGTTATTTGTTCGTCTTGCACGCCCATATCTCTCGCTCTTTTGTATGCTTCTATGCTTCTTATGAATAAGTTTTGTGTTGGTGTTTCCATGAATGCTCGTGCCGCCGCTCTTCTTGTCTTTTTGATTGTGTCTTCTCTTCTTCCTGTTTCTATTTTTGATATTATTACTGTTGTGCTTTTTGATCCTATGCTTTGTAGTGTTCCTTTTCCTATTGCGTTCATAATCCCTTGCTCATACGTTCTTTCTAGTGGTGTTATATTTGCAAGTATATTTTCTGCATGATTTCTTATTGTTTCTAAGAATACTATTATTTGTTTGATATCTTCAAATATTGTTTCTGTAAACTTTTGTATTTCTGGCTGTTCTTTGTTTTTTCTTATTATTATTTCTTTTCTCCTTATGAGTGCTTCTGTTATTTTCGCATCTTTTTCTTTACTGAATCGTATTATCATGAACAACTCTAATCCTGTCTTTTGTTCATTTTGTCTTTTTTCATTTATTTGTGTTTTCGTGTTTATTATTTCTTCTTCCGTTCTTCGTATTTCTTGTACTATGTGTGAGTCTTCGCTCATTGGTCCTTGTTCTTGTATGAATGCTTGAAACTTCATCTTTTTTTCCACGAGAAATCTTTTTTTTGCGGTTAGTTGTTCCACTTGTTCATCGTATTCTATTATCTTCTCTAGTATGTCTATCAGGTGTCTTATAGCTTGGTGTGTGTATTCTATTTTTTGTACGAACATGAGGTATTCTTTATGGTCTGGTTTTTAATCTTTTCTTTTTTGTAGTCGCGCGCTTTTTGGCAGGTTTCCTGCTGCATCAATCGCTTGATATTCTTGTATCATTCGTCTTGGCTGTTCTTTTAATTGTTGTATTAATCTTGGCAGTGCTTGTTGTAGTGTTATAAGATTTTTGCTTCTTTCTTGTTGTATGTTTTGGAATGCTTCTGTTGCTTCTCCTTGCAGGTCTGTTATGTATGGTATGCGCGTGTCTATCGCGTGGTAGAGATGGAATGTGTTTGTTGTTCTTGTTGCGCTTAATAGTGCTTCGCTTATTTCAAGTATTAATTGTGAATAGGGTATCCATGGGGTATTGTTTTTTCCTCCGCTGGCATCTATGTGTGCTATTAGCGTGCCTATGAATTCGTATCCTGTTGTGGCATTTTCTGTTTCTGATAGTTCTATGAGTACTTTCGCGAATGGTTCTATTATGTTGGAATATACTATTCTTTCTTGTTCTAAGTTATTGTTTTTGTCTTTCAGGATTTTTTGATAGTCTTTTTGCGCTAGTTCGTACAACATGTGTAGTAGTGGTCTTGGTGTTATAGTGCTGCACTGTTTTCTAGCCAGCTTTCTTTCTAGTTCTGATAATCGTTGTGAAGTGTTTTCGTTTAGGAATAGTGTTTCAAGAATAGAGTTATCTGTTTGAGAAACGTCGACACCCTCGTCCTCGCATGATTCTTCAAATGCCCCCATGACTTCCTTGTTTGGCATTTACATTTTTAAACCTTTTGACCGTTTTCAGTGCTTTCTCCTGTACTGCGATTCCAAGTTCTAGAATTTCAGGTTCAAGATAGACGCTACTCGCACGTTTTTAGTTTTTCTACGGTTATGCTTTTTTCCGCGCAATTAACGTTTCCTATTACTGGCGTTAATTTTACAAGCTCTATTTTTTTGAGCGTTGTTTGTATAGTTATTTTTTTTACTTCTCCTCTGGCTACTGGTCGTTGTATTTTTTGGCTTGCCGTGTCCTCTCCTATTATGTTGTAGTAGAACCCGTCTATAGGTTTTCCTGTCGGGTTTTCGACGAATACTTCTATGAAGTCTTGGCCTTTGCACGATTTTTGTCCCGCGCTTGTTGACACTATTTTTATGTTTACTCCTTCGCATAGTGCCAGCTCCGATTTTCCGCTTGCTTGAACAAATTTTGCTTGCTGTTCTATGTAATTCTCTCCCCAGCTCATCACTACTGCTCCTAGGCCTATGCTTATAACTATCAGTATTATCGTTGCCAGCAGTGGTGATAATCCCTTCTTATTCATTATCGCGCCTCTTTTTGTTCCTTCACTGCAAACGCATTTATAAACCTTTTTATGGTGCCGGCTCTGTCTTGAAAGTCGGGCAGTTCTAGACTGAGGACAGATCTTATAACGCTTGGGGGACTTTTGGTGTTTGTTGCGCCGCGCTTTGCTGTCTTTTTTTCGAGTCGAGTAATAACCTAGCATTTTCTACTGTTCTTTTCAAACTTTCGTATTGTTTGTATCTTTCCCCTCCAGCTTCTTCAGATTCTCTTAGTTCGAACGATAAATCTTTAACAAATGTTTGCATGTCCTGTATCTCTGCTATTTTGTCTAAGCTTGTTTCAGCAAATATTTTTTCTTCTATTGATTTCCACACTGCTACCATTCCTGATGCCAGAATTTTTTGCCTTCCTATGCTTTCCTGCAGTCTCTGATATCGTTCCAATGGGCCTGCCGCTATTCTGCAGTATAATTCTGATAATTCTTGGACGTATCTTGTTATCGCTCTGGAAAAATCTTTTCTGTTATTTGTAGCGCATGTTAGGGTGTGGTTTATGTTTGCTGATATTCTGCTTCTTAAAAGTTCAATTTTTGTAATGTCTAATGATTTCCATAGTGTGTACTCTTCTCTAGTCATATTATTCTTTTGTATTAGCTCTTTAGCCGTTTGTACAAATTTTTCTGTGTCTGTTTTGTCTATTATTTCCGCCCCAAGACTTCTCGCTTCTTCTTGGAGGGTTTCTAGCGCCGCGTCTGATGTGTAAAGTATTATTGGCAGCGTGTATTCTTGGGCTCTTAATCTTGCTATTAGTTCCGTTCCGTCACCTTCTATGGGCATTCTGTAGTCTGTAACCAGTAAGTCTATTCCTCCCCGCTCTATTCTCGCGTATGCTTCTTCGGGTGTTCCTGCTAATTCTTGAGTGTGCGGACCCTTGATGCCTCTTCTTAAAAGTCTAAGATTGAGTAGTCTTTGAACTCCGTCATCGTCAACTATAAGCACGTGAGCCATTTTTTGTGGCAATTTTTGTGCGTATTAAAATGTTTCGTCCGGCGCCGGGGCCGTGCTGCATAATGGTTCAAAATACGGGCCTTATTCAACTGTGTATCCTACTATTCTTGGGTTCGCGCTTTCATAAGTTATTGTGTATCCTGTACCTTTCAGCGTGTCTCTCGTAAACATTCTCACCGCCGTGCTTCCTTCCAATTCTCTCGGGTATGTTATTGATTGCAATCCTTCTTTTCCTTCGAATATTGTTGCGCTTTCGAGCGCGTCATCTTTATACTCTGTTGTTTTTCCTGTGCCTTTTCTTACTATTGTTATGCTGTGGGGGGCTTTGTTGTTGAGTGTCGCCGTTGCTCCTTCCACTACTAACCCGTTGTCGCACGCTATAACTTCGTCAACTTCCCTGCACTTTTCCGGGTTTCCCACTCCTAGTGCGGTCAGCGTTTCTCTGGTTATGAACACGTTTGGTTTTGTGGTGCAATTTTCTGTTTTTCCGCAGGATGCTCTGGTGTAGTAAGTTCTCGCCTCGTTTATGTTGGGTGTTGTTAGGGCATCTCTTAGTAGTATTCTCACGTCGGCATTTTCTTCTTTTTCCAGCGTTAAAGCTTTGATTCCCTGAGCTGTTGCAGTGTTTTCTGCGCATTGTGTTAAATCTGTTGCTCCTGTTGGTTGTTGAATGTATGACCATACAAAGTATCCTGCCAGTAGAACCACTGCGATCCATACTATTGCAGTTACCCAGTCCGTCCCTTCATCTGACTCTTTTAATAAATCTTCAGCTTTAACTTGTGATTGTGGTTGCGGCGTGCTGTGGCTGTCCTGAACTTTTCCTTTGGAAATATTTTGAGCTGCTGCCGGGTGTGGCTTTTTTGACTGTTCTTTTTTCTCGTCATAAACTTCCAGTTTTACCCTTTTTTGCGGTTCTTTTTCTGCACGTTCAACCCGTATTTTTACCGGGGATTTTTTTGCGGAATCTTTTGACTCTCTCTTGTCTGATTTTTTGTCTTTTTCTTTTCTCTCGTGTTTTTTCGTTTCTTTTTTGTCTTCCGGCTCCTCGTCATCTAATCCAAAAAGCGGGTCTTCTTCAGATTCCTCTTTTTTTGATGCTTTAACTTTTCCGTATTGTGATATTCTTGACTCGACTTCCTGCAATTCTTTTTCCAGCTCTTCTCCGACATCGAGTGAGTATCCGTACTTGCTCATAATAGCCCCCTTTTAATTCCTGATATTTTTGGGAGCGCTGTTCTGTTTAAAAGGTTTGTTGTATTGTAGTGTG
>CAYJTR010000021.1:12074-16356 GCA_964373285.1 uncultured Methanosarcinales archaeon
TTCTCTGTATTCTGGTGTTGGCTGTATGTAATATCTTTGGAATATTACTATTCTGGTGTTTCTGGGCAGGGAGCATATCGCCTGTCTTACTGACGAGATTTCCAGTTCTTTGCTTGTAATATCAATTGCGGGGTGTTGTGATTCTGATAGTTGTTGTACCGGTACTGCGTTTAGTATTGCGTCGACGCTTCTTGAGTCTTCTTGTTCTATTTTTGTCAGGGCTCTTCGTTGTGATCTTTCCTTTATGTAGTGGGCCATTAATTCTGCGCTGTTCGTTATTCCTTCTCTTTCAAACTGTATTTCTAATAAGTATTCTCTCGTCAGGAATTCCGGGAACAATTCTTTGACCGTTTTTCCCAGAGCCGCGGAAATTCTTTCCCGTGTTATTTCTGACGGCAGTTCGCGCAATCTTTCATAATGGTTTATGCTTGCAGTGTTGACCCCTGCTATTTCTGCCAAGTCTTTTTCATTCATTCCTGCTTCTAGTCTTGCATTTCTTAGAAAGTAATTATAGTATGGGTCTCCTCTGGTTGCTTGAATTTTTTGTTCTTTAGACATTTTTTCACGCTTATTTTCCTTTGTCTGAATGTTTTTTTGCAGGCCACTAATATATAAAACTTTCTTTCTATTAACTTTGAAGTGGTGAAAATGAAAAGTTTTATATTCTTTCAGGCATTCATGGCTGTAATGAACAAGCTTCAATCAGTTCTGGACTCTGCAAGTGCTGTTTGTGCCTGCTGGGATGAAAGCAAACCGCTGTCTTTAAACATTTTAGTCTTTAAAAAAAACATTAAGGGTTTAAGAGAGCAAATCAGAAAATTTATTGACTCCGCCGCGGTTTCCGAGCGCATAACTTTTCATAGAGATGCATTCATTTTAAGGCAGAAAACCGTTTTTTTGATTCAGCACTTTGATGAATTGTTGTCTGGGATTCTTTTAAGGATTCCGTTGCTGGAGATTCAGGCCCGCCAGTGTTTTGTCACTGTTGTCGACAATACTGTTCACGATTTTATGACAAAAATTTTTAATTATAAAAAACAAATATCTGCATTTGTGGAGAAGCAAAAACCTAAAAGTGCTGAGACAAGAACCAACAAATTTTTTCGCTCAATGACTAATTTCTTCTTTCCGGGCTACACTGGATGGGAGTTGTAATTGCGGCTATCAAAAACTGGCGGGTTTGATACCTTGGTTTTTAGGCCGCTTGTTTTTGTTTTTCATTTTTTTGCTGTTGAGAATATTATTTCACAGTTCGACATTTTTTTGTAAAATCCCAGATCTATTCTTGATTTTCTCGTTTCCAAAATGCCTAAGTACAATCCTTCCCAGAATAAGAACCACCCCGCCGGCTCTAAAAGCACTATTAAAAATTGCCGCCAAAACTCATCAAACCACGAAGACCGGGCTATGATGGTTGCCAAAAACATCACAATAATTCCTGAAATACAAAAAAATATTCCCTGCCTCACCAGCGGGGCTATTTCCACATTTCTTAATATATAGTAGTGAGTTTTGAAATGATCCTGAAGTCTTCTCTTTATCACCAGTTCCTCTTTTAGGTCTCTCCTCGTTTTAGGAATGAATAAGCGCAGTGCAACTTTTTCAGGTTTATTGTCCAAAACAACTTTTTTTGCTTCCGCAACGAAATCTCCGGATATCGAGCGCTGGGAAGAACTTCTGGGATCAAAATCAGAAAATATATCGTCGTAAGACCTCAAACGTATCAGTATCTCAGACTTTTTACTGCTAAAACCATTTTTCCCAAGAGCTGATAAAAACGCTTTCCAAAAACCTTTCATAACACCCTTTTTCACACGTTAACAGTACAAAGAGCAGTTTTTAAGCATTTCGCCCTGCCGTGGTTAAGTCTGCCGTGGTTAAGCCCTTCAGATATTCTCCTGCTTTTCTGAAATCTTCTTCTATAATTTTCTTGAGGGATCCGTTATACAGCATCGCCGCGGGGTGGTACATTGGCACTACCGAGTATTTTTTGCCCTGAATCGTCATTTCAACAGGAATCCCGTGCAGGTGCGTAATTCCTCCGACGTGCTTCATTTTTTCTGGGTCTAATCCTGCGAGGACAAATTTTGTTGCATAATTTCCCAGAGTTATTATTATTTCTGGTTCTATAATTTTTATTTGTTCCACGAGATAGGGCGCGTGCCTAATTATTTCTTCCTTCGTTGGAGCCCTGTTGTCCGGAGGCCTGTACTTCAGAATATTGGCTATGTACACATCTTTTAATTCTAACCCTATCATTTTTAGCAGTTCATCCAGTTGTTTTCCTGCGGCTCCCACGAATGGCTCGCCCTGCAAGTCTTCATTTCTTCCCGGAGCTTCGCCTATAAATAGTATTTCCGCGCCGGGGTTGCCCTTGCCAAAAACCATGTTTGTTGCCGCATCTTTAAGCGGGCAAGTCATTTCAACCGCAATTTTTTTTTTAACACTTAGCAACGCCTCATTTTTCTCTTCATTATTCATTTTAATTTCACCAGTTCTATTTTGTTTTCTTCAAGAACATCAAATATTATTTTTCTGTCGCTTATTACTCCCTGCCTGCTGGTATCTATGACCGCTGTTGTCACCCCTCTCGTTTTTGTTATTGCCTGAGTTATAACGCTTCTTTTCAGCTGGGGAAATGCGTGAGCGGGTATGATGTGGCCGAAAGCTATTCCTTCATTCAGCGTTCTTCTCGTAAACCTTTCAGGGTAGTGAGTGCCTCCTATGCCTATTGCGTTTTTCCAGTTTTTGGTTTTAGGATTTTTTATGAAGTCTTCAACAGCACTGGCAACCGCATTAATTCCTTTCTTGTCGCCCCACTCTTTTTCACTGCTCCCGAGCTCTACAAAGCATAAAGGCGCGCCGATATTGGTCGGCCCGTGGTGTGTTGCCTCGTAAGTGACTTCAAAACATTCGGGAGCGTACTTTTTTAATCTCTCGAGAATTTCCGCATTAATCACAGGGTTTGTTTCCTGCAATGTTTCAGGAAGCCCTCCAATATCTGCCGTGTGAAAATTTCCTGTAGGGTGAACCGTTAAGCTTGGAACTTTTTTGGCAGATTTGTGGGAGTAAACAACTATGTAATACTCTGCCGACGGCAGTGTTTTAATATCCAGTGCCGGCTCCGCAATCCAGTTAACATCAACACCTCTGCTCTCTAATTCTTCACCAATGTTCCTGCTTGCAACATTTCCTTTGTACGCAATTATCATAACGCCACCGCCCGGATTTGAACCGAGAATCCCAGAGGGAGCAGTTTTCGAGACTGCCGCACTACCAGATTATGCGACGGTGGCAAAACAAACTACAAATAATGTTTCACAAACCAGAATTCTTCAAAATCACTATATAAATCTTCTTTCGATCGTGGTCTTCAGTCGTTCTTGAATGCTTTGCCTGTATAAGGAAGTATTTTTATGGTTGTACCGCATGGTATTTTGTAAGCCGCTCTTTTCAGCGCCGCCCTCCCAGCATCCAAATGTTGTTTCTTTATCTGCAACGTAAACAATGGTTGTCCCTCATCAACCTGCGCAGCCCTGCCTATAGGCTTCCCGAAGCTTCTTGCCATCCCGGTGCTCATACGGTCAGCTCCGGCTCCCGACGCTAAAGGGTTTTCTCTAAGAACGTGATGAGGATATATTCTGGTCACTAAATGGTACATTCCCTTGCCCAACTTTTTTTCTAGAGCTCTATTGCTCGTCTGTCTCGCTGATTCTATAGAGTTATCCCTCAATTGTATTCTTGTTTTTGAGCATAAGTGCAGAGTGTAATCATAATTCTTATTGCAATCTCCCATAACGAATGTCACTATCTTGCTTACAGGCCTCGCTCTGACAAAATTGTGCTTCTGAAACTTCGAAAACCTCGTGTAAGGCCTCTCAATCCTCCTGTAACAAACACCCTTTCTAAGCTTTGCCATGACCACCGGCAATTTGCCTTCTTTTTAAATCTAACGATTAACGGTCAGTTGGTCAGTTGTATAGCGTGGTGACGTATGTGTCTCTGCGGAATACAATAAAAAAAGACTTTCGTTAAGTTTAAAAACTCGGAAACATTTCTCTAAAGCATAGGTATTGTAATAACGCCAGAAATGTTCGTCATCTCTAAAAGATTAGCCACATTAGCTGAAAGGTTAGATCCTAATCCTGAAATAGAGGGATTTCATTTAACTTGGGTTTCAAGGTCTTATGGTGGAAGTGTGCTTGAGATTGCGCAAGCACCTATGGGTAATGTAAGAAGTCCATATGGTGGTCCAGAGGGAATAAGGAATTTTTCAAATGAA
>CAYJTR010000022.1:0-15370 GCA_964373285.1 uncultured Methanosarcinales archaeon
ATTCCATTAATGAAAGTAATTGCTACAAGTATAAATATTTGTGCATCTCATCAGGAGCAGGTTTTTCCTTATGGCTGAATTACTGGTGACGGAATGGTCGGGTGTTTATGCGTCGGTGGCAATGCCTGAATTCCAAAACAGTTTTTAGTTAGTTTATAAGAATCTGTCTTCTTCCGGTAGCTCTCCGGCTTTTAGCACTTCTTTTTTGTTCTTCTTGATATTCCAGTGAATAACAACAGGGCTGTCCTTCTCTTTGAGGTATAAATGGTTCATTTCTGTGGTTATGTCAACTTCGTCGGTATCTTTATTGGCTACTGGCTTGTTTTCCCACGGGAATACTATTCCTACAAACACTTTTAGGTTTTTTGGATTATTCACTATTGTTTCATAG
Source organism: uncultured Methanosarcinales archaeon (assembly GCA_964373285.1). Classification (GTDB taxonomy): domain Archaea; phylum Nanobdellota; class Nanobdellia; order Woesearchaeales; family ARS49; genus JACQMS01. Next base: position 392 of record CAYJTR010000022.1, read on the forward strand.
GCAGTTCTTACAGTTTCATAATTTCCGTGGGATACGAACGCGTGCATTTCTCCACTGCGGCCTGCAAAGTCAACAGCGGATGCGCCGTAAGAACTTATCATACCTCGCTCATCATCAAGTTTCCATAAAATAATAAACACATCATTTTTTCTTCTTTGATAATTATTTTTTTTAAAAATTGGAACTTGGAATTGTTTTTCGGTGTTTTCTATGTGCGCCTTTAAAAATCCGGCGTCAGTCCCTCTCGTTATCACTCCGTTCTTTTTTGTGATCATTTGGAACAATGTTATTGATCTCGCTTCTTTAGCAAGTTCTTGATATATTCTGATATCGTCCGATAATAACAATTCCTTTTCTAACTCTGCTAAAAATATTTCAATAAATCCCAATATTGATTCCTTTCGTTCTTTTTTGAGTTTTAAAGAATATTCCTTATTTATTCTGCCTGTTTCTAACTGTTTTATTTGTTCTAATAAAACAATAATGTTATTTAGATATTGCCTTGAGCTCGAGTTGTGTTTTAAAATCGGAGAATCTTCAAGAAGTCCTAATTTACTGCTTAATCGTTCAACAACAGTGAATTTCGCGTTGATGCTTGAGGCGCATTTTTGTGCTTTATCGCAGGTGTCGTCCCGCACGAATTCTCTTAACAGCAAAACGTCCTCTTTTATGCGTTTTAACCGCTTTCCAATCTTCTCCTTATTGCTTTTTTGAAACATCACAATAATACCCGCTGAAAAACGAACGTGATTGCCTTTAAATACTTTTCGTTAAAAGACAACAAAAACCCGCCGCTCGGAGCTGTCCACTCGCTTGATCGCGGGTTTTTGGAATTAAAAACGAGCGGACTAAAGTCCAGGGTATTAAACCCGCTCGTTTTTAATATGTTTTTCTGTGTAGCAAAAATATTCCTTTAAACGAAAATGCGTCACCTTAGTCTTACGCTTTCCAAATTTCTTGGAACTATTGTTTCGATGCGGTTTAGTTTGTGTATGCTTGACGCAAGGTCTAGGCATCTTGTTGATTCTCCGTGGTTTAGCAATACTCTTTTTGGTTTTGGGTCCAGTTTGTATATAAAATTCATTAATTGTTTTCTGTCTGCGTGGTCTGATATTTCTAATTTGTGAACTTCCAGATTTATGCGTACTACTTCTTGTTTGCTTCCGCTTTTGAATATGAATTCTCTTTCTCCTCCCTGGATTCTTCTTCCTAAACTTCCTTCTCCTTGGTAGCTTGAGAATACTAATGAATTTTTCTGGTCGTCTGCTAAGTGTTTTAAATATTCCACGCTTGGGCCTCCTACAAGCATTCCTGAAGTTGCAAGTATTATGCATGGCCCTCCTTGTTCTATTACCTGCATTCTTTCTTTGTGGCTTCCTACTCTTTTGAATATTGTTGACAGGAATGGGTTTTCATCTTTGTGGAATATTGATTTTCTTACCGTGCTGTTCAAAAATTCAGGGTATGCTGTGTATATCGCGGTCACGTCCCAAACCATTCCGTCGATGTATACTGATATGTCTTGTGGCAGTTCTCCTGTTTTGTGCATTCCTTCAATCATCACCATCACTTCTTGGGCTTTTCCCGAGCCTAGCACTGGCATTAATATTTTTCCTCCCCTTGTTAGTGTTTCTTTTATTATGTTTTTCAAATATTCATCTTCTTCTTTTAGCGGCGGCATTATGTTCGTTCTTCCTCCGTAAGTGCTTTCCATTAGCACTGTTTCTAGTCTTGGAAAGGTGGTTATTGCCGGCTCTAATAATTGTGTTCTTGCATATCTTAGGTCTGCGGTGTACAAAAAGTTGTGCATTCCGTTGCCTATGTGCATGTGAACCATTGCGCTTCCCAGTATGTGTCCCGCGTTGTGCAGTGTTATTCTGACATCTGGTGTTATGTCTGATACCTCGTCGTAGTCTAGGCATACCATGTGCTTTACCATTTCTTTCACGTCGTCAACGTCGTATAATGGGTCTGTGATTCCGTCGTTCTTCATTATTTTTACGTAGTCTAATAATAATAGCGCGGCTATATCTCTTGTTGGAGCTGTGCAGTACACTGGTCCTCTGTATCCGTATTTGAATATGTATGGTATGAATCCGCAGTGGTCTAGGTGGGCGTGTGATAATATTATCGCGTCCACGTCGTTGATGTTGAATTCCGGAGCGTCCAGGTATGGGTACATGTCTGATCCTATTCCTGCAACGTTTATCCCGCAGTCTAGTAAAACTCTTGATTCTTGTGTTTGCAGGAATAGACAGCTTCTTCCTACTTGTCTTCCCGATCCCAGATATGTCAGTCTTACCCACTCGTTTTTCCTGTCTCTTATCCACCCGTCGTATATTCTGTGTCCTATTTTGTTCAAAAATTTTCTTCTGTATTCTGATTCCAGGTATAGCACCGATCTTATGTTTTCTATTAGCACTGATCTTATTGCTGGAGTTCTCTGTATTAGTGGCACCCATAGTGTTTCTTCTCTTATTAATTTTAACACTGCTCCTTGTTTTCCTATGGCGACTCCCGGCTTTTCCGTTTCTATTATAACCATGCTTCTTTGCGGGTCGAATGTTACATTTGTCACTACTGCTTCTGCAGGCACTAATTCCCTGATTTTTTTTTCTGATTTTTCCATGTCTTCGCATAGCGACGGGTCTGGTCTTACTTCTATTCTTTTTTTGAATTCTGAAACTGCATTTCTTACCGAGTCTCCTCCGTTTAGGAAGAATTCTTTGTTTTTCGTGTATAATACTATGTTTGCTCCTTCGAATGACGCGTCTGATATTGTGTTGCTTGGAAAGTGCTCTAGTATTTCTTTTATTATGTCAGCCATTGCTGTTTAAACCTCTGATTGTTTCATCATCACCAAAATGGGTATCGCCATACTAATTAATAACAAAAACCCGCTGCTCGGAACTATCCACTCGCCTGACCACAGGTTTTTGGAATTAAAAACGAGCGGACTAAATTCCAGGATATTAAACCCGCCCGTTTTTAATAATTTATCCAAACTATATTTAGCATTTAGAACTACGCGCTTATTGAAATTTCTATTACTTTTTTGAGCACGTGTTTTATTCCGTCCTTTGTTATTGTGAATACGTCTACCCCGTTGCCTGTTGCAGTATCTCTTTTTAGTGACGCGCTTAGAGCGCTTACCGCTAGTTTTATTCCTTCGTCCAGATTCATTTCCTTTTTGTATCCTTGTTCTAATACTCCTAGTGCGAATACTCCTCCGGACCCGTCTGCTACAAAGTCGTCAACTTCTGTTACGCTTCCGTCTATTCCTAGGTCGAACATGTGCGCTCCCGAATCGTCAACTCCTCCTAATAGGAATGATACTATTCCCGGAACGCTTGAAAATCTTCTCATGTTTGAGTACAAAAAGCTGGCTAACAAATTAGCCGCTGATTTCACATCTGTTCTCTTGTTTGTGTGCATGTCTTTTAGTCTTAATTCTGCTTTTATGAGTTTCACTAATAATTGCGCGTCTGATACCAGCCCGCACTGGGCTACTGCCATGTTGTCGCCTATTTCTAAAACTTTTATTTCTTTCTTGCTTACAACATATCCCGCTGTTGCTCTCTTGTCGGCCGCCAGTACCACTCCATCTCTGCACACAATTCCTACGATTGTTGTGCCTGTCTTCAATAATTTGTCATCCATTAAGAATTCCCCTCTTGAACCTATGTGAGTCGGTGGTATATAAAGATTTCGTTGTCCTCGGTAGTTTCGATTTTGTTTGATTTCTTTTTTGTTGGCTCGTTGTTGTTGGCAGTGCGGGACTCAGGACGGAGCCGTTGTCCTGTCTAATCTTTTCAAATCCGCTACATTTTTAAATGTTCCAAAATCCCGATTATTTATGAAGGTTCCTAAGGAGAAGAAAAGGTATTGTCCTTTTTGTAAGAAGCATACTAATCATAAGGTTGAGCTTTCTAAGAAGAGGACTGTTAGTACTGCTCACCCTTTGAGTCGCGGCGGTAAGATTCGTGCTGAGCTTCGTGGTCGTTTTGGTTCTGGTAATAAGGGCAGGTATTCTAAGCCTCCTGGTGGTGGTAAGATGACTGGTAAAAAGCAGACTAAAAAGACTGATTTCAGGTATTTTTGTACTGTTTGTAGGAAGGCTCATACTCAGAATTCTGGCATTCGTGCTAAGAAGGTTGAGTTTGTAGCTTATTAGTTGAGGTTTGTTTGTATGGTTAGAGCAAAATTTTTGAAGGTTCGTTGTGAGAAGTGTAATAATGAGCAGATCTTGTTTGAGAGGGTTGCTGGCCGCGTTAATTGTCTTGTTTGTGGCGAGTCTTTAGCAGTTTCTACTGGTGGCAAGGCCCGGTTGAGTTCTTCCGGCAGGGTTTTGGAAGTTCTTGACTAGTTAGTCTTGGATCTTTTCTGCTCTTTTCTTCATTTCCGTGAATACTTTGTGCAGTGCAGTTTTTAAATTCCAGTCTTCTGCTGATGTTGTTAATAATTTTCTTCCTATTTTTGCGTGAAGTTCTATTACAAATAATTTTCTTTGCCCGGTTTTGTTTAATGTTTTTATGTGTGCATCGAAATTTTTCAGTTTTGTTCCTCTGGATGTTTTTTGTGATAAATATTCTGACGTTGATTCTAGTTCTGATCGTTCTTCGTCAGTTATGCTGTCGAGACCGCTGAATTTTGTTGTTGCTTCATCCAATGTAATTCACCTCTTCTTTTATTCTTTTTAGTTTTGACATTTTTGCTGTTTCTTGAACTTGAGTTACATCTCTGGTTCTTTGCAGTGTTTCGTCTTCTAATTCTTTTATTTCTTTGTCCAGATTTTCTATTTTTACTCTTAGTTTTAATTTTTTGTCCAGAAGCAGTATTAGTGCTCTCGCCCCTTTAACTCCTAAATATAGAGGGTGCCCGAATGTTTCTGCCAGCAATACTACTGCTTCTATTCCTTCTTTTTCTGCTAACCCTGCGAGTATTCCCGTTACTCCTATTATTGGTCCGACTATTCCGTATATCTTTTTCTCTACACCTTCAATAATATACCTTTTTATTGTTTCTGGGTTTGTCCCGGTTGCATAAATTTTTGGCGTTTTGGGCGGAGCTTGCAATCCTATCCCTCCAAGAGTTATTATTTCTTTGCATCCTATGCTTTTTGAAAATTTTAGTGCTGCTTCGCAGAATTCATAGCATGATACTTCATCTCCGGGTTGTACGTCTCCTATTAGGAATACTATGTCCCTGCTGGGTGTTCTTGCGTAGTATGCTTCTATTGTTGGCAGCTCTATCAGGTTTTTTTCATTTACGAATACTGCATGGGGCAGTGTGTAAGAAAAAAATGTTGCCAGCTTTTTCGCTTTCGTATTTTCTATCAGGAAGTCCACTGCTACTTTTCCTACGTTTCCTATTCCCGGCAGTCCTTCTACCAGTATTGGATTTTTCAGTTTTACCTTTGCCTCATCTCTAACTTGCCAAGAAGTCATGCTCTCATGTCTGTTGGTTGTACTTATAAATATTTGCCTGAATGAACTATTTTTCGAAAACTCTTTAAACTACCACACTGGCTTGCAAATCATGTCTAAAAGGCCTTTGTTCCTGTTCGACTGGGATCTTACTCTTGTTGATTCTGAGCTTCAAAAAATTTTTGTTTTTTCCAGAGCCATTCTTGGTAATCCTCGCGCGTTGATCTTTTTGCCCAAGCTTAAGGACATTTTTCATATGAACGTTATTGATTTTGTCAGAATTTGTGGTTCCTCTAAGAGTGATGCTGAATCTTTGAGAGTTTATCATCGTGAGTGCAATAGGTTTTCTAATCTGGTAAAATTTAAGGGTTTGAAAGTTTTGAAGTTTCTTAAGAAGAACGGATATAGGGTTGGTATAATTACTAATGATTATTCTTTGAATGTTTTTCACATACTAAAAAAGTACGGTGTGCGTGTTGATTATGTTGCTGATACTACTAAGACTCATGAGAAGCCTTTTCCTGATAGTATTTTGTTGGCGCTGAAACATTTTGGTGTTAGTCCTAATAATGCTTACTACATTGGCGACTCTCCTACTGATATTATTGCTGGCAGGCGCGCAAATGTTCATACCGTCGCCTTGAAAACTTTGTATTACTCTTCTGGTGCTTTGAGAAAAGTCAGGCCTGAAAGAATTATTAATAATATTAATGATGTTTTGAAAATTACAAAAAATACCAAAACCCGCCGGGCTAAAGCACGGGTAGGTTCTTGATTTGTGCTCAAAAATTGCTGTTAGCGCAATTTTCGGCATGCAAAAATTTAACAGGTCAAGAAAGTATGAAGTGCAGACCACTAATCATTTTAAACTTTCGGCGCATAGCCCATTTATGATCCCTTGGATTGAGAAGTATTCTCCTAAGAGTGTTGGTGATATTCCTCAAAGAAATGTTTTTATTGTCGAAAATTTTTTGAAAAATTTTAGTAGGGGGCAATCTTTGATTATTTCTGGTCCTACGGGTTCTGGCAAGACTGCTCTGGTTCATGCTCTTGCTCAGCAGTATAATTTGGAGCTTGTGGAAATTAATGCTAGTGATTCCAGAAATGCTTCAGCTATTGATGAGATTGTCGGCGGTGCTTTGATGCAGGGCTCTATTTTTGGTTCTAAAAAGATTATTTTTGTTGATGAGATTGATGGTGTTTCGGGCACTAAGGATCGTGGTGGTGTTCAGGCTCTTGCAAAACTTTTGGGTAATAATGCCCATCCGGTAATTCTTTCCGCTAATGATTGTACTGATTCAAAGTTTAGTCCTCTTAGGAAGGTTTGCAAAATTGTCGAGTTTTTCGAGATTTCTCCTGATGATGGTTCTCGCATTCTTGGAAATATTTGTAGTGTTGAAAATTTGTCTTTTGATGAGCCCGCTCTTAGGCATCTTGTTAGGAGGAATGCTGGTGATTTGCGTGCGAGTATTACTGATCTTCAGCTTTTGTCTGTTGGCTGTTCTTCTGTAACTGTTGATAATGTTAACATTTTGGGTTATAGGGCTAAGGAGGAGAGTATTCAGCAGGCTCTTACAAAAATTTTTAAGAGCAGGTCTTTTAATAATGTTGTTGATGCTTTTGATAATGTTCCTGAGGATGTTGATGGAATTATTCCTTGGCTTGAGGAGAATGTTTTTCGCGAGTATGAGAATTTTGATTTGTTGAGGGCAATGAATTTTTTGTCTCTCGCTGATATTTTCAGGTCTAGGATTCAGAGGCGGCAGCACTGGAGATTTTTGGCGGTCGTATTTCCTTTGATTACCGCGGGAATTTCTCTTTCTAAAGATTTTCCTAAGAGGTCTCCTCCTGTTTACAAAGAGCCTACTTTGATTTTTTCTTATTGGCGTGCTAAGAATGAGAGGGCTAAGAGTTTTGATTTTTCTTCGAAGATGTCTTTGCATTGTTCTGCTAGAAAATTTTCTCTTGAGACTCTTCCTTTTCTTAAATTTTGGGTTGGTTCTGATTCTTCTTGGAAGAATTTTTTGGATTCCGAGGAAGTTGATTGGCTAAAAAAGAAGCTTTAAATACTCGAATTACGGTACGCCCTTATACTTCTAAGGGAGGAGTTGCGGGAGTTTTTGCGTTGATGTTTCTTTAAATGATAGTCCAAATTATTTTACCACCAAACAGTGGTTATTAACCGAAAGGTTTATATAGTGGTCATCCCAGTTATCCTAAAAAGCGTTAGCAGGTTTGAGTCGCCCCCTACCCTCGACTTCTACTGCCTGCTAGCGCCTTTATTTTTCACTCCGAGAAAGATTTATATACACTGCAAAATATAATTCCCATTGGCAGGGATGGTTCTTGGCCTCGCCTTTTTGGTGAGGAAAGTCTCCACACCCTTCAAAAAGCCACTCCGATAAACAGGAGGTTCAGCAATGGACGGCTCTGGAACAGAAACGAACGCCCTTTGCGACGCTGTGAGATTGCGAAGCGCTTGGTGACAGGCGTGAGATAACCAGTCGAGTTTGCGCAAAGGTGTCGATGCAACGATCACCCTGGCTGGTGCAAGTCCTCAGGACGCATTAGTTGAATGCCAAGGCGCGCGTTTGCGAAGGTTCAATGCCTTCAACACTCTTCTTTGATGAGTGTTTCACGCCCGACAAAATGGAGCTTACTCCACCCCTGCCAAACATTTTTATATGAATTCAAATAAGCCGTTTAGCTGATGATTTTTCGCTGGCGGCGATAGTATAATGGTAGTATACGAGACTGTGGCTCTTGTGGCCCGGGTTCGATTCCCGGTCGTCGCCCTGATTATCATTCAAACAAATATTTTGTTAATACACAATTCACAAAACACATTTCTGAATACATAAATATTTATAAATCAGTAATTATTAAAACACCACTTATTGTGTTTTTGTCGTGGGACTGCCACTACGTGTTGTGACGAGCCCTCGTCGGAACATTTTCAAAAAATAGAGGTGGAATTTTGAGGTGTCCTTACTGTTCTCATGATGATGTGAGTGTTATTGATAGCAGGGAGTCTCCTGATGCCGAAGAAACTCGCAGGAGGCGCGAGTGTTTGAAATGCGGTAAAAGGTTTACTACTAGGGAAAAAGTTGTTGGCTTGGACATTGTTGTTATAAAAAAAGATGGCCGCAGGGAGAATTTTGACAGGGACAAAATTTTGCGGGGTATTAATATTGCTTGCGGTAAAAGGCCTGTCACTTCTGAGCAGAAAGAGGCGCTTATTGATAGGATAGAGTCTAGGATAAGAAAGCTTGTTTCTACGGACGTTCCCTCGACTTTGATTGGTGAGAATGTTATGAGGGAGCTTAAGAAGATTGATAAGATTGCTTACATAAGGTTTGCTTCTATTTACAAGGAATTCAAGGATTTGGAAGATCTCGAAGTCGAGGTTCATAAATTGTTGGAAAAGCCTGTTGCTGTTCAAAATTAAAAAAAAGGTGATTATTAATGAATGAAGGTGTTGTTGTGGAGCTTGGCGCGCCTGTTTCCAGCGAGTCAAGAAACTATTCTGTTGCACTGCTTGATTCTTATGATAAGGAGCGTCATATATCTCTTGACTCTGTCTTTTCTCTTTTGAAAGTGAGCGCTCCTCACCTGAATCCTGATTATTTGACTTCAGCCATTAGCGATGGCAGTATTCACGTTTACGATTTTAATGGCCAAAAATTTTTGGATCGTTTAGATGTTGGAAGGGTTTATCACCAGCCGAGTTCGCGTAGAGGTTTGCATATCAGCAGACATTTTACTGATGGAAAGACTGATCCTTATTCCAGCGCCGGCCCTATGGTTAAAAAGCATTTGAAGATTACTCATTATGAGACTGGGGAAACCATTTTTGAGATGAATGACGCTATTTTTCCAGAATCTCTCGATGATGTTTCCGCCCAGATTGTTGCGCAAAAATATTTTTTTAAGCCTTCAAAGCCCGAGTGGAGGGAGAAGCTCAGGGAAAAGATTGGCAGTGATCACGAATTTTCTTTTGCCCACCTTGTTAGGAGGGTTACTAATTTTGTTGCCGATATGGGTGATAGTTTTGGATATTTTTCTTCTGATGCTGACAGGGAAGCGTTTAGGGATGAGCTGGCATTTCTTCAAATGAATAGAATGTTTGCTTTTAATTCTCCTGTTCAGTTCAATGCAGGCATTTACAACGAGTATGGTATTGAGGGCAGTAGGAGTCTTAATTTTTGGAGGGATCCTGTAACTGGCGTTGTTTCTCGTTCTGATAAAGAATATGTTCACCCTCAGTGTCATGCTTGTTTTATTAAAGGTCCCAGAGATAGTCTTGAGAGTATTCTTAAACATGTTAGGGATGAGGGAGCTATTTTTTCTGCGGGTTCCGGCATTGGTCAAGATATTGGTGCTTTGCGTTCAATGAATGAATTATTGTCCGGTGGTGGCAGGGCTTCAGGCCCTTTGAGTTTCCTAAAAAATTATGATAGTAGTGCCGGCACTATAAAGTCTGGTGGTAAGAGCAGGAGGGCTGCTAGGATGACTACTATGAGGCAGGACCATCCTGATGTTATGAAGTTTATCAGGTGTAAAATTGTTGAGGACCGCAAAGCGTTGACTCTTATGAAAGCGGGTTATTCTGCTGGTATGGATGGTGATGCCTGCGCTACTGTTGCTTATCAGAACACAAATCTTTCTGTTCGTTTGGATGATGATTTTTTTGAAAAGTTGAAAATTGGTGGCAGTATTGAATTGAGGAGGGTTACTGACGGTGTTGTTGTTGACAGTATTCCTGCTGTTGAAATGTTGAAAGCTATTTCTTTCGGTAGTTGGCGTATTGGTGATCCCGCTGTTCAGTTTGAGACTAAGATCCAGGAGATGCACACTTGTAAAAATTCTGGCAGGATTAATTCCAGTAATCCTTGTTCTGAATACATGTTTTTGGATGATACTTCCTGCAATCTTGCTTCTACAAACTTGTTGGCGTTTTCTGATAGTAGCGGCGATTTTTCTGTTAGGAATTTTCGCAGAGCTAATGAATTGATAACTATTGCTCTTGATATTCTTAATGATGCCGCTTCTTATCCTGTTGAGGACATTGCTCGTGTCAGCCCGGAGTTTAGAACTATTGGTTTGGGTTATGCTAATTTGGGTGCATTGTTGATGCGTCGTGGTGTTGCGTATGCTTCTGATAGTGGCCGTGCTTTTGCCGCGGCCTTGGCCTCTATTATGACTGGTAATTCTTATGAGCAGTCTTCAGAGTCTTCGGAAAATTTGGGTTCTTTTGTTCATTTTGATTTTAACAAGAATTCTATGCTTGATGTTATTAGAAAGCACCAGTCGAATCTTGATGATATAGCTTGGAATCTGGTTCCTAGCGATATGCGTTCCGAGGCGTATAGGTCTTGGAGTAGTGCTCTTAGTCGTGGCGAAAGGTTTGGTTTTAGGAATGCTCAAACTTCATTGCTCGCTCCTACAGGAACTATTTCTTTTTTGATGGGTTGTGATACTACTGGTGTTGAGCCTCCGATTTCTTTGAGGATTGTTAAAAATCTTGCTGGTGGTGGCAATGTTACTCTTGCTAATAGAGAGGTTGGTAATGCTTTGAACAATCTCGGATATTCTGATTCTGAATCTTTGGAAATTTGTGATTATGTTGTGAAGACTGGAACTGTTCGTGGAGCCCCTCATATTAATCATAAGCACTTGCCAATTTTTGATACTGCTTTCGGCAATAAGGATGGTGTTGGCGCTATACCTTTTGAGGACCATGTTAGAATGCTTGGAGCTATTCAACCTTTTGTTTCTGGAGCGATATCCAAAACTTCTAATCTTCCTAGTGATGCTACCGTTGCAGATATTTTTAACGGTTATATTCTTGGCCACTCTCTTGGTTTGAAGGCATTGGCTGTTTTCAGGCATAATAGTAAGCCTGATGCCGCTTTGGATTTTGGTGGCAGGAGTTATGTTCAGCTTGGCCGCGGGGTTAAAGAAGAGTTGCCTAATAGAAGGATTTGTTTTGAGAGCGAGGTTAAGATTGGCGGCGTTCCTCTGCACGTTACTGTCAGCGAGTATGATGATGGCAGGCCCGGTCAGATAGTTTTTCTTTCTTACACCGCCGGTTCAACATTGCAGGCGTTACTGACGACTCATGGAATTATGGCTTCTAAATCTTTGAAGAGGGGTGTGGATCTTGAAGATGTTGTTTCATCCTGGAGGGGCCAGCAGTTCGATCCTCAGGGTATTGTTGACGGGCATCCTTTCATAAAAATGGCTTTGTCACCTTTGGACTTCGCGGCTAAATTCTTATTGTTGGAATACAAGGGCGTTACAGATATTGCTGATAATCATAATGGTTTGGAATTGTCTAAATTGCGTGGCGCTCAGAATGGCGCTTTTAGAACTTTTGATAGGTTAAATGTTGATGATTGGGATGAATCTCAAGTTTTGGCGGACCCCGAACTTGGCGGTTTTGTCGAGAAGAAAAGTCTTGCAATGATTGTTAATGGTTCTAATGGCAATGGCTCCAAGAATGGTAATAATCGTGGTGTTGCGTGCCAGGGTTGCGGTAGCATTATGGAGCAAACCAGTCCTAATTGTTATCATTGCAAGCGCTGCGGTGATAAAAGGGGTGGTTGTGGAGGGTAGCAATTTAAACCATAAAATTTAGGGTTTAAAACACGTTAATACTTTCTTACTTCCCATATCACAGCATTTCTCCCGGGAATGTTTCCCAGACAATGTTCATAAACTCCGAATTCTATAACGTGGTCAGGATACATTTCTATTAATTCCTGCATGTCTGAAAATGATTGTGGAGTCATCGCATTTTCTAGAATTGTTCTCGCAACTATTCCATAAGCATGCCTTGCTTTGGCCATGGCATCGCGCATTTTTTTCTTCTCGCAGGAATAGTTGAGCATCCAGAAAATCATTTCGCTGGGCGCTCCTGCCGGGAGTGTTGGGTGCATATCTGTGACTTCTCCCTGAATTATGAGCATGTCGTCGGGCGCGCTCTCATTGAATGTAACCCTTCCGGGATCAAATTGTTTGCCTTCAACTCTTGCATTATCAGCCCATTCTTCTATCGTTGCAGAAATATTTTTTATCGGAACTTCATACTTTGTGAACCCTCCACCTCCGGAACCTTTATACCTCATAGTGACAGTTCCTCGATATTCTGATTCCAAAATTTCATTAAGAGAATTCCACGTTCTAATCTTGTTGCCAAAAAGTCCTGCTTGCCACATTTCGTAACTTCCTTCTTTTGATAAAGTATTCATAATCCCCCGCAAATCTTGTGGTAGAACGATATCTTTAAATGTTTCCATAAAAATCTGTATTCTCATCGCGGAGGTACCCAAGCGGCTAAGGGGAGCGCCTGCAGAGCGTTTATCCGGGGGTTCGAGTCCCTCCCTCCGCTTTTATGAAATTTCACACGGGCGGATTGGCCGCAAAAAAAAATCCTATCACCCCGGCATCGTTAGCATAATAAACATTTGGCACATAAACATTTAAAAATACCTCTTCCAATTTTAGTCTCTGAGAGGTGATATTGTATTTTTTCTAATGTTTTTAGAAGTGTCAGGGATGTAAAGCGTTTATCACAAATAGTTGTTGTATTGTCAGAGGCAGGTCTTGGTTTTCTTATTAGGGGCGCACTTTTGGGTCTTATTCCTTGGCATAAGAGGTTGCGTTCGTCGATACAATCAAGAAATGTTGATATCCCCAAAAGGTTGCGTTTATCGATGGAGCGGTTAGGTCCCACGTTTGTCAAGTTCGGACAGGTTCTTAGCACGAGGCCGGACCTGGTTCCCAAGGATTGGGCTTTGGAATTTGGAAAACTGCAGGACTCTGTTGCTCCCATGCCTTGGAGTGATGCCAAGCTTGTTGTGGAGCAAGAACTGGGCGGATCGTTGAAAAAAATTTTTGCGGACTTTTCCAAAACTCCTTTGGCATCTGCATCTATAGGTCAAGTTCACCGTGCAAGGTTGAAATCCGGAGAATCGGTAGTTGTTAAAGTTCAGCGCCTAAACATTGTTAAAGATTTGGAGTGTGACATTGATATTTTGTTGTTTTTGGCCAGAGAGATTGTTAAACATTTTCCCGAAACTTCCGGGTATGACCCTGTTGGTATTGTTAACGAGTTTGCTGAGTGGACCAGAAAAGAGCTTGACTACTCTCTTGAAGGCAGTCATGCAGAAATTCTTGCGGAACATTTTTCTGGTGATAAAAATCTTGTTGTCCCGAAAGTTTTTTGGGAATATTCAACAAGAAAAGTTCTTACGATGTCTTTTGTGAACGGCGTAAAAGTTTCTTCTATTCCTGCCGCTCAGAAGAAAAAATTTGGCAGTGTTATAGCCAAACGCGCCGTCAATATTTATCTCAAGCAAATATTTGAGCATGGATATTTTCACGGCGATCCTCATCCAGCCAACATTTTCGTTGTTAAGGGCAACAAAATTGCCCTTTTGGATTATGGAATTGTTGGAACTTTCTCTCCAACTTTGAGAAAAAAATTGGTGAAAATATTTATTGCTCTTGTTAGGAATGACTCTGAGGGTCTTGTTGACGGATTTTTGTCCTTGTCAGGAAATTCTGGTAATGTTGATCGTGATGAATACTTGCGTGACGTTGCCGATTTTTTGAGTTCTTGGTCTGTTAATGTTAAGTCTCCGCATTTTAGTTCTTCAAGAACATTTTTTGATCTTACATCGATGGCTGTTCATCATGGCGTTAAGATGCTCATGGACGTTGTAATTTTGGGGAAAGCATTAATAACTGTTGACACTGTTGCTAAGAATCTTGATAAAAATTTTATTTTCATGGAAGTCTTGCGCCCTTATGTTGAAGAGCTTGTTCGGGAGCAGTACTCACCAAAAAATATTGGTTCGGAGATTATTGACTCGCTGATAAAAATTAGAGATCAGGCAGTTGAAGTGCCCATGGTAACTAAGCGATTGCTTGATACTTTGGAGCGCGGCGAGCTGAAAGTCGGAGTTGACAAGTCAGAGCTTTCTTCTTATGAATCAGAAAAGCACAAGGATTCTGCTATTATCTCTATGGGAATAATTTTTACGGGTTTTGTTATAACTGGCGCTTTAACTTCTAATACTGGAGCGCAAATTTTTGGTTTTGGTATTTCCAGTTCTTCTTTTGTTCTTGCAACAATAGTTTTATTAATGCTGGCTTTTTATGTTAAAAAAAATACTCGGTAGAGGTGTTTTTTATGAAAAATGTTATCAAAAAAGGCGTTTTGACCGGTCTCGGGGTCGCTTTTGTGACTCATAGAAAGTTTGATGAACTCTTGACTGATTTTGCTAAGAGGAATAATTTGAGTAAGGGTGAATGTGAGAGGTTGGCCAAAGATTTGATTAAACATTCTAAAAGCACCGTGGATGATGTTGTTAAAGAGCTTAACTCTCATGTATCAAAAGTTTTGGGTTCTAAAGAGTTTTCCGTTAGCGTCAGTTTTGGTAAAGCCAATAAGAAACATGATGGTAAACATTCTGGAAAATCTAAAAAAAATAAAAAAAATAAAAAATTCTAAGATACTTTAGAAAAATTTAGGATTAGAATCCTT
>CAYJTR010000023.1:0-14815 GCA_964373285.1 uncultured Methanosarcinales archaeon
AAAAAAACGCCTTGGCCGGGATTTGAACCCGGGTCGGAACCGTGACAGGGTCCCATCCTAGGCCACTAGACTACCAAGGCAAAGAATCATGGCTGTTATAACACAAACTCGCGGCGTTTTTAAAGTTTGCGGGACAACAATCTTTAAAAATGCGCAACAAGCAAAAAAAGCATGCTTGGTGATGACGCAATAACATTTTTGGAGAAACAAACATATCGCAACGAGTCAAAAAAAGCATCGCAATTGCTGAAAAGAGTGCTGACAGAATGCTTAGGCGTTAAAGAAGAAGAAAACATTCTGATAATAACAGATAAGGGATTTCAAGAAAAAGAGATAGCTCCGGCACTGGCGTACGCGTACTATATAGCTTCAAAAGAGCTGAACGCAAAAACAACGATAGCAATACAAGCGCCGAAATGCTCCAGCGAAAACGCGGACGAAGATGTTATGACAGCACTAAAAAATTTTCCTAAAAAAGGAGTAATAATATCAACGCTATCAAACAAGCTTGGAGAAGTTTCCCAGCTAACGAAAAGCTACAGAAAATATTTAAGAATAAGAGAGCACAGGTATGCAACAACGCCAAGCCTCGGATTTATCCCGACAACACAGATAAATTCAATAACCGACGCCCTAAACATATCATACGCGGAAGCAAAAACGGAGCACTCAAAAATAAAAGAAAAATTTATGAGCGCGCGAAAAATAACGATAACAACGCCTGAAGGGACAAATTTTACAATAAAAAACCCGGGAATTCCGATAAGCTCCGACGGAAATTACACGAATCCCGGAATGGGAGGAAACATACCAGCAGGCGAAGTATACATGCCGGTGCAAAACTGCGAAGGAAAAATAGTTGTGGACGCAAGCATAAGAACCAGCAATACGACAATCATTCCCAAAAATCCAATAATAATAAACGTAAAAAAAGGAAGGGCTGAAGAAATAATCGGAGGGCAGGAAGCTGAAGAATTGGAGAAATCACTTGTAAACGCTGAAAGAAGAACGCACTATCCTGAAAGAGTCAGAAGAATAGGGGAGTTCGGAGTGGGATTAAACAAAAACGCAAAAATTATAGGAACAACAATAATAGACGAGAAAGTTTTCGGAACCGCCCACATAGCAATGGGAAGCAATTACTGGTTCGGAGGAAAAAACAAAACAGTAATACACCTAGACCAAGTTTTCAAAAATCCAAAAATAGTTATTGACGGAAAAGAGCTGGAGATTTAGCCGGTGAGATTTAACCGGCGGGCATACTCATTCATGCATCAAAAAATCAACAAAGAATCAACAGGTTTTCGTTCAGAAATGCGCCAAGAAGGGATGGCGGCGGTCTCGATAGACGGAGCGCAGGAATAGCGCCTATGCAGACAATTTTCGCGCGCGATCACTGGCACCGAAAACAAGCTGCATAACATAAGGACCATCCTCAAGATTGGCATTAACTTTTCTGACCGCGGCCAAATCAAGACTTGTGGCGGTATTATTCTCGAGAAGCTCAGCAGTATCTGCATCCAAAGATTTTATCATTTCACGAGTCACAACTAAATAATTATCAAGCAATTTCTCAGCACGCTCAAGCTGTCCAAGACCGCCATCAGCAAAATTTGAATATCTGGACGATAACAAATCATCATCAGAGCCAACAACATTATCCGGACCGGCAAATGCATCGCAAACTTTTTTTGATAAAGACTCAAAATCTTTAATTCTGGCAGAATCAACAGAACCAATTTTCTTGTCAGCCAAAAGCGCTGGAGGCGCCGCTTTAGAAGCCGCAAATGTTCCAGAATTGCTTAATCGTTCGTACGCAAAATAGCCGCCAACAATTGACGCGATTCCTATAACGCCGGCAATAACATAATTTTTAATATTTCCAAAGTCCATGGCCGCACTCCCCGCAGAATCCGATTATATTATTATACCATTAGCAGGAATTCTGCAAGTATATAGATGCAATTATAAGCAGATAGCTTAAACAAGTTAATAATGTGAGCTGTGGTGTAAAGGACAACAAACAAATATACTTCAAATGCCTATACTTTTTCAGTCTGCAACAGTGCTATCTGCAACCAAAACGTATGGCTTGCCTGTTTTTAAAATTCTTAATTCTCCAGTCTCAAAAATCTTTCTAAGAACATCATCAAGGTGAGTTTTGGGATCAACAGAATCGTCAGCGCGCAAGGGAGCATTAAGAATGGTGTGGTGAGCAACACCGCCGCGGGAAGGTTCATTAATTGTGACGAGAGCAAAATATTCTCCGGGGCGTTCATTTACAGGATCAAAAATGTACTCCAAAATGTAAAAATCTGCAACGATACCGGCAGGAACAAATTTTTGCCAGCCAGAAATTTTTTTCTCTGCAAGAACCTTCAAAGGAGCACTCATAAATGCAGGAAATGATTGCAGGCATTTAAGATTTGCTGTTTTTGTACGTGGAAAGCACCTTCGAAATCCTCGACAAGAATCAGTGGGCGCTACGTCCCCGTAAGGGACAACCCCGCGTAACGCGCTCGCATAAATAATCTTATTGGATTTCGACTTTAGGGTGCTTTCCACGCACTTGTTTTTGTACGTATCATCATGCCGTGCTATCTCTTAATAAGCCAGTACAATCCAAAACCGGCAGTTGTCAAAAGAAAACCAACAATCGTGGTAAACACTTCTATATTAGCAATCATGAATACGCAGAACGCCGCTCCAAGAGCGGGAAGCACTGGAAACCTGCCGATATTCAAAGGAACGGTGAAGCCCCTCTTGTTCTTGGCGTAACGATTATAACGCAAAAATATAACTGAAAGATTAACAAGGAAAAAAGTGATGAATAAAACAACATTGGAAATGTTGGCAATAAAATCAATTTTCTTGCCAAAAAATACGAAAGCAATGCTTATAAGAGCGGTTAACAGTATAGCATTAATAGGAGTTCTTCTGGATTTATGCAAGATGCTCAAAAATCCCAAAGGTTTCAAATCCTTACCCATACCGTACAGCATTCTGGAAGTTGTAACAAGAAGAATAAGGACGGTGTTACCCGTCGAAAATAATGCAACAATGGAAAGCAAAACTCCAGCAAAACTATTAAGCAGGGCGGTGGCAACAAGAGCCAGAGGAGCGCTGGAAGATGCAAGAGTCTTCCAACCAATAACAGAAACAGCAGTAATGCCAACAAGCATGTAAATAACAGTGGTTATACCAATAGATAAAACAAGAGCCAGAGGAATATTTCTGCGAGCATTTTTCGTCTCCTCACTAAGCTTAACAATGCTCTCAAAACCAGTATACGCAAAAAATATCAGTGAAGCCGCGCTAAAAACACCAGTGAGACTGGGAGTCGAAAGGTAATCAACACTGCCTATATAACGCAAAGAGAAAAAAATAACTATGATCAAAGCTCCAACTTCCAAAACAGTGAAAACGATATTAATCCTCGAAGACTGCTCAATACCAAGATAATTAATCAATGAAAAAAGAATAATCGCACCAACAGCAAGATACAAAAGAGGAACACCCAAAAACTGCGAAAGATAACCAGCAAAACCCATTGAAACAGCGGCGGCTCCAACAACCCCTGAAAGTATGACGAGATAACCAGTAACGAAAGCCAGAGACCTCCAAGAAAAAGCTTTGTCAACATAAGAAAATTCTCCATCACTCTTGGGAAACAAAGACGACAATTCAGCATAGCTCAAACCAGTAAACGCGGCGACGACAGCCGCGATCAAAAAAGAAAGCCAAACCATGTTGCCGGCAAGACCTGCAGCAACGCCGATCAAAGCATAAATGCCCGCGCCAACAATAATTCCAACACCGGCAGAAGTGGCCTGAAACAAGCCAAGATTCCTCTTAAGAGTCAAACTTTTAGAATGATGAGAATGATGATGCTTGGAAATATGCCTCATATAACACCTCTTTAAAGCATTACTGCCTGTCCGGCACGAAAGAGTTTATAAATAATACTATTTTATAATCACTCATGGGGCGCGAAGAGTTGTTAGAAACAATAATCCGGGACGTACGCAGATTAGAAAAGCACGTGAGACTTGGAGAAGAGTGGCTGTTCATAAAAGAAGAAAGTTTTGATTACATAGCAAGAATATACTGCGAAAGACAAGGAAGAGAAAACCCTTCAAGGCAGGAAGTAAAAAGTGCACAGCAAGAAATAATAAAGCAGTCAAGAGGAGGATTGCAATACATTGTTGAAGAAGAACAATGCCTGAGCGGAAGATGCCTGCAAATCAACAAAGAAGAACGCTCAAAATTATACATGCGAATCCCGATAATAGAAGCGCAGCTCCTGCCCTGCAGAGACCACCTGCACCCAAAAGATCCATACTTCAGAGAAAGACAAGACATAAAATTATACCCTGCGCCGAGATATGTTGCAAGAATAACAATAAAAGGCAAAAAATTCATGGTACCGACGAAAGTATTCGAATCATTCATAGAACAGGCAAGAGAATCAAGACGCACAAAAAAATATTTCAACAGCAGACTATCAGCAAGAAGAAAATGCCTAGTAGTACTGGCAAAACTGCTGGGCGCGGCACAAAAAACAAATTTTTACCATTACGCACCCAGGGAAATCGACAAAAAAAGATGTTATTATCACAATGCCCCACCAGGAAGAAATCTGCCATGGTATTTCCAGATATCTGAAGAGTTTGTCCAAGCCGCGATATGCGACAGGAGCAGTTATTGGAAGGCATAGGTAACGAAATTGATTGAAAAAAATTATTAAAAACGAGCGCTGGCAATAGCACAACCAAGACTGGCAGGATTAGTATCAATGAAAGGATTTTGAGAAACGAAGTTTTAAATACTTCTTTACACTTCATCCCTTTATGGGGGCACAAGAAAGAATACTATCTTTGCTCGATGTGTATAGAGCGGGAAGAGAGCTAGGCCATGGAAAGATTCCGGGGAATATGACTGATGAGCAGATACGCTCAAGATATAATCTCATCATTCAAACATTGCAAAATACATTTAAGGGCACCAGAGAAGAATACTTGCGATTTGTAACACACATAACATATGTTTTCAACTTTCTCGAATTTGAGAGTGCGTGGAAAGTTCTTCAACGATCCCACACTCTCGATGAATTTGTAAGATTGTCAAGAAAAGAAATTTTTCGACTATTTCAACAATACGCGCAACAACATCCTGATCAACTATTCGAGGCAAATCTTCGAGAGCACTGCATAGATACACTGGTAAAAACAGGAATAATGAAAAAAGAGTGGTATGCGCACCCGCAACCCTAGAAACCTTTACCAGCCCAAACCGATACCTAAGAAGTAATTTTTGTCCGCTCTTTTTGCAGACGAGGAAGGACAGAACTCTTAGATTTCCATTTTGCAGGATTACTCGCAATAGAACTCAACAGTTCATCATACTCTTTCAGGAGAGATTGAACAGTTTTCAAATGTGTTAAAATTCTTGCACGTAGTGCATAATCAATTTTTCCCATTTTTAATGTCAACTCATCCAAGATGTTATTTCAAAATTGGGTTTAATACCCGCCCCTCGGGGCGATTTTTGTAACCCTATTTTGAAATTAGAATTTGCCGGTCGCGAAACGAGAAAATATAGAAAAGGGTTTTTTATTTTTGTAAGATTCTTTTCTATATACGTCGGAATTTGCTCTCTTTACTATCAGAGCGTCAAATTACGACATTATTTGCGTAATACCCAACTGCTTGCAGTGTAGAGAGTGAAGCGAACGATGGGATAGCAAATTTTCAGGCAAATTCTTTATTTTGCTCGGCTTCGACCTCTTTTAATGCTTTCATTTGCTTAGTCGATGAACACACATTTATAACTCTTTTGATAACAAAAATCCGCCGCCCGGAACTATCCACGAGTTAAAGCCCGTGGTGTTGCGCAGTTTTTGCGTGGCGTAAATTGCAACGAGCCAGCATAAGAACAAGAAGGAGAGCATACAATCCGGCGAGAAACTTTTCAGTCATGCCTTGAAAAAGCAAGATTTAAATACTTGGTAAGACGTATCTTACTTTAGGTGATATTATGGAAATAGCACTTACAAGAATGAGCTCAAAAGGACAAATAGTGATACCTGCGGAGATGCGGGAAGATATGTTTGAAGGGGAGCAATTACTTATGATAAAAAATGATGCCCAGATAATACTCAAGAAAGCAAGCAGTTTTTCTAAAACGCTCGAAGATGATGTAAAGTTTGCAAAAAGGACAGAAGAAGCGCTGAAACGCTATGAAAGAGGAAAATTTATCTCACGCAGCGCTAAAGATTTTTTGAAGGAACTTGAGCAATGGTAGTTGAAAATATTGATAATGATTTGCACTTCAAAAAAATATTTGAAAAAATAAGAGATCCAGTTCTCAAAATAAAAATAAAGAAACAAATAGAAAAAATTGTTCAAGATCCTGAAATAGGGAAACCAATGAGGTATTCAAGAAAGGGAACACGAGAAGTGTATATTGCACCTTTCAGATTGTCATACTTGTACATTCAAGAAGAAAACAAAATAATTTTGTTGGACTTATACCACAAAGGTGAGCAGTAGATTTAAAAACACGCGCTCTACAAAACCAGCTTATGGCGTTTAAGCAGTCAATACTTGTGCGGGAAGATCTCCAACTGCCCAAAGGAAAACTGGCATCGCAAGTGGCTCACGCAAGCGTGGAAGCAACACTGCAATCGCGAACAGAAACGGTAAAAAAGTGGCGCAAAGAAGGAATGGCAAAAATAGTGTTAAGAGTAAGCGGCGAAAAAGAATTATTTGAATATGCGAGGTTCGCAAAAGAAGCAGGGCTGGTTGTGGCAGTAATAACCGATGCTGGAAGAACGACGATAGCTCCGGGGACGACAACCTGCGCGGGAATAGGGCCTGCAGAGGAGAAGGATGTGGACAAAATAACAGGAGACTTGAAATTGTTATGATTCCGGAACAATTACGCCCATACTTCACTCTCGAGCTGAGAAGACAATTATTTCATCTCGTTGCGGGAATGAGCGCGGCATTTCTTGTATGGAAAGAATTATTACTGCCAGAAATATTCTTCACTCTGCTGGTGGCAGGTTTAGGGATATCTCTAATTTCAAGAAATAAAAGAATACCGATAATCGCAACGCTGCTGGACACGTTTGACAGAGTTGAAGACAGAAAAACCTTGCCGGGAAAAGGAGCGCTGTACTTATTATCAGGAATACTTCTAACAATGTACTTTTATCCAAAAGGGATCGCCGCGGCAAGCATAGTAATACTGTCAATAGGAGACTCGCTGAACCACTTCATAGGAAGGTTTTGGGGAAGAATAAAAACTCCATTAAATCCTGTAAAAAACATTGAGGGGAGCGTAATCGCCGCAATAATATGCACGCTGGCGCTACTGTATTGGATACCATGGTGGAAAACACTGATTGCCAGCACAATAGCGCTGACGGCAGAGCTTCTGGAATGGGAAATATTAAGATTCAAAATAGACGATAATATAGTCATACCTCTGGTTGCGGGAGCGGTGTTTACAGCAATGAATGTGTATGTTGGCTAAACCGTAAACAGCACATCGTAAACTGTAAACCGTTAACCGTTCGTCTCGTCAGTCTTGTGGAATGTAAAATTGTGCTGTTGGGTGGAGAATTCTTGTTTCTTTTTTTATTGTGGAATCTTCAATGAGTAAGTCCATTAAAACCATTTTTATTTATAAATATTTGGTTTGTTAAACCGCACTTTGAGGCATTTATTTGGTTTCAGAGACCAAAGTATTGAAACCGAATTTTTCTTGACAAAATTTTCGAGGGCGTTCAGCTTCGGTTAACCACATACGTTACACGCACATCCGAAACATTTAATAGCACTCAAACAGTTGCGTGATGAACCAAAAAACGGTGATCTTGGAGAAATAAAACAATGGCCAAACGTATAGCAATAGTTCACAAGGAAAGGTGCAATCCTCAAGGGTGCGGAGGATACTTGTGCATGAAAGTATGCCCGTCGAACAGGTCAGGGCTGAAATGCAAAGAGATAGACACCGACGGAAAAATAAAAATAAATGAAGAATTATGCACGAGCGGGTGCGCCATATGCGCGCAAAAATGTCCATTCGACGCGATACAAATGATAAATCTGCCGGAACACCTGACAAATAATCCAGTTCACAGGTACGGGCAAAACAAGTTCGTGCTGTACAACCTACCAACACCGAGATTCGGAGCAGTTCTGGGAATAATAGGAAGAAACGGAATGGGGAAATCAACAGCAGTAAAAATATTTGCAAGACTATTAGAACCAAACCTCGGAGAATACAGCGCGCCGGGAGGGGCATCATTCGCAAAAATATTAGAACACTTCAAAGGGTCAGAAGCACAAAAATTTTTCCAGCAATTACACGATGGAAGAATAAAAACATCATACAAGCCACAGCACGTAGACACCCTGAGAACTGCCAAAGGAATAGTTCAAGAATTATTAACAAAAGTAGACCAGAGAGGAGCGTTTGATGAGACGGTTCATTCATTAGACCTGAAATCAATACTAACGTCAGACATAACAACGCTATCAGGAGGAGAATTACAAAGAGTAGCAATAGCCGCAACAGCACTAAAAAAAGCGGACTTGTACATATTCGACGAGCCGACAAGCTATCTGGACATAAAACAAAGATTCAAAACGGCGCAATACCTGACATCGCTCGCAAACGAAAACACCGCGGTAATAATAGTGGAACACGACCTAGTAATACTAGACTATCTGACAGACCTGATAAACATATTATACGGAGAAGAAGGAGCTTACGGAATAGTATCACTGCCCAAAAATTCCAAAGAAGGAATAAACCAGTATTTGGAAGGGTTCATGCCCGATGAAAATATGAGGTTCAGAGACCACTCAATAAAATTTGATATAAGACCCCCAATGACGACATCAAAAAGCCCTGATTTGGTGAGCTGGAAAGGCATAAAAAAAGAATTAGGGCATTTCACTCTCCACGCGCACGAAGGAACACTAAAGAAAAAAGAGGTAGTAGGAATACTGGGAGAAAATGCGACAGGAAAAACAACATTTGTAAACATACTGGCAGGAATTTACGCGCCAGAAGAAGGAGCGGTAGGAGTAATAGGAGAAAAAACAAAAATAGCATACAAACCACAATATATAGAATCGACGGAGCAAACAGTGATGGAAGTATTAGGACCGCACCATGCAACACACCAGTCGCAATTAAGAAGACTCAACATACAACAATTAATGCTGAGAAAATTATCAGAATTATCGGGAGGAGAGCTGCAAAGAGTAATGATAGCGGCAACACTATGCAAAGACGCGGACATGTACATATTCGACGAGCCATCAGCTTACCTGGACTCAGAACAAAGAATTCACGCCGCGAAAACAATAAGGGAATCAATTAATCAAAGAGAAAAAACCGCGCTGGTGGTGGACCACGATCTGCTCTTTCTGGATTATTTATCAGACAGACTAATAGTGCTGCAGGGAGAGCCGGGAAAAAAAGGAAATGTTCAGGGGCCTTACAGCATGGAAGAAGGAATGAACAAGTTTTTGCAATCAGTAGGGATAACGCTCCGAAGAGACCCGCACACGAAAAGACCAAGAATGAATAAATTGCACTCGCGATTAGACAAAGAACAAAAAGCCAAAGGAAAATATTACTACGGGTAACAATAAAAAATCATAAAGCTTTTCCGGGCGCGCGCCATTCGGTCACAACTTAATCATCACCGTTCTGTACAGGCCTTCCAGTGCGGCGCTTTCTGGCATCATCAAGACATTCCACAACATATTCCCGAAGCGCAGGTATAGTAATCTCTTTAGTGTGAGGATTTATGCTTAACGCAGTGTCATTCTTTTTAGTGCATAAAACGTTATTTCTAACAAGCTCTTGAAGAGTTGAATTAACAAATCCTACCTGTTCAGGAGCTTTAAGCCTGCAAAAAACATTAGTTTTAACGTGGCGCACAGGAATATATGATTCACCAACAAATTTTCCGCACTTCAAACCTGCAGTTATGATTGCATCAACTATCGTGTAGTCAAGACCAATTTGTTGGAATCTTGACTCGTAACGCTCTCTTCTCGAAGGCAGTTCTTCACCCGGTTGCTCCTCGCAATGAACAACATCCCACAACTCTTTGATTGTTGAACGCAACCGTTCAACATCCCTTTCTTCTTCCTCCGCCAATGCCTTCCATGATTGTTCACCATGCCTAGAAATTCTCAGTTCATCTCTCGAGAGCTCCAGCTCCAATTCCAGCTCCTCAACCCTCCCAGAGAGCTCTTTTGAAGGAGTTATTCCTGCAGATATTTTTTCCAATTGTTCATTCAATCTTATTATTTGTTCCTCCTTTTTGTCACAAACTTTTTGGAAGGCGGTCAACTCTTCACTCTTCAAACGAAGAGAGTTTTTCAACTGCTCCGCGATCTGCTGTGACTCCTCCCTAAATCTGCTTTCTTTCTCTATGCTTCTTTGCATTTTCTGAATTGTGCGTGCATTGTATCTAGTTAATAATGCGATTGAATCTGAAAAATCTCTATGTCCCATCAACACAGCGATAGCGATTGCCTGATACAAAACAATATTATGGCTGGCGAAAGCCCACACGAGGGCATGATAACGAGGACCTCCAACCTTTTTTTCTTCGAGAGTCATATCGTACAATTCGTGAAAATTTTCCACCTTCGGAGAAAAATCTCCAAGAGTCTTTTTAGCATACTCATCAAGAGTTGGCACATATGCACGAACAGCTATGTGAACTTTCTTCATGTCCCAAGACGCTCCAAATAATGATGTTGCAATTGAATTGGAACTGTCTTGTGCCTGCCCGGTTTCTG
The DNA here is from genome assembly GCA_964373285.1 of uncultured Methanosarcinales archaeon. GTDB lineage: Archaea > Nanobdellota > Nanobdellia > Woesearchaeales > ARS49 > JACQMS01. Next base: position 10,839 of record CAYJTR010000023.1, read on the forward strand.
TAATTACTGGAAACCATCGAATTAGTGAAACAATACTATTAACAAATTTTAATTTCCTGTCCTCAGGGCTTCCATGAGAAGATGTCAGCTCTTGTTCCATTGCAGTCATTTGCTGTTCAAACTTTAACTCTCTCAACTTCTCGCAAAGCCGGACAGCATCATCAATTGATGCAACAGCGTGGGAAAAAAGATCAACGCATTGCTGATGATCATATCTCGTCCTAAAAGCATTATGCGCATACCAGTATTCCTTATTAGTCCGAATCATAACATTTCTCCATTAGCACTTTTTCAATGAATAAGCACTTCTTATAAGATATATCTCTGAACATCTATGTTTTACTATATAAATATTTCTTTCATATGGATTCATATGCATTCAAAGTTGTGTATGGGTCAAAGAATGCATTAACGAGTCACTTTAACATTTCTGTGGCCATAATTAAATCTTTTCTGAACTGATATGTTTGGGGGGTGTCTGTGCAATAAAAATTGTTTCTGTACCTAAAAATGTCAGACAACCCTCTTTGTCTAGCAAGCCCCGACAATGTACTGATTCCAGAAACAAAAACGCTTTTCCCGATCAACAATTTATTCTTAGAAGTTTCAAGAGTTAAAACTGCACTATCAAATTCATCAGAACAACTCAATGATTCATCTTCAAGATTAAACGATAACGATTGAGGCATAACTTCACGGACCAGTTCATACGCAGGCGCAAACCCGGGGGGCAAAGATCTGCCCTTTCTCATCCTCAAATTAATGCCAAAAATTAAGTGTTCCAACGCAGAAATAACACGTTGATCTTTCTCAATACATAATAAATAATTATGAAGTGATAATGCAAACAAAAAAATATCTTGTCCGGTAACAATATCAGGGCTTCCAACCAATTGTTCTTTTTTATTGTTTACCAATACGATCTTATCAGAATAAAAACATATGCTGAGAGGATCATCATACAAAATTCCTGCCAAACCCTCGATACCCTGACTCAAATCCTCCCGAATTAATCCAGTCATGAAACACCAACCATTTTAGACAGGCTATTAAATGATTTTTTCCAGACTGTTGCGGGAGTTACAACATTATCCTCATCGGGCAACAATGAATTGAAAAACTTTTGTTTAATAATCTCTTTAAATTCTTTTCTGGCGCCCACAAAATCTTTCTTGTTTGGTGCGGTGCTCAACTCAACAACATAATCTCTTAATGTTATACTCAAATCAGCAATTGCATCTCTTAATATGTTGTCAACGGGAGTATTTTCAAGCACTCCGCCATTTTTACTAATAATCTTTCTTAGCCTTTCAACCATCTCAATAGTAAGCATTGGAAACGCATCTTTGTTAAAAGAACCAACAACAGCGCCTATTAATTTTATCACTTCATCAAACAATTCCAAAGACGATTCTATTGGCATTTTTACCCTCGACAATGGACGAAAGAGCGAGATTACTATATAAATATTTCTTTCATAACAATTTATTGTGCATTCAAAATTATGTATAGGCCAAAGAACGCCTCAAAAGAAAAACGAAGATATTGGCAGCGCCGAAAGGTTTATAGAGAAACAAAAAAACAGCGCTGAAATGCCCAAAATAATAATATTCCCGGAAAAAACAGAAATCGTTGATGGCAGGGAAAGAGTTATTTCAAAACAAAGAAAAAATTACTCCGAGGAAGAAAAAGGAAAATATGATACAACATACGGGCAAGTAGACCTCTCAAAAAAAGAGGGAGAAATAAACGGAAAAAAATATTACGTGATACCAGCAATGTTCAGCGACGAGTGGAAAAGACTGCCCAGAGAAGCCCAAATAATCACGCAAAAAGATATAGGCGCGATAATATCACAAACAGGCATAGGAAAAGAATCAATAGTGGGAGAAGCAGGAACAGGATCCGGAGCGCTAGCATGCGCGCTGGCCAACCTGTGCAAAAAAGTATACAGTTATGACATAGACGAGAAAGCGATAAATTTAGGAAAACAAAACGCGAGCACCCTAAAACTAGACAACATAAAGTTTACGCTGCAGGACGTTAAAACAAAACACCCCGAAAAAAATGTTGACGTTTTCATACTAGACATGAAAAATTCATGGGAAGCACTCGACATGATAGTACCATATGTACGAATAGGAGGGTTCATAGTAAGCTACAATTCAAGCATGCCTGCAGTATCAGAATTTGTGAACACATGCAGAAAAAGAGGCGACGTGCTACTAGCAAAAACTATAGAAGTCATGCAAAGAGAATGGAACATCAAAGACTTCACGGCGAGGCCAAGAGATGTGGTTCCACACACAGGATTTCTGACGTTTGCAAGAAGACTAAAATAAGGAGAATCATATTTTACTATCCTGAAGAACATACAAATTTTTATATGGCAAAGCATTGTTTTTTAGTGATGGAAGAACATTCGACAACCATAGACGTTATAATGGAGGCAACGCTATGCCTGATAAAAGAATCGGATCAGGGAAAAATATCAAAAAGAGTGCAAGTTTCAGGAATTGGCGGAGTGTATCACGAACAACTGGAGACACTAGCAATAGAAGAAAGGCTTTACGAATGGGTGTTATCAGTATTATGCATACATATTTATCCGACCAGCGCTGAAGAAGAAAAAATATTTGAAACGCTAAGAAAAAGATTCTCCGAAGGAATGAAAGTAGAATATTCGAACAATACGCTGACGCTGGATTACACTGCCGTCTGCGGGCATTCAAAAATTTATTGAAAACGTGCGGGCATACTGGCGGGCTATAAAAGTTCCGACGAGAACGTGTTATTGGGCCAGCACGATACTAACGATAGCCGCGCAAAAAACAAAAATTATCATTCCGGCAAAAACAATTCTGGAATGCTCCTTATGATAGTAATTCTGAGAGCCCCTGACGAGAAAGTACAGCATTGAAGATATTAGAACATTAAAAACGCCGAAACCGGAAAAAATTCCGAGAATCAAAGAACTAAAAATCAAGCTCTTCAGAGGATACTCCCACAAAAGCGCGAAAGACAAAAGGGAAATGCCCGCAGAAAACCCGACGCTCAAAAACAAACTGCTGAAAAAATAAACTGCCAAAGAAAAAAAGAAACGCTCAAGAAAAATAAAATAAGGCTGACCGTTCTTCAACTCTGAACGTGAAAGACGGGCAATATGATGGCCTGCAAGAAGGCCAAAACCAACGATTATAAAACTCGATAATTCTATCAATAAGCCCATACGCTATGACCCCACTGGATAAGCATGTCAACACCGAGGCGTTCAACATCAAAAGGAATGTCGCACGCGCCATAACAAGAACCAAGCCACAGGAAAACAACAGCGTCGGTAGCACTACTAATTTTGTCAGCAATAACGCCACCCATTGGACGCAAACCATCAGGAAGCTGCAAGCACACACGCTTTGCCCCCGCCTTCCCAATCTCTAAAACAGCCCTGTCAATATCCAAATCATAATCAACAAAAGATTCCATGACTTAACCGTTTAATACACATTTATAAAAGTAGCGATGATACAACGTCAACTTAAGTGTCAAAGATATTCTGTTGCAGTTTCTGAGCATGGCAACAATTCCCAAAGACACCCAATACGACGGTACATAGAACAAGGAAACGCTTATAAGCGCGAAGAGATTAATCCCTCACGGGGGGTACGTGAATGCCAAATATTTACGATTTTATCAGAGCGCTCTCGCTAGGAGATTCTGCAATAATAACTGAAAATGCCCTAGAAGACAAATTATCATCAGAAGCTATACAAGCCGCGAGCCTGTACGATCAGCACAACCCTGCAAGAGATATCAAGGAATTTGCAACAAGATATTTAAGAGGCGAAGAAGATTCAGGAATAAAAGAATTCCTATCAGGAGCCAAAATTCACTGGAGAGAACGAATAGGCGATGTCAAGAAAAGTTTAACGCCAGAAGATTTGGATAAAGCAACAAGAATTGAGCGGGCGCTCGAAAGG
>CAYJTR010000024.1:0-4726 GCA_964373285.1 uncultured Methanosarcinales archaeon
GTTCCTTCTGATGTTCAGTCGGTTCTTGATGATCGCGGCAGTGTTGACGTTTTCGTTCATATCAACTCTACAAAATTTTTGAATTCTAAATCTCCCGGCCTTTCTTCCGGCAGGTTTTCTCTTAGGGAGAAGCTTGTTGATGATTTGGGCGCTGTTCCTTTTGATTCTCTTCCTAAAAATAAGAGGGTTCGTATCAAGAATAGTCTTGCATCTTCTGATGTTCCTGATATTATTTTGAAGAGGGAGTTTTCTTCTTCTCAGGATGTTGTTTTGAGAGTTTCAAAAATTGGCCTTGAAAAATTGCGGAGGAATCCTTTGGTTGGTGGCATTACTCTTGATGCAATTATTAATCTTTCTTCTATTGATGGTGCTGATTATGGTTTGGCTTTGCAGTCTGCTGTTCCTGTTATTTCTGGCGGCGAGGCGTGGGGTTTGAGGGTTGGTGGTGTTAATCTTACGGGTGCTGGCAGGTCTGTCTGCGTTCTCGATAGCGGTATTCAGGCTGATCATGTTGCTTTTGGTTCTAGGGTTGTTAATCAGAAGTGTTTTTGTTCTCAGGGTGGCGGTTGTTGTCCTAATGGTCAGTCTGTTGATTCTAATGCTAGTGATGGTGATAGTGGGAGTCATGGTACTCACGTTTCCGGGATTGTCGGCGCGGATTTTGGTAATTTGAGGGGTGTTGCTCCTGCCGCGAATATTGTTGCTGTCAGGGTTTGTACTAGTGCTTGTTCTCTTAGTGATATGGCTTTGGGTATTGAGTATTGTGGCAATGTTTCTCAGCAGTTTAACATTTCTGTTCTTACTATGAGTATTGGTGATGGCGGTAATTATAATTCTTCAACCTGTCCTACAATTCTTGACAGCGTGATTAATAGTGTTTACTCTAAGGGTTTGATGTACTTGGCGGCTGCCGATAATCAGGGTTACTCTAATGGTGTTTCTCATCCCGGCTGTTCCGTTAATACTACTAGCGTCGGTGCAACTACTGATTCTGACAGCATAGCTTCTTTTTCTAATTATGGCGGTGACAGGTTTGATATTTTTGCTCCGGGTGTTGGTATTAATTCTACTATTGGTGGTAACTCTTTTGGTTCTAAGCAGGGAACTTCCATGGCGACTCCTATGGCTGCCGGCGCCGCATTACTGGTTTATCAGGCGTTGAATCTTTCCAACATTTTTTACACTCCTTTGCAGGTTGAGCAGTTGTTGAAGAGTACTGGTGTTCCTGTTTCCGGCTGGTCTCGTGTTGATGTTGGTTCTGCTCTTACAAAATTGTTGTATAATTATGATATTAATCGTTCTTCTAGGAGTGTTGGGCTCGCCAACGCGTCAAGCATTTCTTTCACTTCATCAAATATTCCTTTGTCTTTTGTAGGTCCCTGCATTAATTTTTCTGTTGGCAACGTCGTGGTTAATGTTTCTGGTTCTCCCTGTTCCCAGCTTAATTCTTCTTCGAGAATTTTTATGAATAATTTGTCTTTCGCTTCCATTCCTAAAATTCTTTTGAATGGCGCTGATTGTCCTGTATGTTCTAACATTTCTTATTCCGGCGGTTCTTTGTCGTTTTCGGTTCCAAACTTTTCAAGCCAGTTGTCAAACTTTTCTTTGGTGACAAGCACTAACCTGTCAATTTTTGACCTTGGAGATATTGATTTCATTCTTGTAAATTCTACTGCTTTGTTTTATGCTAATTACACTAATCTTTCTTCTGGTTTGTCTGTTAATGTTTCTAATGCCTGCTTTTTTTCTTTGAGCACTCCTTCAGTTATTTCCGGCAATATGTCTATTAACACGACGGGGCTGTACTTTTTCAACACTACTGTTCCTCTCGCGGGTAATTTTTCGTGGTCTGTTAATTGTTCAACTCCCCAGTTTGGTTCTTTGAGTGCTAACGATACTGTTTTCGTAAAGGCAGAGATTTCTCCTCCTAATTTGTCTATTATTTCTCCTCTTAATGATTCCATAGTTTACGGCTCTGTTTTTTTGAGGTTTAATTCTTCCGATAATTTTTATTCCAATGTTTCTTATAATGTTTTTGTTAATTCTTCCTTGAATTCTTCCGGGATTGCTCTCAATAATTCTTTGACTAATATTTCTTTGCCTTTGCTTGATGGTTCTTGGAATATTACTGTCAGACTTGTTGATGGGTCTCTTAACAGTGTTTCTCAGAGTGTTCTTTTCTGGGTTGACAGGTTTAGTAATATTTCTTTGATTTCCCCTGCGAATTTTGCGAATCTTACCGCGCTTAATAATTCCTTTTTTTGGAATGTTTCTCATTCTTCTTCTCAGAATCTTAATTGTTCTATACTCGTGGATAACTCTTTGTCTTGGAATGTCAGCAACTCGTCCAACGGTTCTACTATCAACACTTCTCTGATTCTTGCCGAGGGTTCTCACTCTTGGTATTCTTCCTGCGACTTTTTCCAGTATGGAAGGGCCAGAAACTTTTCCAGTGCTGTCAGAAATTTTACTATTGATTCTACGGGGCCTTTAATTTCTAGGATTAATCTTCTTAATAATTCTGTTGTGAACTCTTCTAATTATGTTTCTTTTATTTTGAATGTTTCTGAGAATGTTTCTTCTGTTTCAGGGTGTTCCTTGTTCGTAAACAATTCTGTGCTGTCGACTATTAATGCTTCAAGCGGTGTTGTATCGATTAATAATACTTTGATTAATGGCTCTTATTCCTGGTTTGCTTCCTGCTCTAACAGTTTTGGCTTGAACACTACTCTTCTGCCCTTTTTCTTGACTGTTGATGTTGCAAACACCGCTCCTTCCTGGGCTCCTGTTCCTTCGCCGGCTCCGAGTCCTGAGGACTCTCAAATAATTTTGAACCTTTCTTCTTATTTGTCTGACTCCCAGAGTGATCCTTTGAGTTTGTCATTGATTGCTAATAATATCACTGTCTCTTTTGATTCCTCTACAAAAATTGCTACTCTGGTTCCCGCTCCTAATTTTACCGGCATTACATTCCTTGTTTTTAATGCTTCGGACGTTCTTAATGCGTCAGCACTTTCTAATAATATAACTATTAATATTACTCCTGTTAACGACGCGCCGGTTCTTGTTTCCAACATTCCCAACCAGTCTTGGGATCAGGGTTCTTCCAAGAGCGGTGCTTTTAATCTTTACTCTTACTTTTCTGATGTTGATAATTCTTCTTTGATATTTTCTGTTGTCGGCAACAGCAGTATTACTGTTTCTATTGCTAATTCTGGTGTTGTTTCTTTAAGCTCTGGTTCTTCTTTTACTGGTTCTGAAACTGTTAATTTTTCTGCCAGCGATGGAGAGTTTAATATTGCCAGCAACCCTGTGACTTTAACGGTTAGTGCTGTTCAGAGCAGTGGCACTTCATCTTCTGGTGGCAGTGGCGGTGGTGGTGGTTTCTCGTCTCCTAATGCTTCCAAGTCTGTTGTGAGGAGCGTTCTTGAATCTGTTAAAAGGGTTCTCGTTAATGTTAACTCCGGGGTTCCTGAATCTTTTATTGTTGACAACCAAAAAATTCCTTTGATAAAAGTTGTTTTGAATCCTTCGTCGAGTTCTTCTCAGGCGTCTTTCGAGGCTTTGCATATTAACGGCACTCCTTTTGTTGGCCCCGCTCCGGGCGTTGTTTTCTCTTATATTTCTCTTTCTTTGTCCGGCGTTAATGTTTCTAATGCTGTTTTGTCTTTTAGAATTCCTAAATCTTGGTTTACTAACTTGTCGCCTGATAATGTTTCTGTTTACAGGTTTGTTGATTCATGGATTGCTTTGCCTGTTGTTCACTCTTCAGGTGTTGATTTTGAGTATTATGACGCTGTTACTCCGGGTTTTAGCTTTTTTGCTGTCAGCGCAAACCCTGTTCCTCTTTTTACGGGTGCTGTTCCTGTCGTCATCAATGCTTCTTTGCCTTCGGATAATGTTAGCGTCAACATTTCTGGCGAAATTTTGCTGGAGCCCGACGTTATAACTCTTAGAGGGATTTCTGCTAACTGGTACGTTAGAGGTTTTATATTGTTAATGCTTTTGATTCTTTTTTCTTTGTGGGCTCGTAAAAAATTTTCCGGCGGTGTTTCTTCTTCTTAGCCCTGCGCGTAAACGCTTTCTGGAGTTTTTACTTCCACTAGTTTTTGCAACTCTCTTGATTGTATAATTTTTCTTGCTTCTATAGCGTCGCTTTCCGACAACGGCAGTTTTATCATTTTTCCTTCGACTTTTGCGTGGTATATTGCTATTGTGAGAACTCTCGACAATTCTGTTCCTTCGTCGTATCCTATTATTCCTTCGCCCATCCCTAAATCTCTGCACACTTCTTTGTGTATTCTTGCCGTCGTTGGACCTACATCCCTGTCGGATACTGCTTCTTCCAATGTTCTTGCCAATTCTCTTTGGGCATTTTTTAGCGCATCGTAGGGTTCTTTCAGCGACCAGTCGCGTTTTACAATTCCTCTCAATCTTTTTAGTGATTCTTCGAATTCTTCTGATGCTTTTATTGTTGCTTGTGATACGAACACGTTGCCTTTTTGTATTATCTCTCTGTACTGTCTGGCTTTTTCTGCAAACCCTTCCAATGATTCCTTGCTGTGGCCTTCACTTCTTGAAACTAATGCCAGCAGGGGGTGTGTCGAGCTGTGAATCACAGTAATATATGCACCATTATCGCGTCCCATACGAGCAGAATTTTGTGCTTATTTTTAAGCTTTTTCAATTCTGGGTTCTGCCAAGTTGAATGTCTTTGGAACAAGTG
>CAYJTR010000024.1:4826-14615 GCA_964373285.1 uncultured Methanosarcinales archaeon
TTATTATTTACTCAAGAGTAGTTAAGTTTATATACTATTTTTTGTCTCCTCAACGAATGCAAACACTTTTTGAATTGGTGCGGGACGCATTTAAGGGTAATTTTAATCTTTCAATGAAGAAAGATAGCACCTTCCCGGATGAAAGTTTATTCATAGGAGATGTTGTTTTAAATCCCCTTCTTGGTCTCACAGGAGGTCTTGTGTATTATTATGACGACGAGAAAAGTCTCTCTTCTGATGCACTTCTTCACTGTCTTAATATACATTATTTTCAGGAGATAATTATTTCTACGAGAGACCGCAGAGATTTTGGAAATATTTTTCAAGGAATGGACGGAACATGCGAATTTATTCCCGGAAACTGCGTCAATATTTATGATATTCCATCCTTGAAACATATATTCTCTCAAGGAAAAACTTCCAAAATTTTCTCAACTGGTGAAGACGCGGTTAATTTCTTGAAAAAAATTTCGATTCTGAAAAGAGAAGATGTTCTCCTTCCATTCACCGCTCACACGAATTATGTGCCCGGGTTCAGCGCCTCTCGATTTGGCGCTTCAAAAATCATTGATATTTTCTCCCGAGATAGATCCCTGCAGGAGTATCAATCCCTTATGAATGAACATTCTTCTACTTTGCGAAGTCTTCATGTTCTTTCTCGTCCAATTGAGGGAAATCTTTCTCTTGCGTATATATCTCTTTTTTGCGAGCGAAAAAAGATTTATGGTGTAGAGGATGCATTGCGTCGAGTAGCAATGTGTGCACATCCATCAGTGCATCTCTTTATGAAAGAATCTCAAGATGATGGCTGGAAAAAAATACTCTTCCAAAGAACTTCACTTGAGACTCTTGTGAAGCAAAAGCATCTTTCATTAAGCCAGCAATGCACTGAAAGTTGTACTATTGCACAAATAGTATTCTCTGATTGCGCGAGTCTTCCCGTGGCGCATCTTCCGGAGTTATCTATTTTTTCATCAGATATTTTTCTGAAGATGGAGCGTGAACATATTAATGAGGATCTTCTAGCAGCTCTCGCATCTTTAAGCACGAAAGGTATGTTTGGAGAATATTTTTTTCCTAAAGCTCCCCCAGCCGTCACTCTTTGTACAACGCTGCCCGGCCCTTCAGGAAATTATTTTGCAAAAGTTTTGAATATTGCCCGTGTTCCAAGCGCGGATCATGAACTCCGTATTGCTTCGACGCTTCGAGAAAAGGGGTACGCTGTGCCAAAACCCATTGGTTTTGCGGTGGCCGAAAAGATTCCTTTTATTATTTTTGAATATGCTGGAAGCGCGATTCCTTTGGGGGGTAATGTCCCAGAAAAAGATGAGTATTTATGTTTATTTCTAAATAATCAAAAGCGCGAAGTGTACACTTATCTTGGGTCTCTCGTAAAAAAACTTCTCATTGACGGAGTGTTTGACGAGGACTATGCATTGAGAAATTTTATGGTCCGATTTACTCCTGAAGGAGTATTTCAAGATGTTTTTCCTGTTGATTATGAAAAGACAGTGATATCTGAAGATCCTGTTTCCCGAGAAATAGTGACTGCAACACGAGAAAAGATTGCAAGCACTCTTGAGGATGGAATTCGGAGAGATTCATTTGTTCGAGGGTTTGGATCTTGGTGATGGGAATATACTATTGAAAGTGGTGCGGGTTGTATACATTGCACTTCATTGCGCGTTCTTTTGTTTCTAATAATATTCATGCCGCTGGCGTAGATTTGAACACGCGACCTACGGCTTATGAAACCGTCGCTCTACCAAGCTGAGCTACAGCGGCGAACTTTTTTTATTGTCTTTCTCGACAGTTTTTATTTGTTGCTTTAAAGCGTTGCGGTCTTAAATGCCTTGTCATGAATGTCTGGTATTGCGAGATTCGGGACGAGGTCTTAAATGTTTTCTCTTATTAGTCTCGCTGTTTCTTCCAATATCTCCATTTTTTCTTTTTGCCCTTGCAGTGGCAGGTATTGTTCGTATGCCGGGTGTAGTCTTGCATGGACGTGCGCTACCGCGAACCCTTCTATTACTTCGCATGTTCTTAACGGCTTTAGTGTTTTGTCTATTGCTCTCGCAACTTTGTACGCTAGTGACTGCATTTTTTCGTATTCTTCTTTTTGCATTTTGAACGCGTAAGTTTCGTGTTTTTTTGGTATTATCAGTGTTTGCCCTTTTGATGCAGGGTAAGCGTCCGCTATCACTATGAATTTTTCGTCTTCGTAAATTTTGGCGCACGGAATTTCTCCTCTTATCAACTTGCAGAATATGCAGTCTTTCCCGCCGTTTTCATTTGTTGTAATCATGGTATTGCTTGTGGCAGTTCTTCCAGTGATTCTATTCTCGGGCTGTACTCTTGTCTTTTGCCTCTTCTGTCTATCAGCAGCGGCGTTACTCCTGCTCTTTCCGCTCCTGTTATGTCTGTTTCAACGCTGTCGCCGATGAATACCGCGTCTTCCTTTTTTTTCTGTAATCTTTCCAGAGCTATTTTTATTAATTCTCCCGTAGTTTTCAGTTTTCCTTCTTTGTATGACAGCGTTATTGTATCAAAATATTTTGCCATGTCATGTTTTTCCAGCACTTTTTCTACTGCTTGTATTTGTGTGTTGCTCACAAGTCCTAATGTGAACCCTTCAGATTTTAGTCTTTCCAGCGATTCCTGCACTTCAGGGTACGGCTCTGCGAACAGCCAGTTCTTGTTCCATATTCCTACAAGTTTTTCTATTATTCCCGGGTGCGAGCTCATTCCGAATGCTTCCAACACTTTTTCGAATGCTTCATTCAGGTCTTTGAACTCTTTAGTCATGAATACGTTTTCGAAGTGTGACGCGAATTGTGAAAACCCCATTCTTGGGCGCAGGTACATGTATGTCTGTCTCAGAGGGCTTTTAGTGCCCTGCTCTACAAGCGTCCCCCAAAAATCGAATAGTATCGTTGTTTTTCCTGCCATAAATTAATGGTTTGCACCGCGGGTTTTTAAGGGTTTTGGATGTTCTGTCTTTCGATATTATTTTAAATCAGTTGCCATCATTAATAGTTTATGGAAGTGCTTTTAGACCCTAAATTGTCCATTGATAAAAATGCCGCTATTTATTTTGAGAGGGCTAAGAAGGCCAGAAGGAAGGCCGATGGTCTTCGCAGGGCTCTTGACATGTTTAGGGAAGAGTTGAAAAATGTTGTTGATGAAGGATTTGCTGATGTTTCAAAGCCGGGGAGTGTTGTTGTTCGCGGCCCTTTGCAGTGGTTCGAAAAGTTTCGCTGGTTTGTTTCCAGCGATGGTTTTTTGTGTGTTGGCGGCAGGGATGCTGTTAGCAATGATATTATAATAAAAAAGCACGCTGCTAAGGGTGATATTGTTTTTCACGCGTCTATTCCCGGCAGTCCTTTTTTCGTAGTGAAGTCTTGTGGCGGTATTGTTCCTAAAGCAACTCTTGGGGAGGTTGCTGTTGCTACCGCTTCTTTTTCTCGTGCCTGGCGCGATGGTTTTGCCAGCGCCGAGGTTTATCACGTGCTTCCCGAGCAGGTTTTAAAGTCTGATCCTTCAGGCATTTCCCTGCCTAGGGGCTCTTTTTATATTGACGGCAAAAAAACTTTTTATCATCCATCGTTGGAGCTCGCCGTCGGCAAATGTAATGGCTTTCCTGATATCCTGCCTTCCCGCCCTGTTATGTGTGCCCCTCTTTCCTGCGTCCGGAAATGGTGTTCTTCAGTGTTCATTGTTCGTCAGGGTGATAAATCTTCATCTGATGTTGCCAAGAAATTGTCGAAGGATTTTGGTGTGAGCGCCGATGATATTATTAGAATTCTTCCCAGCGGCGGTGTTAGTTTGAAGAGATTGTGATTAAAAACGAGCGGGTTTAATACCCCGGACTTTAGTCCGCTCGTTTTTAATTCCAAAAACCCGCGGTCAGGCACGCAGTAATACCACGGGCTTTAGCCCGTGGATAGCTCTGAACAGCGGGTTTTTGTTATTGTTAAGCGTTGTTTCTCAAGAATTCTGCGCGCGGCGGGATGCGTGACTGGCTCGTCGTCAGGAACTGCCCGGAGGTTTTAATTAAGTTGATGGTGCGCGTCGGGAGAAATTTTCGAAATTTCAAAACGTTTTTATACCTGCACGCATAATTTTCCCTGAAAGAGAGGTCGCTCGTCGCATGATTAATTCTATTCTTTTTCAAATAGGCATCATTATTGTTTTTGCCACCCTTCTGGGCCTTTTGTCTCGTCTTGTTAAACAGCCCATGATTCTTGGTTATATTCTTTCAGGGCTTATTTTAGGTCCTGAATTTTTTGGTCTTATTCAGGACAGGTCTTTGATCGGCTCTTTGTCAGAGTTAGGCATTGGTTTTCTTCTGTTCATGGTTGGTTTGGAGCTCGATTTGAAAAAGTTGAAGCATCTTGGTTCTGTTTCTTTGTGGGCGGGTCTTGGCCAGATATTTTTCACTTTTGTTTTTGGGTTTTTATTATCAAAATTTTTCGGTGTTGATAGCAGTGCTTCTTTTTTGATCGCTCTCGCTCTTACTTTGTCCAGCACTGCTATTGTTGTTAAACTTTTTTCTGATTTGAAGCGTTTGGATACTTTGACAGGCAGGGTTTCTCTGGGTATTCTTCTGGTTCAGGATGTTGTCGCTCTTGTTCTTCTCGCTTTTGCCAACACTAATAATTTTTCTGCATCTTCAGTTTTTGAAGTTGTTGCCAGAGTTTTAATTCTTGCTATTGTTGTAATTCTTATCGGAATTTTTTTCTTGTCTAAATTGTATTCTTATATTGCGGAGTCTTCGGAGCTTTTGTTTCTTGCTTCTGTTTCTTGGTCTTTGATTTCTGCTACCGGCGCCCTTTTTCTTGGCTTGAGTGTTGCGATGGGTGGTTTTATCGCCGGTGTTTCTCTTGCTAATACTTCTTATAATGTTCAAATTATTTCTAGGACTCGTCCTCTTAGGGATTTTTTCGCGACGATTTTTTTCGTTTCTCTGGGTTTGCAGTTGTCTCTTTCCGCTCTTTCTGATAACATTCTTGTCATAACTGTTTTGTCCGCTTTTGTTATTGTTGGTAATCCTTTGATTATTCTTTTCATAATGTCTGTTCTTGGTTTTCCTTCGAGGGTTAGCTTTTCTACCGGTCTTGCTCTTTCGCAGGTTTCCGAGTTTTCTATAGTTATTATGGCTCTTGGTGTTGCTTCTGGTGTTGTTTCTCAGGAATTTTTTTCTATAATAGTTTTTATCGCCGTTTTAACTTTTGCTACCAGCACTTACCTTATCATGTATGATCAGTATTTGTACAAGTTTCTGGAATTTTTTGTCAGGCCTTTCGAATCTTTGGCGCTGGTTTCTAGGCATCGTGATGATTCGCACCACACCAGTTTGAACCCTTTTGTTATTTTGTGCGGTGCTAATCGTATCGGCAATTCTTTTGTTGATGCGTGGAGTAAAACTCCTAAACACTTGTTGGTTGTTGATTATAACCCTGCGGTTGTTGAGCGCTTGATATCTAGGGATGTTCCCACGCTTTATGGCGATATTTCTGAGGATGACGTTCTTGAAAGACTTCCTTTTAGGTCTGCTGGCGTCGCCATTATTACCAGTTCTGACCTGAATTCCAATATTTTGTTTTTGTCTCATGCAAGAAAGGTTAATTCTAGGATCAAGGTTTTTTGTACTGCTTCCAGCGCGGACTCCGCCATTCAGTTGTACAAGAGGGGTGCTTCTTACGTTATAATTCCTCATTATGTCGGGGGCGAGCACGCGTTGTCCGTTATTAACTCTTTTGTGGACAATCCTGATTCGCTGGGCGCGCACAAGAAGCGCCACATTATGCTTCTTAGAAAGAGGAAGAGTTTGGATGTTTGATTTTGTTCAAATATTAACAATTTTTGTGTCGCAAGTGTGCCAACGCTCATCAATACTTTTTGGACAATGGCAATAATTTTTTCATCTCGAGCATGAACTGCTTCGCTCTTTTCAATGAAGTATTTGCTTTCTGTTCTTGTATAGATTCAGTCATGTCATACTGGAATCTTGACCTTTTATTCATTTCCAATCCATAAAACTCGATAATTTCGTCTGATTTTATTGAAGCTATTTCCAAGGCGTCATCTTTTGCATTTTCATACTCTTCTAGCAGGTCTCTCTTTATTTTATCTATCACAAGCACAATTAAAGCATCGTTGGTAACTTTATGAACTATTTTATCACCAATTTTATAGCCAAACTCAAGCAGAACTGCATTTGCAATGTAAAACATAGAATAATAAGATATGACAACAACCCAGATGTAAGGCTTCAAACTGCTGTTCATGCATTCTTCTGCAAGATTTAAAGACAAATCCGCATTCTTTGTGTACATTGTTTTTGCAGTCTCATTCCTTTCTTTTTTGATAAGATTATCCCGCAAATACTGTGCAAAGTTCTGCTGAGCTTCTTTTTTTCTTTCCTCGCCTATCATTTATATCATTTCGTAGTATGTTTCTATGCCATACAAGATGATGTTGTTTTTTAAAGCTTCCTGTCCAACATTGGATTTCTTAGCGTCAACCATCTCTGAAAATTGTTTTTCGGAAAATACTAAACTATGTATCTGCAAGGGGAAAGATTTTGCTGTCCTGTGGACGTCTTTTTCAAATAACTCTTCTTTTCCATCTGGAACAATAAACATTAAATCAATATCTGAATTCTTGGTTTGCGTTTTCTTCGCATAAGAGCCAAAAATAAGAAGCATGTAACATTTTGATTTTAGTGCATTTTTAAAATCGTTAAGTATTACTGCCAGATTTTTATCTTTTAAGATTTCTTTCCTTCTGTTGTATTCCGCTTCAAAAATAAGCGGGTGTACCTGTGAAATCAATTTAACTCTGCTAGATTGCCCAAAAGGTTCCAGTTTGACAAGCAATTCTTTTTCAAGCCTCTTTACAATAGAATGAACATTTTTGTAATCCATTCTTAATTCTTTGGAAATCTTGAGAATATTCAACTCTTCATTTTTGTTTTCTATTAAATATCTGATGATTATCGCGTCTTTATTTCTCATGTTAGTATCACCATATAATTATGGTGTTATTACCACATATTTAAATCTTTCGTTTTAGAATGTTCTCGAGGCCGGAAAAATATCGTTAAATGTTCCAGTTAGTTTCAGTAAGCGGGCGGGCTTAACAATAGTCTCACAACTTTGTTGTTCGAGAATTCATAGAACTCCTGAAGATTTAAAAATTAATTTGCTTCTCCATCAGGAATATGCCTTAAAAAAATATATTAGAAAGCGAACTGGCATAAGTACCGAACGCAGTGATGGTTGCATCAGCCCCAGTTTGAGGGAAGGTTTTTAAACTCTTTTTCTTACAGTCCAAAATCATGGCTGAAAAAGAGGCGGTTGTTGAATATTTTAAGAGTGATAAGAATAAGGATGGTTTTGACAGGGAGCTTGTTGAATTTCTTGGCAAGGGGCAGTTTGTAAAGCTTAACTGGCCTAAATCTGTTACTAGGTACCACATTATTTATGAGCGCGAGAATCAGCCCTTGGAGCCCGTTTATTTCTGGTTGCTGAATCATCTGCGTTACGATCTTGGCTTTTTTGATGTTGTCAAAGTTACAGATATTTTTTCTGCTTCCGAATCCAGCGCGTTTTTTGGTGTTGCCCAGCAAAAGTTGGGCGCTCAGCAGGATAAGGTCGCCCAGTTTTTGAGGGTTATCCACGATATTTTCAAAGGGCTCGTCCTTCTCGTCAGGGATATGAGAATTATTGATGAGAAGCTTGTTTATTTTCGTGACAGCTTGAAATCAGGTTCTGAGGGTGATGCTTCAGAGAACACTTTGAAGAGCCAGTTTGTCGATCTTGTCGAGGGCGGCGCCAAGAGTCCTATGAGCGTTCTCGGCCTTGCTTCTCAGGCGCAGTTCACAATTCTTCCTGACTTGTTTTTTAACACCAGAAAAAATTCTGGAGAGTCTGACGAAGATTTTTTTAAGCGCGTTGATTCTTTGTGCGATCCTAACAGGCCTCAATATTCTAAAACAATGATTACTGTTCTTTCCAGAAAGCTTAAGTCTTATTATGTTTGGAAGGAAAAACTTTCCAAGGAGTTGGAGAATCGTCGAATGTTTACTCTTAAGTACATAAGACAGCAGTATAACACCGTTCTTTTGTACATGAACTGGGTCAAGCCCTATTTGAGGAATATTAAGAGGTTGCAGTGGTCCAGCTCCAAGATTGATGCAGCGGATTTCATTGCCGGTTTTGACAGCTCTCTCGTCGAGATAGAATTTATTGCCAAGGCAAAGGGGCAGGATACTGGTGATTATTACGGTTGTGTAATGGCTCATTTTGAGTACCGTTCCAAACCCTCGCTTAATTATCAGCAAGAGTATCAGAGAGGCCCTTCTCATACCGGCGAGGTCAGCATAACTCTTCGCTCTTATGGCTGGAGCAATGATGATATCGAGAAGTATAAGAAGTTTCGTGACGGCGAGTCTTTGGAGCTTTTGTATGATGCTGATGATAGCATAAAGGCGGCTATGGATTCTATTGGTGACGAGTTGAATATGTACTTGGAAGAGGCGGAAAGTCTTGACAAAAAAAATGTGAAGAAGGGTGATGATAAGAGCAAAAAGTCTGAAGAAAAAGTTTCAGAAAAATCAGGCATTTTTTCGCCTTTAAAATCTGCGTGGAGTGGCGCGAAAAATTTTGTTTCATGGATTCCTTTCTTCAAAAAGACTGCCGAGGCGGAGAAGGGCCCCAAGGGTGACAGGGGCGCTGCTGAAACTCTTGCCAGAAAGTCTTCATGGATTTTGTACAAGAATTTTAAGAAGGCCCATAAAATGATTACTTGGTAATTAAGCGCAGGTTTCGCGCCTTTTCAGAAAAATTCTTTCTGCGGTGTGCGGCAAAACTTTTCAGAGATTTTTTTTATGGTTTCGTAACAAATTCCCAAGTTTTATATATGCAGGTTTTTCCCTGACAAAAAAACGTTTGTGGAATTACGAGGGGTGTTTTATGGCTGACGAGCAACAGGTTCTGGGTTCTCATACGGGGTCTCCTGAGAAAAAGGACGAGCTGGTTTCTTTCACTCTTAAGGCGACAACTTTGTGGAAGTCTGTTTCCGGAATTCTTTTGGTTTTGCTCGTTTCCAGCATTCTTACTGGAGGTTTTTCCATCTGGGGCGGGAGCGCTCCTGCTGGCGCGGCTATCGCTCCAATCGGCGGGAGGCCTTCAGGCAATGATTTTCCCGGCGCTCCTGCAGGAAGCCCTGTTATAAGTTTTGATGGTGTTTACTCTTTGGGCGTTGATACTGCTCCTGTCACGATTGTTGAGTATTCTGATTACCAGTGCCCTTTTTGCGGAAAGTTTCATGATGAAACATTCCTGCAGATTAAGACTAATTATATTGATACCGGCAAGGTTAAGTTTTACTATAAACATTTTCCTTTGGAGAGCATTCACCCTTTGGCAGTTCCTGCATCTTTGGCCGCGGAGTGTGCCGGCGAGGAGGGAAAATTTTGGGAGTATCACTACAAAATTTTTGAGAATCAGCAATCTTTGAGCTTGCTAAACTTGCAGAGATGGGCTGAGGATTTGGGTATTGATGGGGCAAAATTCAAGAATTGTTTTAATAATGAGAGGTATTCATCGAAAATTAAGGAACAGTTCAGAGAGGGCGCTGATAATGGCGTTCAGGGAACTCCTGCTTTTTTTGTTAACGGCAGGGAAATTTCCGGAGCCCAGCCATTCTCAGTTTTTGAGCAGTTGATAGAATCAGAACTGAATTGAGTGTTTGATTATTGGAATGCCGATAAAGAGAGGGCTA
>CAYJTR010000025.1:0-14519 GCA_964373285.1 uncultured Methanosarcinales archaeon
TTAAGCATTCTCTTTTTCCGTGTATAGCGTAGTGACATATGTCCCTGCGGAATACAATCAGGATCAAAACCGTTACATTTAAAAAATGGCCGTCTTTCCTTTGTTGTAGTTGATGAAGCCCTTTTTTGGGTTGAGACGAGATTTTTCTCGTTAATCATTAAAATTCACAAGGAGGAATAATATGGAAAACGTTCTTGAAGCTATCGAGTTTGCGAGGAATTCTGGCAAGATTAGGAAGGGTGCTAATGAGGTTACTAAGAGTGTTGAGAGAGGTCTGGCCAAGCACGTTATTGTTGCCGGTGATGTCAGCCCTAAGGAGTTGGTTATGCACTTGAAGCCTTTGTGTGATGAGAAGGGCATCGCTTTTAGTGAGGTTCCCAGCAGGGAGGAGCTTGGTGTTGCTGCCGGCGTTAGGAGTACTACTGCTGTTTCCATTATTGACTCTGGTGATGGCAAACAGCGTTCTGATTCAGGTGATGATTCTGATGGTAAGAAGCGTAAGAGGAAGGAGTAGTTATGGTTGATGTTAAGAAGAATTCTGATTCTCGTGATGAGCGTGTTGTTCAGGAGGAATTTAAGGGTGGTGTTAGATTTTCTGATGCGGTTCCTGCTAGGGTTGAAGAAATTGTTGGCAGGACTGGTAGTCGTGGTGAGGCTATACAGGTTAGGGTTAAAATTCTTGATGGTATGGATAGGGAGAAGGTTATTAGGAGGAATGTTAAGGGTCCTGTTCAGATTGATGATATTCTTATGCTTAGGGAGACCGAGATTGAGGCCAGGCCTTTGAACAAGGCTGGAAGGGGTGGCGCGTAATGGTTGTTTGTTCTTTTTGCGGTCGTGATATCAGGCCCGGTACTGGTTTGATGTTTGTTAGGAAGGATTCTAGTATTTTGAGGTTTTGTAGCAGTAAGTGTGAGAGGAATTTGTTAAAGCTCGGCAGGAAGTCTTCGTCCCAAAAGTGGGTTACTAAGAGAAAGAAGTGATGTTTGATGATTGAGAAAACTTTGATTGTTGCAAAGCCTGACGCGGTTCAGAGGGGTCTTGTTGGTGAGATTATTAAGAGGTTTGAGTGCAGGGGTTTTAGGATTGCGGGTTTGAAAATGGTTGTTCCTTCGATGGAGCTCGTTGGTAATCATTATGCTGATGATAGGAATTGGAAGATTGAGACTGGTTCTAGGACTAAGGAAATTATGCAGTCTAAGGGTTTCGTGATGTCTGAATCTCCTGAGCAGATTGGTGATCGTATTAGGTGTTGGAACATGGCGGGCATTCAGGGTAAACCTGTTGTTGCTATAGTTTTTGAGGGTTTTCACGCTGTTGAGATGGGCAGGAAGATTGTTGGTGGTACTGAGCCTAGGGGCGCGCTTCCCGGGACTATTAGGGGTGATTTTACTGTTGATAGTTATATGGTTGCTGATTCTAAGAAGAGGGTTATTAAGAATTTGGTTCATGCTTCTGGGAGTGTTAGCGAGGCCGTTAGGGAAATAAAATTGTGGTTTAATGATGATGAATTGTTTGATTATCCTTTTAAGCAGTGGGATTTGATTCATGGTGATTGATTATGGTTGAAAAAGAAACTCAGATTGAGAAGATGAAGAGGCTCTCTGATCATAGGGAGAACATTAGGAATATTTGCACCAGCGCTCATATACATCATGGAAAATGTGTCGCTCCGTCAACAAGAATTTATCTCGCAAATGGCGCGGTGTGCACGGCAGAAAACATATATTCTTATGCGGAAAGTATTGGAAAAAAAGTGAGGGATGATGGGCAGGAAACAGTTTACGACATTTCGGGCGGGGGCATAAAAGTATTTTCTCTCAACAAGGCAACGGGAGTTATAGAAAAAAAAGAGGTATCTCATGCTTGGAGGATTGCTGGTGGTAGCGCGATAAAAGTAAGGTTGAGGACTGGCAATGAGATAACAACTACGCCTGAGCACAAGTATATAATTCTTGAAAACATGGATTTTGTGGAGAGGGAGGCGCGTGAATTAAGATTGGGTGATCGTATCGTGTGTGCGCGAAGTATTCGTGTTGAAAACTCGAAAAACCTTAAGGAAGAAATATTGAGACTGCTCTCGCAAAAAAGATGTTATGCGCGGCTTTTTTCAAGTGATGGAAAAAATATTCTTAAAAGAGTTCAGGAAAAAGGGATTGATGTGATTTCACAGCATATTGGCGTGAAGGCAAAATCATTGTATCATGGCCTTTGGAAGAACAGGTGTAAGATTGATCATCTTCTAAAAATTTCTGGCATTTTAGGATTGTCTTTTGATGAAGTGTATAACTGTATTGATACTATTATGTTCAGGGAAACGACAAAGAATACGAATCCGGTGCGCCTTCCTAAAAACTTTGAACACTTTTTTGCCCTTGCAGGGCTTCTTTTTGGTGATGGTAGCGGGCACAGGTTTATTGTCGGAAAAGAGTCTCTTGCACAGCAATTTGTAGGTTCATGTAAAGAATTGAACATCGTTCCGCGAAGAAGAGAGCGTGGTGGAAGAACTCCTGAAATTCATGCAAACAAAACTCTTCACTTGCTTTTGAATTCACTTTTTGATTATCCGCTCGAGAAGAAAAGTCATAATATAAAAGTGTCTCGCTTTCTTGCGCAGGCGCCGATATCTTGCATAAAAAGTTTTCTCAGGGCGTATTTTGATTGTGATGGAACTATTGAAAAAAGCAGGGGCGCAATATCTCTTACAAGTGTTAGTAAACAAATGTTGAAAGATGTTCAGACTCTCCTTCTCAGGTTTGAGTGTATTGCCATATTGCAGGGTGATACGCTTTACATTTCTGGAATATCTGCGCAAAATTTTGTAAAACGCGTCGGATTTAGTGTTCCTGAAAAAATTGCAAAATCAGTAATTCTTTCCGGTAAAGTTCAGGGCAGTACAGTTTCTGATACGATTCCTTTTTCTCATAAAACTCTTTCAAATATAAGAAGCGTTCCAATGTCTTCAATAAGCAATCACTATTACAAATATGAGCAGGAAATTCTCACTCCAACAATTGGTACTGTTCTTGCACTCCGGCAAAAAATGAATTCTTTGGGTCAGGAAATTGCGATGATTGATAAGCTCATAACCGGGGATGTCGCATTTATAGAAGTGTCATGTATTGAGAGCGTTGTAGAACCTGTAGTTTATGATTTTAGCGTTCCTGATACCAAAAATTTTGTTGCTGAAGGGATGGTGATTCATAACACAGCTTTTACTGATAATCTTCTTGCCGCTGCGGGTCTTATGTCTGAGGCCGCTGCGGGAAGTCTTGATAAGGGTATGGAGACTTGGCAGCACGCTGATGAGCAGGAGCGTTTGATGACTGTTGATGCCGCCAACGTGAGCATGGTTCACTCTTTTGGTGGTCAAGAATTTCTTATTAATCTTATTGATACTCCGGGGCATATTGATTTTGGTGGTAATGTTACTAGGGCTATGAGGGCTATTGATGGCACTATCGTTCTGGCGTGTGCTTCTGAGGGTATAATGCCTCAAACAGAAACTGTTTTGAAGCAGGCGTTGCGCGAAAGGGTGAAGCCCGTTCTTTTCATCAACAAGGTTGATCGTCTTATTACCGAGTTGCAGTTTACTCCTGAGCAGATGCAGGAGAGGTTTGTCAAAATAGTTTTGGAATTTAACAGGCTTATAGAGCAGATTGCCGAGCCCCAATTTAAAAAGATTTGGCAGGTGAATATTGGCGATGGTTCTGTAGCTTTTGGTTCTGCTAGGGAGAATTGGGCTTTGAGTGTTCCTTTCATGAAGAAGAGGGGTGTCAGCTTTAAGGATATTTTGAATATTTATAATAGTGGTATGTCTGAGAAGGAACAGCAGGATTGGATTTGGAAGCATTGTCAGCTTCACGAGGTTGCTCTTGATATGGTGATTAAGCACTTGCCTAATCCTTTGGATGCTCAGAAGTATAGAATTCCGAAAATTTGGAGCGGTGATGTTAATTCTGAGTTTGGTAAGGATTTGATTAATTGTAATAAGGATGGCAAGGTTGGTTTTGTTGTTACCAGAATTCTTATTGATAAGTATGGCCGCGAGATTGCCGCTGGCAGGCTGTATTCCGGAACTCTTAGGGAGGGTATGACTGTTTATCTTAATCTTGCAAAGCAGGAGCAGAGGATTGCTCAAGTGTTGATGTATCAGGGAATAAAGCCTGAGAGTATTGGTCAGGTTCCTGCTGGTAATGTTCT
The DNA here is from genome assembly GCA_964373285.1 of uncultured Methanosarcinales archaeon. Taxonomy (GTDB): domain Archaea; phylum Nanobdellota; class Nanobdellia; order Woesearchaeales; family ARS49; genus JACQMS01. Next base: position 4,204 of record CAYJTR010000025.1, read on the forward strand.
CGCTCTTGCAGGTATTTCCGCGACTGCCGGTGAAACCATAACGCTCTCTCCTGAAGAACCTTTTGAGGAGTTGAAGCACATTTTTGAGCCTGTTATTAGTAAGGCTATAGAGCCCGCCAAGCCTCAGGATTTGAGTAAGCTTGTTGAAGTTTTGAGAAAGGTTGCTAAAGAGGATCCTTCAGTGAAGATTGAGATTAATCAGGAGACTGGGGAGAATCTCATGCATGGTATGGGCGAGTTGCACTTGGAAATTATTGAGGGCAGGATTAAGACTGAGAAGGGTATGGAGATTAAAACGTCCCCTCCTATTGTTGTATTTAGGGAATCAATAACTAAAATTTCTCCGAGCATCGAGGGAAAAAGCCCCAACAAGCATAATAAGTTGTATTTTCATGTTGAACCGTTGAGTGATGATTTGCAGGAGGAGATAAAAAATGGTAATATTCGAGAGGGAAGGTTGAAGAAGAAAGATCTTGCTATTAGAGATATTCTTGTCGAGAAGGGTGGTATGGATAGTAAGACCGCTCTTGGTTTGAAGGCTGTTCATAAGGGCAACTTGTTCTTTGATGCTACGAGGGGTATTGTTCAGATAGGAGAGATTATGGAGTTAATTTTGGATATGTTCGAGGATGTTATGAATGCTGGCCCTCTTGCTAGGGAGCCTTGTGTTAAGGTTAAAGTTGTTCTTGACGATGCTAAACTTCACGAGGATGCAATTCATAGAGGTCCTGCTCAGACGTATCCTGCTGTTCGTGATGGTATTAGGGGGGCGATGATGCAGGCCGGTCCTGTAATGTATGAACCTTTGCAAATACATCTTATAGAGGCGCCCATAGAGTATACGGGTGATTTGACTAAATTAGTTAGCAACAAGAGGGGTACTTTGCTTGATATGAGGCAGGAGGGTATGATGGTTGTGCTTACTGCTAAGCTTCCTGTTGCGGAAATGCTTGGCTGGAGTTCTGATTTGAGGAGTGCTACTGGTGGCAGGGGTTATAGCTCTCTTAAAGATCAAACTTTTGAAAAAATTCCTGGAGAGTTGCAGGGAAAAATTATTCAGCAACTCAGGACTAGGAAAGGTTTAACCGAAGGGCAGGTCGGGGCGTAACTAAAATAGTGACTGACTTCAGTTTATCACTATGGTTATAGGACTTGAAGTTTTACATTTTTTTACAAAGCTGGAAACAAGAAAAAGAAAGTAGAAGAAATCAGGTAGAGCAAAAATTGTCATGGAGTGACTGAAGACTGCATCGGTGGGACAAAGAGAAAATAGAAACAAACCTTTAAATACTATGTGTATTTATACACATAAATATGTATGAACGCATAACGCTGAAGGACATTATGAGAATCAATCAACAGTTCGACAAAGGAAAAGTAATCAACAAAGGAAGTCTTGCTTATGCAGTCTCTGAAGCAAACAGAACAAAAAGCTGGCTTCGATCATGTGCAGTACTCTCCAGAGCAGTACTGATAGATCACATTTTTGAAGAAGGTAACAAGAGGACAACGGCCGCAATAATCACAGGATTTTTTGAGGAACGTAACATCATCTATGACCCAGAAAAAGTTGCCCGGGCAGTTACAACAATACTCATGAAAAATATCACAAACATTTCAACAATAGAGCGGGTGATTACCAATGCAATCATTCGCTGAATACGCAATACGAGGAATACAAAAATATCCAGAAATATTTTCCGCACTCGAAGAATTTGAAAGAACAAAAAAAATATCAAAGTTTACGTACAGAAAAAGAATAGATATTACAGTTAATGAACACGTAGTGCGAGAGTTTAGAGCGCAATGCGAAAAACAGGGAGCGACAATGAGCAGAAAAATAGAAGAATTCATGAAACGAGAAATTAAAAACCGCAAAGATTAAAAGGGCAAAGAAATAATAACTGGAACAATGGTCATAGTTCATTCTAGGATTAAGGAATTGGTTGGCGAGTTGAGCGTCTCAAAAGATTTTTACGAAGCTCTTGAAAAAAAGGTGGCTGATATTATAACAACTGCAACAGAGCGGGCTAAGGCTAACAAGAGAAGAACGGTTATGGGGAAGGACGTGTGAGGTGAATCTGTGAAAAAAACAATTATTATCGCGCTCGTTTTAACAATACTTTTGCTTATAGTGCTCACAGGATGTTCGCGAAGTGCACAAACGTCTGGCGTTGAAATAACAAATGGTAACAGTATTGGTAACAGTATTATTATTCAAGATTTTGCGTTCTCTCCAGAAACTATAACGATAAAGGCGGGTGATACAATCACTTGGACTAACAAAGATTCTGCAAAACACACTGTAACATCTGATACTGGTGATGAACTGGCATCACCTCTCATTGGGAATGGTGAAACATTCACGCATACATTTACAACTAAGGGAACGTACACTTACAAATGCACGCCCCACCCCGGAATGAAAGGGATGGTTGTTGTCGAATGAAAAAACAAAAAAATATGAGCTACAAAAAATATCTTCTTCTTTTCGCAATTATTCTTGTGATCATCATAGTGTTCACAGGTATCGATTATATTGTTCACTCGCTTGATGATGAGTACACGGTGCCATCATACTATTTCAGGAACAAAATTGTTTTTGGAACAATAATAGGATACTTCACTCTTCTTCTTTCTCGACAATTTAAATTGTGGAAAAGGGCGCTCATTGTTTCGGCAGTGGTAAGCGTACTTCTGCAAACGAGATACTATATTGAAGGATACTCGATAAACTTCGTATTGGAATTTCTCCTCTTTCACTTTCTCATGCTGTTTCCAGTGGCGCTGATTGTGTTTAAGATGTTTGAAAGCGTCATTTCAAAAAAGAACAGTTGAAAGAAAAAATGCTTCTGTAAGGATTTGAATTTTCACTTGTGCCCGTAATACAGCACTAAAGGTTCCAGTGAGTCTATTCTGCAGAATCCGAAGCGTTCGCATTGAATTACTGTTCCTGTTTCCATGTCCAGTATTGTTTTTTCTGCCATGCATTCCTTGATAGTATTGTCAGGCATTACTATTCTGCACTCTACTGCTTCTTGTGCTGGCAGCCAGTGGATTATTTTTTTTCCTCCGGAATTTTTGAAAACTTCTTTTTCTTCTGAGTGGAATATTAGCGCCGGAGTTTCTGAATCCAGAATGAAATTGTAGCACCCCATTAGTCTGCACATTTCTCCTTTTTTTAGTGCTGTTATGTCTGTTTTTGATATGTAGAATACTCCTTCAACCGTAAAAATCCTGTCGCCTCTTTCCGGGTGGTCCGGGTGTACTGGCACCCTTGCATTTTTTTTAGGAGCATTTTCTATGGATATTTTTATCGGGTCTATTATCACGAATGCTCTTGGTGCTGAATCATCGATTATTTCTTTGTTGAACGCGTTTAGTGTTTTAAAAAATTCTTCTTGGCTGACTGTTTTATCAACTTGTGATAATCCCATCAGTTCTGCAAATTTTCTGAACGCTCCCGGCTGAAAGCCTCTTCTTCTTAGTGCCGGCAGGAATGCTATTCTTGGATCGCTCCATCCTGTGAATTCTCCTCTTTCTATTGCGAGTCTTGTCTTCGTTGTTGATAATTCTATTCCTTCAAAGTTTACTCTGCCTATGTACATGCACGTCGGCACCTCCCAGTCTAACATTTTGTACAATTGCGCCTGTTTTTTCGCATTGTCCATGTGGTCTTTGCCTCTAATGCTGTGAGTGACTCTTGTTGAGTGGTCGTCGACTGATACTGAAAAATTCATCAGCGGCCAAACCCTGTGCTTTGTTCCCATTCTTGGGTGTTCGTGGTCGTTAATTCTCATTGCCGGCCAGTCTCTCATCGCGGGGTTTTTGTCTTCGATGTTTGTTTTTATTCTTACTACCGCTTCTCCGGCTTTGTAGTGCGAGAACATTAGCGCAAATCTTTTCACGTGTTCTTTCGAGTCTAAATTTCTGCACGGGCATGGCGTGCTTTTGTGAAGCAACGCTCTGAAATTGTCGGGGTCGCATGTGCATACGTACGCGTGGCCTTCGTGAAGGAGTGTTTCGCAAACGTCGTAATATTCCGATAGGTGGTCTGATTGTATTCTTACTTCTGCAACTCCGTTGTCTGTCAGCCATCGTGCGTCTCTTTCTATTAGTTCGTATGCCGGCGGGTATAAATTCTCAGGGTTTGTGTCCTCTATTCTTAACAATAATTTTCCGCTGTATTTTTTAGCGTATGCTGAGCTTAGTGACAGCGCCAGAGTGTGTCCTATGTGTAATGGTCCTGATGGTGATGGAGCAAATCTTAATACTACTTTTCCGTCGACAGCATTGGGCAGTTCTTTTAGCGAGTGTTCTTTTTTTGGTTTGTTTAAATCGTTGGAATAATTTTTTTCCACTATCTCTTTTATTTCATCAAACGATAAAGAGTTGACTTCCAGTATTACTCTTTCAATTTCTTTTTTTATTTCTGTTAATCTTTCTTTCACCTCAACATTGTCAGATATTAATTTTCCTATGACCGCTCCTATTTGCGCTTTGCCTTCGTGCTGGTACGCATTGATGAGCGCCCATTTGCGTATATCCATGAGTGTTGCAAGTTTGTATACGTTTAAAAACTTACTCCTTCATCGGCTCTGATGCAATGCGCCTTTCCGGTTGGCCGTTCATTGAATATCTGGGTTGCGGCTCTTGCTCTTGTTGCAGTTTCAGCAATCCCAAAATTTTTTAGAGGCGGCCAGAGAATAACCACAATCACTACATAGTAACTACAAAATAGAAACATTTATAAATGTCCTGCTTGTTTCTTTTGATTGTGGGGCGTTAATAATAAATACTTGTAATGCTCTTATACAATTAATTTGTATTATTGGAGGTTTCAAAATGTCAGGAAAATATGATTTTGGCGATGGTTTGCAAAGCGTTGCTGATGTGTTGAGAGCGTACAAAGCTTTAGTTCTTAATAGCGCGCCTCCTTCGGTTATAATTCACAGGAAGGATGTTTTAGATATTTCAGAAGTTGTAGAGCAGGATCCCCCTAACAGATTTCATAAAGGTTTTCTTCCTCAGAGTGTCAGCTCTGTAAGTTTGGATATGGGCGATGTTACTTTAACTTTTAGTGATTTTGTTGACACTAATAGACATTCCGCACACTGGAAGAGCAAAGGTTATGACGTTTTGGAGTGCGCCGGAGAATTGTACGTTATGAAGGGTGGTGAAGAGGTTCTCAGGGTTTCTGATAGGGAGATGATAATTAATCAGCACAATTTGGGAGCTGTTATAAATACATCTGAGGGGTTGTAAAATGTCTGATAAAACTTTGGAGTTCAGAGTTGAATTGTGTGATGTTGAAAAACAGGACGTGTCGAAGCCCGGCTCTGTGCTGAATTATGTGGCGCTTTATGATAGTGGTTCTCAAGCTGTAACATTGTATGCTGAACCTTCAGGTGTTTCAAGCTTGGCGAAAAAAGGTTTGTTGCATGCAGAATTAAGAGTTGGCAGTGGTAAGATGTATCTTGATAGTGATGGGAAATTAGTGTTGGAGGGTTCTCTCCTGAAGGGTGATGTTCTTCCTCACAGGATTGCGGGCATACTTGCAGTTGTTGCTCAGGGGAAATTGCGGGCTCTTGGAGTTGATACTTCTGAAAGTAGAATTGTTATTGATGAGAATAATTTACATCCATTCTGGCACTCGCCAAATTATATAGGATTTCTCAGGGATGAAACCGTGCAAAATTTGTATTCGGACGAGGAAACTTCTCTTGTAGTTTACGATCCTAAATTGTTTGATCAAAAATCTTTGGAAAAGATTGGTACCACTCAGCAGCATTTTTCTAAAGCTTTGGCTCTTGCGGGCATTCCTCAGGAAGAGGCTGGTGAAGTGTTGTACTTGATGACTGTCAGGCATGATGACGCAAAATTGAGGCCTGGTGATCTTGTAAGATTTAAGGATGTTGGTTTCAGAACTGTTGATGATATTTCTGCTCTTTTGAAGGTTGAGGAAGCAATGGCTGGCAGGAGTGACGCTTGGAATATAACTGCCGAGGCAGAAATTCTTGACAGGGCTAGAAGGACCAAACTTCCCGAGGATGTTTCCAGCGCCGAATTCGTTCAAGCTATGCAGGATACTAGAAGGTATGCTTTGCACTTGTTAACATCGAGATTTTCTGGAGAGTTGGACTTGGAAAGTTTGAGTGATGATTATCTTACAGATATTAATGCTCGGCTTAAAGGCCCTGAATCTTTGCCTGAAAAAATAATTATGCTTGTAGATATTGCTGATAGCTGCGAAATTTCTAATTTTGAGGCCGCTATAGACTTGTTTAATAACGCTCATAAAAATTCAGGTTATGATTCTGATGACGAGTTGGATGAAGATGATGACTCTGATAGTGATGAATTTGAAGATGCTGATGATGGTGCTGATTTAAGGCAATCGTTGGATTGAGAGGGTCTCATGCCATTGTTTGATGATTTTTCGGACGAGTCTAATCCTTTTTTGGATCTGGGCATTCAACCTCACATTATTGCCAGTTTGGATGATGTTAGACTTGCTGATTTGGTGAATTCTTTGTACAGAAAACTTTCGTTGCTTTACCATCCGGATCGTAATCCCGGCGATAGTGATGCCTTAGCCATGTTTAAAAGGATTGCTGCTGCCAGAGAAATGCTGGATCCTGAGAATAAATCTGATGACTGGGTTATGTATAAGAAGGATGCTTTGAAAAAAATTCCTGCTGAATACAAGATAGAACAGTTAGAGGCGCGCTTGGGCAGGGCTAATGATAAATTTCTTGCTGTCAGAAAAAACTTTTTTGATTATTTGATGGCCATAGCTGGTTGCAGTGATGTTGTTACAGTTGCCAATGTTGGTTACAGAGAATTGTACGTTCATGATCAGATTTTGTTGATTAACGGCCAGTCTGATGATGATGACAGGTTCAGGTATCAGGTTAGGAAGCCTAATAATTATTATTTCAGGTGGATTATTAAGGATGATGGATCTATTTTTTATGACAAGGGTTCCAGCGGTCCTAAGTTGCAGAAGGGCAAGAGACTTGTTGGCTCCGTTAGTAAAGATACTGTTTATAAGGCGTCAAGAGTTGGTGATATTGCTGAATTGTTGAATGTTGCTAAAAGAATATGGACTCCTGATGATGAGCTTGATCGTAAGTCTACCATTGTCGAGAGGTATTTGCCTAATTTTAGAGAGCCCTGCGCGCCTGTCGAATTGTATGATGGAAGATTGAGTGTTGAACAATTTATGAAAATTGTTCATTTTATCACTCCGGTTATTGATGAGGAATGTTTCTTGTTCGCAATTAATACCGTTAAGGGTAAAGAGCCCTTTTTTACTCTTGAGGGCCGTGTTGAATCTATGAATTGGGATTCCAGTACTGCTAGAGAGGAAGCTCTTAGAAAAGAAATTGCTGAGGATGGCGCTGATATTGATGACGGCGCGGTAAAACTTACTAAAAGAAAATTTTCCAAGATTAAACTTTCTAGGAGAAATGTTGGGGATTCCAGTGGTGATTGATGTGCCTCTTGCAGGTTTGAGGGAGCAGTTGGGAGAGATTGCAGGTAGAGGTTTTTGTGATGCTGAAACTGTTAAGGTTTTGTGCGATGCCGGAGATTCTAGACTGGAGTCTCAAATAAAAAACATTTATAATCGTTTTAGGGCCGATGTAAAAAGTGGATCTATTAGTGATGATGAGCATACTTCTGATAGATTGTTTTTTATTGAGGGTGCTGTTAGGGATGGTGTTGATGTTCTTTCCAGAGTTCTTGGATGGCTTGAAATTCCCAGAGTTTTGAAACTTTTTTATGATGATGAGTGTGTTTCATATATTTCTTTGTTAGAGGCAAAAATCGCTGGCTCTCTGGAAGAGTTCAGGGTTAGGAATAGCGGCGGCGTTCCGGAACAGCCAAGATTTGTTTACAGAAAAAATATTGAATTCAGTATTGAAAATGTTTGTTTTGATTCCCGTGATTCTGTCAGACTGCTCGGCGCAGAAATTCTCGGCAGGTACAAGTCCATGTTTATGCGTGCTCAGGCAGAAGATATTGATGATGTTGACCCTGAAAAAGTGCGCGCCCGGCTGAAAAATTTTTGGGACCGGCTCGGCGATATTGAAACGGCAACTATTCCTGAAGAGAAATATTCTCTGCTTTTACAATTAACTGATGATTTTGAAATGTGCTTCTTGAATTTAGGTGCTGTTGAGGATTTCAGGCTTGGAAAGATTAACAGAAGGCAGGCGCAAGAAATTCATGAAGATTCTTTATTGGAAAAGAAGAAATATTTTGATGATGTTCCTTATAACATTGGTAAAAGAAAATATTTGCTTGCAGAAAAAATAATGAGTAAGTGGATTCTTGATTTGAGGAAGCGCATTGCTTCTTACGAGAAAAAAATTGATCTTAGTGTTGAAAAAGCTTTGAGGTTTCTGGTTACCGGAGACGGCAGTATTCCCAGGAGTATTCCTTCAGATATGAAGACTGCTTTGGAATTGTTGAGAAATTTTTCTAATTTGTTGGATCGTGAGCCTCTGGATTTGGGTATTTTTAGTGGCGCGGTTTCTGTTTCGTACAATGTTGAGCTTTCTGGCAAGGACCCTGTTGATTCTGAATTTTACGTGCATCCTGAAAAGGGAGTTTTTGATGTTGTTACAGAAATTCATGCAAGTGATATTCCTGAAAAAATTTCTGACAATACTTTTTACGAGTTTCAGATATATCAGCGCGTTAACGGTCGTGAAAGAGTTCTTGCTGGTTCTGCGGAGGCCTACGGGTTTAAGAGTGTTGATTTTGATAAAAATGTGTTGTTGTGTGAACACATATTGATAGATCATACTATTGTTCCTGTCTCTTTATTTCCTCAAATTGTTTCTTTGGTGGAGGACGCGTTGCAGGATTTTGCCTCAAAAAATGATTTTTTTAGTGTTATGATTCAAATGGTCGATTCTGAGGGGCGCGGTGCGCAATTTCTTACCGCAAAAAAGGAGAATTATTGTACTGCTGAACTTCTTATGAAAAAAGGTCCTTATATGAGCGCAACTTTGTATGGTTCCGAAGCTTTTTCTTCATGCAATAGGCCTGCTTCTGGAGGAATTCTTGTGAAAACTTCCAGAAATGCTTTCTACTCTGTTGTTTGAGAATAATGATTGTATAGGCGGCCCGGATAAAACCTGAATGTGACGATCTGTTTTCGATATGTTTAAATAATCGTTTTGCTCTATGAACGGTATGGAAGCAGAAATGATAACTATATCGAGAACTGAATATGATAGATTAAAAAGATTAGAAACCGTTGATCGCGAGTTGATAGGACAGCTTGTTGAGAGTTTACAAGATGCTAAGAGCGGTCGTATTCGCCGTGTTGCATGATGGCATTTTTTATAGTTGAATAGTATTCTTTTAGATGGTTTTTTATTTCATCAATTGTTGCTTGTTGTGTTTTCTTATCACTTATTGCAACCATGAGTACTGCTAGCATGTCATCATAAATAAGAAAATATATTCTTTTCCCCTTCAATTTTTTCTCTCTGAAAAATCTATATCCAAGAGGATCTCCAATGTAAGGGTTTACTGTCAGTTGTTTCTTTTCAACCTCTTCAATTTCTTCTATTTCTACTTTAGAAAACGTCTTCATAAGCTCTTTGTCAAACCTTGCAGTACGAAAAATTGAGTATTTTATTGTTTGAGTCACAATATCTCACCGCTTTCAATGTATAACTCAATAATAATCTAGTATTTAAATCATTGTAACCTTTAGGGTTAAAAGGGGCGAACACCCATCAAAATACCACTATATAATAGTATCAAAAACGAAAGGTTTATATAATAGCTACTTCATAGTGACAAATGGTGATTTATGATGAGAACAAAAATAATCGGGTTGGGTTTTCTAATAGTTTTCATAGCTGGAATACTCATAGGAACAGGTACTGGGCTCGCAACGGCAACGGCCAAAACGGTTCAGGAAAGAAACAAGTCAAGCCCCGGCGACTGGATTAAAGCCGACCAGATAAAAGTGTTCAAGGACCGGGTTGTTATAGATCAAAAAAATGTTGTGTGGGCAGAGTTTACCGATACAAAAAGTATGGATCCCACATTTGACAGCACTGCTCACGCCCTTGAAGTGGTTCCTGAAAGCCCTGAACAAATAAGTTCCGGGGACATCATAAGTTATAATTCTCCTTATTCAAACATCCCGTTAATTCATAGAGTGATAGAAACGGGCAACGATGGTGAATGGTACGCCATAGTTCAAGGCGACAATAATAATTCTCCAGATCCCGGAAAGGTAAGATTTGAGAATGTTAACAGGGTGGTTATAGCCCTGATTTATTAAA
>CAYJTR010000026.1:0-14179 GCA_964373285.1 uncultured Methanosarcinales archaeon
GGCAACAACGATGCTATCAATAAAATTTGTGAGAGAAAACACTGAAGCTGTAAAATCAGACTTGAAAAAGCGCGGACTATTGGATACGCTTAAAAGCGTTGATGAAGCGATATTACTGGATGAAAAAAACAGAAAAGTGCAGTACGAGCTGGACGCTCTAAGACACGAAAAGAACGAGCTGTCACTAGAAGTGAACAGATTGAAGAAAGCCGGCGAAGAGGTGGACAAAGCATTAAAAAAAGTAAAAATGCTCCCTGAAAAAGTAAAAAAGCTGGAAGAAGAAAGAGAAATAATAGAAGAAAAATTAAAAAAAATACTGATGAACATTCCAAACATACTGCACCAGTCAGTGCCTGCAGGCCAAGGCCCTGAAGGCAATGTAGTGGTAAAAACGTGGGGGGCCAGAAGAAAGTTCGATTTTGATACAAAAATTCACAGCACTCTGGCAGAATCAAAAGGACTGGCAGATTTTGAGAGAGCAACAAAAATATCAGGAGCGGGATTTTATTATTTATTAGGAGATTTAGCGCTATTAGACATGGCGTTGCAAAGGTTTGCAATAGACCAGCTAGTAAAAAAGGGGTACCAGTTAGTAATACCGCCCCACATGATGAACAGAAAAGCGTACGAAGGAGTAACAGATTTGGAAGACTTCGAGAAGGTGATGTACAAAGTAGAAAGCGACGATGGATACCTGATAGCAACATCAGAACACCCGCTGACGGCAAGATTCCAAAACGAAGTGCTGGAAGCGAAAACGCTGCCATTAAAATTTGTAGGAATAAGCCCCTGTTACAGGCGGGAAATAGGAAGCCATGGGGTTGACACCAAAGGATTATTCAGAGTCCACCAATTCATGAAAGTAGAACAAATAATAATAAGCAAGCCGGGAGAATCATGGAAGCACCACGAAGAAATGCAAAAAAACGCGGAAGAAATATTCATGGCGCTGAAAATACCATTCAGAGTAGTAAACATATGCACGGGAGACATAGGGATGATAGCCGCAAAAAAATATGATATAGAAGCGTGGATGCCAAGAGAAAACGATTACAAAGAAGTAACATCATGCAGTAACTGCACATCATACCAAGCAGTAAGACTAAACATAAGATATGAAGACAGGGGAAAAAGAGAATACGTTCACACGCTAAACGCGACAGCAATAGCAACAGGCAGAGCAATAAGAGCAATACTCGAGAATTACCAGGAAAGAGATGGAACTATAACAATCCCCGAAGTTCTAGTGCCATACATGAACGGGAAGAAAAAGATGTGAACACGACAGTTAAAAAATAAGAATACTTCGCGGCGAGGAGAAACAAAAAGCAAAAAAATTTTCGTCAATCAATTATTTCTTCCTCTTTGACTTTCAAAAAGTTTTTTCACGTCGTTAATACTGCTTATTTCTCCAACACTTTTATCATCCCTCAATCTTATCACTCTAGGAAATCTTAATGCGAACCCTGAATTGTATGATGGACTTTTTTGTATCTCCTCGTATCCCACTTCCAGTATTATTTGCGGTTTCACTGTTACACTTCTCCCATCGGATTTTTTTATTAAAGGTTTCAATTCTTCTGTCAACTCCTTAAACGACAATCCCTCCTCAAGTTTTTCTTTAACCCCCGTTCCAACTTTTCCTATCTCCACCAACTCTTCTCCATCGCTGACCGCTATGGTAAAGCTTGATAGCCACTTGCTTCTTTTCCCTTCACCCCATTCCGCTCCCACTATTGCGCAGTCCAGTGTTTCCATTGAAGGTTTTACTTTTACCCCAAATCCCACTCTTGCTCCCGGAGTGTATATTCCTTCCAAGTTTTTCATCATTACCCCTTCAAATCCTTCTTTAAGCGATTCCTCATAAAATTTTTCCGCCGCTTTTTGTGAAGCAGTAATTAATTGTTTTGACGTTCTTATAACATTCTCCTTGGCACTAACTATTTTTTCCAATATTTCCCTGCGTTTCTTGAACGGGGTGTTCAGCAATGAATCCTTGTAGTATAAAACATCAAACACGTCCAGCTCTACAGGCAGTTCCTTAATCGTTTCATCTATATCATATTTTCTTTTAATCCTCCTAGATATTTTCTGAAATGGCACATGCCTAAGAGTTTTCGGGTCGTAACCTATAGCTTCCGCGTCAAGTATGCACTCTTTCGCGTTCACATTTTCTTTTACCGCTTTAACTATGTCAGGAAATTGTTTTGAAACATTTTCCAATCTTCTCGTGAACACCATAACTTTGTTTTCTATTTTGTGAATAAGAACCCTAAAACCATCATATTTTACTTCAATAGCGCAAGGAGTTCCCACCCTTTCAAACCCATCTTTTATGCTCGCCGCCTTTATGAAAAGCATAACTTTTGTAGGCACTCCGAGAGTTATGCTTGCCGTTTTCAAATGCTCCAAACCCTTTGATGCCAGCGCAGCAGTTTTTGAAAAATCATTAGTCACGTCATAAGCGTGCTGAAGCGCGCCTATAACATCCTGATATTCCTCTCTTGAACGCTCAAAACTGACCACATTTTTTTCTTCCAAATATTTCAACCCTATTTTTTCCGAGAAGAACGCCCACGCTATCGCATCCCTTAATGTTCCCTCGCCAAGACCTATCCTCAAATCCCCTATAACTGTCCTCACTATGTATCTTGCCTCTATAGGCGTTGCCGATGACAGCAATTCTGCCACCTGCTGTACCTTCATATCCACAGATCCCTCACCCTCAAGAGATGCTATTTTTTGCAGTCCATCAAACACCTTTTTAATTGACAACTCAGAAGTGCACAATGTTTTCTGCCGCCTTTTCGACAGCAATTTTTCTGATACGTCCCCCAAATCCCCCAAATTTTTCCATAATTTTGTAACTTCTGACTCTGACACTCCCGCCGACAGCATTAACACTTTCACTATAAGTTTTGATGACATTCCCAAGCGCCTGTTGTCATACGACGGGAACACCATCCCCTGCACCAATAACATCACTCTTTCTATCTCCTCTACAGGTGTTGACCTCAAAAATTTTGATAATAGAAACGTCTTGTTTAAACGCTTCGGCGATTTTTCCAGCGATTCATACAATTGAGCAATATTAATGTAGCGCATTACGATGCGTTAACACCCGCTATATTTAAAAATAACGCAATAAGTAACTGATTTATGGATGCTATCGATTGCATGATGACAAGGCGAAGCTGCCGCAAGTATCAATCCCTCCCTGTAGAATGGGAGAAGATCGGCTACATTCTCAATTCAGGCAGGTCCGCTCCAAGCGCCGGAAACCTTCAAAATTATAAATTTATTATCATTCTTGAAAAGGTTAAGAGAGAAATTATTGCAGAGAATTGCCACCAACAATACTGGATGATCAACGCTCCAGTTCACATCATTGTTTGCGGTGAAGCATCAAAAACCGAAAGGGATTTTCAGGAACGAGGAGTTCTTTTTACTGTTCAGGACTGCGCCGCAGTCATTGAAAACATGCTATTAGCGGCTCACTCCCAAGGATTGGGCGCCTGCTGGGTTGGAGCTTATGACGATGAAGAGTTAAGAATTAATTTTGGAATCCCAGAAAATGTCAGGCCCCTAGGAATAGTTACAATCGGATACCCCTCAGGCCCCCCGGAAATCCCTACAAAAAAACCATTACACACACTAACATTCTTTGAAAAGTACGGCAACAAGGTAAAAACGATGCACGAAATGACGGGACAATACTCAGACATGGTAACAGCAGGATTGCAAAAAATCAAAAAAATAGTGACGAGGAAATGAAAGCGCTATCCCTAAAACAACCATGGGCCGAACTCATTGTGAGCGGAAAGAAAACAATAGAGATACGGTCATGGAACACCAAATTCAGAGGAGAATTTATTGTTCACGCATCAAAACAACCAAGCGAAGAAGCGATGAAAAGAATGGGTTACACAATACTCCCAACAGGATGCATCGTAGGAAAAGCGATGATTACAGGAGTAAAAGAGTATCACACAATCGAAGAATTTGAAAAAGACTCTGACAAACACTTTGCGAAAGGATATACATGGAAAGGAAAACTGTATGGCTTCATTATTGAGAATGCACAACGCATTCCGGAAAGACCGCTGAAAGGGCAATTAAACTTTTTTGAAGTTACCCTATAACACGATGTTACAATATTCCAGATATCCACGCCCATAATCCTGCATATACTTTCCACCCGTCGAATAATGGCACCGGCAACATGTTGAATATGAACAGGAATCCATTAAGTTTTTTTGTAACTCTTATCAGCATTAACCAATTACCATTTTTTATTTTCGTTTCATACCATCTGGCCCATAAGTATAATATTCCGTTAATTGCCGGCCCGGAAAAAGCTATCATAGCCGTTTCTATACCTGTTATGCACGCCCCTCCCGCGCAATTTATGGATACGTACCCCGGCACGAAGAATATGAATCCTGCGTTCACAAATTTAAGAAGCGCTCCCACCATCAGGAATACATACGATGCCGAGAATACCGCTTTAAACCCAAGAATTATCGCCACTATTTTGTGCGCGAACTCGTGAAGTATTATTCCCGGAGCCACTGCAAGCACAGCATTAAGAGATATAGAATTATGCCTTCTTCCCTGAGAGGGTATTATATCTGAAAATATGTACGCAACCACTATAACCATTACTAAAGCGTCAACTATTTCTACAAATGAAAACATGAATTATCATGCAAATAAAGAACTATATAAATGTCGCGATTTGAAGGTAATGTAAAGTAATCACCTATAACATCGGAATTTAATGAAGTTGTTTAAGTTCGAAGCGAAGCGGAGAACATTAAACGATTTTGGGAAATCACGAGCCGAGTGATTTTCGGCATAATTCCCGTTATCTGTTTCGACCGAAGCGAAGCGTAGGAAGAGCGTAGCGTGGCGAGGAGCGGAGGCGAAGCCGAGCACTGCAGAGTTCCTGAGGTTGCCATTTGTTAAATTGCTTTCTTCAAATGTTCTCTGTGCGCACTGATCTCCTTTTCATTCAGATTTGAAACAATTTCATCGAACATCGAGACAAATGTTTTTGCCTCTTGAAGCATCTTGCCGATTTGCTCTTCTTTGTCAAGTTTCATGTAATACTGGGCGTCTATTCTCTTATCTTTGTGACGATTGATTGTTTCAGTTTTATCCTCTCCCTGGAGGAAACCTGCGGTCAAAATAGAGCAAAAATGGTTTTCACACTTGACGCCTATTCTCTGTAAGAAGGAGTATAAGGCGTAGTATTCGGCATAATAAATAACGACGGTTGTCCACATCAAATCACCGTCCTTGAAATTCTTTTCAGCTCTTTCCAAAGATGATTTTGCTTCTGCCAAATAGGATTTGGCGAGCCTCTCATTGGGCTCTACAATCCGAAGGCCGTCTTTCAGTCCAAAACACCACTTCAGTTTATTTTGCATAGTAATCCCACATTGTAGCCACATAAAATGAATGATTGTTTAGGATGACATGATTTTCTTCTATTTCCTTGATTAAGGTTTCCTGTTTTTCCAACGCTTTCCTAAAAGAATCATCTGATAACCTGATCTCGTGAACTTTATATGGAATCACGTGGAAAGGAAATTTTTCTTCGTGTTTTGAGACTGTCAACAAATCAAGATCAGAGCCCTCTTCTGCGGCAAATTTTGCAAAACTCCCAAAAACAACGAGCGGTGCCTGCGTTGAAACTTCTTTGAGAAAAGTTCTGAAAGGCAGGTATTTTTTCAAGAATAAAAAAGTTCTGAAGATTTCCGCCTGCAATACATACAGTTTAGTTTGAATGTTGTCCAGATTCAGGCCAAAATACTTGTTTTTCCCTCGAATACTGCTCCGCAATATTTTGCTTTTCTCCAAAGATTCTACACTGCGCTGGACATTTTTAAGAGGCAGCTCTGCCAGCCTGCTTATTTCTCTGAGGTAAAACTGCTTGGCATAGCCGCTTAGGTACAGGTTTAAAACTTCCAATTCATTGTTTCTTTTTAGATACATATGTTTCTTTTTAGATACAATTCCTATATAAGCCTTTCGCTTCGCAGAGTTCCAGAGGTCGCCGAAAAATTTTTGTTGCCGTAGTTTTTTCTTTCGTTGTATATATTTCTGCTGAAAGCAGACTAAACTTAAAGGGTGGGGCGCTACATTATTTTGTTTGGATAGAAATCAATACCATAGTCTTCAATTATTTGGATAAACTCATAATCTTCGATTATACTGAATTTATTAAAAACGAGCGGGTTTTTGGAATCAAAAATGAGCCGACCAAAGTCCGGAATATTAAACCCGCGCGTTTTTAATAATCATCACACCGAATACGCTTTTCTCATCTTTTGGTCTATGTCGAATACTACATCATTAAAATTTTGCAGCGATACTTTCGTGTTCAGCACCCCCCCGCTTGCGTACGGGTGCCCTCCGCCGCCGAACACTTTTGCGAATTTTGACACGTCAACATCGCACGAGTCCCTGCGCCTGAAGCTTATTCTCCCAGAACGAAATAACACCACCACAATATCCACAGTGCTGTGCTGGTCCAGTATGAATTGCCCCGCGTCCGCAGAATTTATGAATGTTTCTGCAAGCACGAAACCCACATACCATTTTGATAATCTTTTTATTGCTATTCTTCCAAGCATTGCGCACAACGCTTCCCTCTTTTTTTCTTTGTACGCCACGTATTCTGATTCCCATTCAGGAGTCCAGAATATTCCTTTTGACAGCGAAGCTGACAGTTTTGCCAAATCCTTACCTGATGATATCAAGTCAGCCAATTTTTCCGACCGGTAATCCAACCTTTTCCAGAATTCCCTGTCCGCAGCTATCCTTGCCAACTCTTTAGATATACCATCCTCAGGCATGAATTTTTCTGCAACCATCGCCGCCGAAGATATCCCCTGCCTGTTCTCCAGTATTATTCCCGCGCTTTGCAATAATTCTTTTGTTTCTCCCGTTATTTTGTGGTGCGTGTTCCAGTACACCTTGTTGCCCCTTAAATGGTTAACTGTTCTAAGCATGTTTTGTATTTCTGACGGTGATAAATCAAGAATGAATAATACTTCTGAGTTTCCCACCGGAGTGCTTGCAAGCGTTTTACTGAACTCTTGGTACGTTACAAATCTTGTCGTTGCCGTTCTCTCTTTTAGTACTGCCAGTCTTTGCACTATCGCCGATGCACAAACCCCGTCCAACCCGTTAAAAGCCAGTATTGACCAGCCCATAACGTGCTGTAGGAGTATTCACTATATATATTTACTTCTTTCTTCTCTTCTTCGCATAACTTCTTCCAGACTTTCTTCTCTTGCGCGCCTTTCTTCCGTGTTTTTTCCTTTTTGAAATTTTTGTTCCTACAACACTCAATTTTTTCAGGTGTTTAACCAATGCTCCATTAACAAATTTTTCTATGCGCTCTCTTTTCCACCCGTCGTGTCGTAGTGAGAATCGTGCAAGTATTTTTGCCTCATTAATCGTGACGAGACCCGCTGTGTAAAGTGTTGACAGTTCTTTCAGAACTATTCTATGCGATAACCCCAGAATTCTGTGAAAGCGCCTTGATACTCTCCGCCAAAACATTAACATCACCTCTTATTTATTGCATCTGAAAGAATACTTTATAAAGATTGCCCTTCGCCGGGATAGAAAACTTGCAAATGCAGAGGCACCAATCAAAATTGATGAAAAAATAATGGGATACACATTAATAATTGCGGAGAAGCCTGCGGCTGCCAAAAAAATTGCTGAAGCTCTGAGCACCGGCAAATTGTTGAAGAGAGTTGACGATTCTGTTCCTTATTACGAAATTGAGAATTCAGGAAAAAAAATTTTTGTTGTATCCGCCGTTGGCCACCTTTATGGCCTTGCCCAGAAAAAAAAGTCTTCCGGAACTCCAGTTTTTGATATTGAGTGGAAGCCATCTTATGAAGTTTCCAAGAATAGTGATTATACCAAAAAGTATATTTCTGTCATCAAGAAATTGTCAAAACAGGCATCCGATTTTGTTATTGCCACTGATAAAGACATTGAAGGCGAGCTTCTTGGCTTTAACGCTTTGAGGTTTGCCTGCGGCAAAAAAGATGCCAAGAGAATGGAATTTTCAACATTGACAAAGCCGGATCTCGAGGCATCTTTTTCAAAACTTAAACAGCACGTCGATCATCCATTAATCGAGGCCGGCGAGACCAGACATTTTCTCGACTATTATTATGGAATAAACATTTCCAGAGCATTGATGTCTGCCATCAAGAGAGCCGGCACTTTCAAAATTTTGAGCACAGGCCGCGTTCAAGGACCAGCTCTTAAAATTCTTTCCGACAGAGAGAAAGAAATCCAGTCATTCAAGCCGGTTCCTTACTGGGAAATAGAATTGCTGTCCGGAACTGCACCGCCTTTTGAAGCATTCCACGAGATAGACAAGTTTTGGAAAAAAGAAGATGCGCAAGGCAGATTCGCAAAAATATGCAAGGAGAAAAAAGCCTTAGTTGACAGTGTTGACAAAAAATCTTATGAGCAGTCACCGCCTTATCCTTTTGATCTTACCACTATGCAGACTGAAGCCCACAGAGCTCTGCACATGCCTCCAAAGAGAACTTCAGATATTGCTCAGGAATTGTACACTGGAGGGTTCATCTCCTACCCAAGAACTTCTTCCCAACAACTGCCACCAGCTATTGAGTTCAAGAAAATAATTACAAGTCTAGGAAGGCAGTCCGCGTATTCTTCCATTGCAAAAAAACTTTTATCACAGAAAAATTTAGTTCCTAATAATGGCAAGAAGACAGATCCCGCCCACCCAGCAATTTATCCAACAGGGGTTATTCCAGAAAAATTACAGGAACAAGAAAGAAAGTTGTATGATTTAGTCGTGAAAAGATTTCTCGCAACTTTTGGAGAGCCAGCCGTCAGGGAAACCATAACCGTAAGAATTGACGTGAAATCCGAGATTTTTATTGCTAAAGGCACAAGAACCACCAAAGAGGGCTGGCACGAGCTGTACAAGCCATATGTTCAGCTTGAGGAAACCACCCTTCCATTAATGGCTGAAAAGTCTATACTTCCTGTTAAAAAAATTTCTCTTAATGAAAAAGAAACTCAGCCACCAAAAAGGTACACGCAAAGCAGTATAATCAAAGAGTTAGAGCAGAGAGAGCTGGGCACCAAAGCTACCAGAGCGGACATTCTCGAAACTCTCGCCAAGCGTTCCTACATAACCGGCGACCCTATAAATGTTACAGATTTAGGCATGAAAACTATACAAACACTTGAGAAGAATATCCCTGAAATAACTGACGAGGAGATGACCAGAAATTTTGAGAGGGAGATGGATTCCATTCAGGAAGGAAAAGCCCACGAAGACGAAATTCTTGTAAAAGCCCGTCAAGAGATTACCAAAATTCTTGGCAAGTTTGAGAAGAAAGAAGACAGTATAGGCAAGGATCTTAAAACTACTTTTGAGGAGACAAGAGAGGCCATGAGCAGGATTGGTCCCTGCATCAAGTGCAACAAAGGAGATCTCACTCTGAAAAGAGGAAAGTTTGGAATGTTTATCGCGTGCACTAATTACCCTGAGTGCACTGCCACTTTTGCCCTTCCCAGAAATGCTCTTACCCAGCCCACTGACAAGGTTTGCCAGCATTGCAATAATCCTATTGTTAAAGTTATTCGCAAGGGCAAAAAACCCCAAGAGCACTGCATTAATCAAGATTGCCCCGCCAAGAAAAAGGCAGAATCCGGCAAGAGCAAAGAAGGCCAGAAATGCCCTAAGTGCAACGACGGAAAACTCGTTTTAAGAAGAAGTTTTTACGGCGAGTTTTACGCCTGCGATCAGTACCCCAAGTGCAGAACTATTGTTAAAAAAGAATCGTGAAAATCCTCTGAAAGTGTTCTTCACTGCGCAATAATCAAAAAGTTTCAAAACTCTGACAACTTTTTTTTGTAAAATATTATTGTTGTAGTACCCTCGCTCCCCCCGAGCTTTTTTTCTACCGTTATAAACCTGTTTTTGGCCAGAAATTCTACGTGTCTTTGGAATGTTTTGTAGCTTATATCCCTGCCAGAACTTTTGTATATTTCGAATAATTCCCCTATCTTTTTTCCCGAATTATTTTTTGCTACTTCCAATATTTTTTGGTAATCATCAGTTAACTCTTCAGAATTTTTTATTACGAATTCAGCAATTTTGCCCGCCGCTTCCTGAACATACTCGAGCAATATTTTTTTACTACCCAAATTTTCCGCAGATCTTGCAGATTCTTTCAGCAGGTGAAGTCCTATTCTTACATCCTGAAATTTTGATGCGTGCTCTATCACGTTCTCAAAAGCTTTTTCATCCCAAACACCCGGCACAAACGCTATTTCTGCCCGCTTTCTCAATATTTCTCTCAATTCCGATTTTGTGTAAGGCTCGAACACCAACAGTTCAGGAATCAGCCTTGATTTTATTCTAGGATCAAGTTTTGACAGCCACGAATCATCATTTGATATAAGTATTATTGTTCTGGTATATATTTCCTCAAGCAACAAATACAAAAAGTCCGTGTCTTCACACTTGTCCACCTCGTCAAAAACGAATACTGCAGACTTTTTGTTAACCATGTTTTTAATTATTGCAAACAAATCTTCCGTTTTCTTGTTTTGCGTGAATTTATACCCCAGCGTTTCACACAATTCCACGAATATTTTGAAAGACGTGTTTTTCTGCCAGCAATTTATGTATATCGGCTCTACATCCGACGAGTGCTCTTCCAAATCCCTGAGTATTACTTTTACCGCCGCGGTTTTTCCTATACCCGGAGCTCCCGATACAAGCATTGACGGCCCTGAGCGTTTTGAAAACAACGGCTTCATAGCTCCGGCAATCCTTTTTTGCTGAACCTCTCTGAACGGAAGCATTTTCGGTATCCACTCCGGCGACAATGATTCTTCATTTCTGAACAAAGATTCACCGCCCGACAAGTTCCCGTCAAAAAACGCCATGATTGCAGGTATTTGTTACAGGTTTAAATATCTTCTTTATTAAAAACGGACGGGTTTAATGCCTCGGGCTTCGGCTCGCGGATAACCCCGGGAAGAGATTTCTTGTTACTTTCTCAACAATCGCGTTTCCTCATCACCAAAGTTTGGTATTAACAACCTTATCCTTCTATTTTTTTCCTCTACAGTCATTCTTGATAATACTTTTACTACTGCCTCGAATGTCACCCGGTCATCCCGCCCCTTTAGGTATGCTTGTTTCAGCAGTACATAGTGCCCGAATGATAATGCGTATTTTTCCGTAACCGCCGCCGCTCCACCGGGAAATGTTTCTACACAGAATATTTTTAGAAATCCATCAGTATCATATGATACATTTTTGTGCGTGCTCACACCGTTATTCACATAATACTCCTCGAATAATTCATCTACCCCCATAAACTGGAGGAATACTCTGCTGTTTAAAATTATTGCGCAGATATCACAGTTTAACTATAACTTTAAAAACATACGGTATGAACTACAAAATATAGTTGTACGTAACGAAAATTTTACGAGCTCCCGTAGTATAGCTTGGACAGTACACAGGGTTGCGGACCCTGGAACCGGGGTTCAAATCCTCGCGGGAGCGTAACACACAGGAAAAGCGAAGCGGTGAAGCGTTGAATTTCACAGGGCGAATAAAATGTTATTGTGGAGTGAATCTTTTAATCCATGAAAGTGTGCGTTTGAACAGTTTCTCTTCCACCCCTTCTTCGTCGAAACAATGCCCCGCACATTTTATGATTGTGTATCTTCGTGGTCCTTTTGTATATTTATAGTATTCTTTGCTTTGTTTATTCAATCCTTTTTCTGCAGTGATAATGTTGAGCGGTATTTTATTATTTTTTAGTAATGTTGATAGTGGCATGAATTTTTTTGTTTCGTTGTACATCTTTATTCCCATTAGAGACTCGGTTCCCCAACGTATAATAACCTTTTTCATCTTTGGTTCCACTATGAATATTTTTGGTTCTTTTTTATGAAGCCAACGCGTCGGCGTTGGGTCCCAGAAAGTAATACTTTGAACGTTTTGTAGTTGTGCAAGTAGTATGCTTGGACCTCCTAAACTGTGTCCAACAATGTGAATTTTGTCATGATATTTTCTTGCTTTCTCCACGGCTTTGAGAATATCACTCGCATGTATTCGTACAGTACACTCACTCAATTTTCTTGCATTTTTCTGCGATGAGTACAGATTGAGTCTTAATGTGCTGTATCCTTGTTTTGGAAAGTATCTTGCAGAATTGTAAAATTGGTGTTCATTTGCGTGACCTGTTAATCCGTGGACGAAGATTATTATTCCTTTTGGTTTGAGTGCTGTGTTGAGTGTTGCATACAACTTTTTGTTGTCTTTAAGAGAAATACTTATTTGTTTTTCCATGTATAAAACTTCATATATGAACTATATGAATCTTTCTTTTTTTCGGTGCTGTCAAGTTAAGTGGGAAAGATTTGTTTCTGTTTTTGTCCACTTCCGGACGCGAAACTAAACAAATAATGATTAAATCACGCCTGTAAAGAAAGAGAGAACAGAGAAAAAAAATTTACTACCTGTTCCAGAGACATTCAACTTGACATCGCCCTTTTTTCAGGCATTTATGATTTTAAGAGCTTCTTGTGTTGTTATAAATTTCACAGTTTTATACTGCCCAAGTACTAGAAGATCTTTATCTCCAGTGATAATGTATAAGGCTTTTGCGATGATTGCGCATTCAATAATTTTGTTATCATCAGGATCTCTGCAGATTGTTATTTTCTCTGTTTGCCCTGCAATAATATGCGTAAGTGACACTATTTTTTGAAGAAGTTCTTCAACACTTAAACCTGCTTGTTTTATGAATTTTTCTAATCGTTGGCATCGTAGCACTTCATCAATTTCTTGTATAATTTCTTTTGAGAGAAAGAACTGTGCTTTCCCTTGTTCTATACTTTCGAGAAGTGTGAATTCGTACCCCCTCCAAAGAAGTCCTGAAATAATAGTATTTGTATCAAGTACGAGTCTGATGGTTTTTTCGTGCATTCTTTATTACCTGTCGCAAATCTTCACTTGTAAACCCCTCTTCTTGAATTATTTTTTGAAGAGGTGCAGTTATCTCTGCAAGAGATTTTTTGAATCCTGCAACTTCAATTCTTTTCAATATAAGCGTGTTTCCCTCTCCAAAGATAAGAAATTTGTCTGATGTACGAATACCTATTTCTTCTCGAAGACTTGCCGGAATAACAACCTGTCCTTTCTCACTTATACGTGTAAGTTCTACTTGCATATAATCACCTTTGTAGTATTTGTAGAATAAGTAAAGCACATCTTACATTTAAACCTTTCGTTTTTACTCTTAAAATCATAGATATCAAATCTTACAATTCAAACTCCCAGCAATTCAAGCTCTTCCGTTGTAAGACTGGAAAGCTCAAAAGGGTAGAGTATGCTATTCTCTTTACTCGTCGTGCTCAAAGTTTCCCCCCGCCTAAAATTATAAGTTTTTTCAGTTCTACTACCTATTTCGTAGATTTCATAATATCTCCCCCTGTGGGATATTGCCTCGTTGTGCGTGTGATAATCTATATAATCGCACAAGTAATACGCTCCCGTTTCCGGATGGTAGGAAAAGATTAATAGCTCGTGCCTGTTGCCGCACCTCACACCCCACAACCTGCTTTTAGGATAATACTTCAAACTCTTTGGAACATCATGATGATTGTGAACTCCAGTAGTTATCTTATGCACTAATTCGTGATATTTTTGTATTTCTTCCACCCCCTTGCTTGCATGCACCAATTCCTGAAAGTCCAGCTTTTTCAGCAAGTGAACAAACTCTTCAGAAACAAAAATTTTTTGAGGAAGAAAAGCGCTTTTCCAAGAGTTATAACACC
Source organism: uncultured Methanosarcinales archaeon (assembly GCA_964373285.1). Taxonomy (GTDB): domain Archaea; phylum Nanobdellota; class Nanobdellia; order Woesearchaeales; family ARS49; genus JACQMS01. Next base: position 13,885 of record CAYJTR010000026.1, read on the forward strand.
TGTCAAGATTTTTTTTGGACCGCTTCAAAAAAGGAACCTGCCTGTACAATTCTTCAAGCTCGCGCAACAATTGAGAATAAAAAAATTCTGCGCGGTCATGACCGCCACGAGAAATACTATCGCCGGCACTGCTAAGAATACTACCAATATTCCTAGAAATTTCGGGACTGCTACTCTTAATAAATTCCTCATTATCAACAAACCATTCAACAAGCTCTTCATGAAGAGCTTCAACCCGGCCCTTAAAATCATCACCAGAACTATCAATTTTGAATTTTTTAAAAAGTTCAACAGG
>CAYJTR010000027.1:0-5520 GCA_964373285.1 uncultured Methanosarcinales archaeon
TTTTTTAGCTCGGTAGTGTATAATACTTGTTGTTCCGGCACGTTTGCTTTTTCAGTGCCTCCCGTAACAAATATTGATGGCTCTACTAATACTGGTTTGTTTGATTCGTAGTAGTGTACTGTTTGTGCTGCTTTTCCTTCTCTGAATAGTCTTGCTGCGACGTCTTTCAAGTCGTAGCGCCCTATCGCCCATTGCGCGGCTGACATCGCTGCCACTCCTACTGCCGCGCCTACCAAGTGCTCGACGGTTACTCTTGTCAGGTAATACGCCGCTTTTCTGGCAGCCATCGAGGCGCAATGAACTGCTTTTCCGATGTATGTGTCGTGGAAGCATTTTTCATCGTGTTTTCCTTCAGGCAGTCCGCCTCTTACTGTTCTCTTGTCGTGTTTTGCTTTCTTGAATATTTCTAAATCTTCGAGTGCATAATTGTTTTGCTCTCCATTTTGAAATCTCACAATGAATGGGAGTTCTGCATTGAAAGGATCTGTTCCTATAATTTGTCCTTGTCCTTCGTTTTGCCCGTAATACTTGCTTCCCTCACTTATTTGTACTTTGTCGCCCACTTTTAACTCTGCAGGATTTCTTCCTCCTAATTGTTCTCCTTTTAGGATTGCTTTTTTGTAGTGGTCTCTTGATACTTGTATTAGTTCTGGTGATCCAATCAGCGGCGTTAATCCTGTTACATGGTGAAATTCTACTACTGCTGATTTTCCTGCAACTTCTTTCAGGATGCCGTAACTTCCTTCTACTGTTCTCCCGTAGTGAGGGTTCGCTTCTGATGTCATTATTACCATGTCGCCTGTTCTGGGAGTTTCGTCTGATTCAACTAACATGTCTTCCAGTCCTTGCATGACAAATCTGGTTCCGGGGTCTCTTCTTTGTCTTCTTGTAAAATCGTCGAGGATTTGGCGCACTGTTGCTTTTGCCGTGGTGACTAACTCTTTGTTTTTCTCTAACTGCCCCGCGATCGCCTGGGCGGCTTCGTATCCTTCTCTTCCGTGCGGTAATCTGTATATTAATCCTTTGACTATCGGATTATCCATGACTTTTCCCAAACTCTTTGGCTTGACATCGGTTCTCAAGGCTCTCAATATTTTTTTTTCAGGCATCTTCATCCCCCACAATACAATATTTCGGTGAATAAATCAGAATCATATTTAAATGTTTCGAAATAAGCATATCTATTCATCATTTGGAAGTGGTTATGAAAACAAAAGGTTTAAATAACAGCAATTTGTTCTCTTCACAAAAATCATTATGTTTTTTATGTGGGAGGGAAATAATATGGCAACATCAACGTTTAAAGTCGTGGCAGTAAGGCCTGCAAGCGATGCAGATAGGCCTGTAAGGGTGACGTTACCTGAGAATTTACAGGGAGCAAGTGTTACTCAGATCGTGAGTCATGTATTGCATGAGAGGAATGTTCCGCTTTCGGACAGAGATTTGACGACGAGAATTCAGGGAGAAATGGGTAAGGAGCATGGTTTTACCCTTAACGGGAGAGCTGTGACTGAAGATTATACGGTTGCACCAACAGACTATGTTGAGAGAACTGCTCCTGACGGAAAAACTCAATATCACGAATTAGACTTGATAGTGGCTGCTAAACAAAAACAAGGATATCAGTAATGTCTTCTTGTTTTTTTGCTGGGAACAATGAACACTCTTTTATCTCAATTGGCTGGCAGTGGCTCCTTTGTTATAGCCAACGAAACTCTCTATCAGGTTTGTGAAAAAAGAGATGGCAGAGGATACGCTGATGTACTGCAATGCGGATTGTTTGATTTGGGGCTCGTTCCTTCAGGAATGCTGAGGGATATTGAAAATTTTTACAGGAGCAGGAATAGAAGAGAAATTTTTGGCTTCAAAAAACAATTTGTGCAGGAAGGGCTTCAAAAAGAATTAATGTCTGGGCAGAATATAAAGGATTATGATAATGTAAAATGCGCCTTAAAATTCATTCTTGAAGAATTTCTCCCATTAATGATTGATACTGCTTACGAAATGGGAGAGCTTTTAGGGGTGCCAAACAATTTAGGCGTAAAGACTGGACGGCAATGCATCGATGACATTGTGAAGGAAGAAATAGGATTAATGGAAAGTGAAGATCCCACAGAAAGAATACAAAGGGCAAAAAAAGTTATTGAGCAACAGATAGCTCCTCCAGAAGGAATATTGCGCTGGGAACTAAACTTTAATTGTGCGCAACCAAAATATAATGGTAATACTTCAACATTGGGCTCTTTTACGGATGGTGTTCCACTCTATTTTTCTCGGGGACACGTGTTCACGCTCACTCATGAACTCAACGATGTAGTTTTTGTTATTGATGGGAAAAAGTACAGCCCTCATACATTTGTAGACGTCGAATCGTTTGATGATTTATACCACAAAGAATTTATGAAAGTTTTGAGAAGGGAATCTTTGCAGGATTTTGACGCGCAAGCCAAACAAATGGCAAAAGATTCTGTAAGAGAAAAGGGATTTCGTGCTTTTGCATGCAAGCAAAGTTTCAGTTACGGAAACCTTGGATATGTGAGAAAAGGCGACGATTTTTACGTGTATTGGGAGGTTCCTAAGTTTGCAATGCAAAACCCTGTACAGCCAGCATTGTGCAACCCATACCCGCCAACAAAAGTTGGGCTAAAAATAAATGCGAGCGGAGGAAAAGTTTTCAGAAGTGAAGCGGCATATTGTATAGACCCTATGATTCATCCAACGCTCAGAGATTGGGAAGAGCCATTCGTTCATATCTGCAATCTTAGCGGTAATTTTAGAGGCCACAGCGCGAAGAATGCAATGGCTGACTTGTCTGACGGGATTAATTCTTTCATTAACGGGTTGACAATGGAAAGCTTGACGGATCACGGTTCTCCTGATGAAGACTGCCGCTTTTATGGTAAGTCGTTAAAAAGCATCCTTGAAAAGGTGGGTTATATCCGCCTTGAAGACGCTATGGCTCGAGGGTTCAAGATAACTAATGTTTGGAATCATAAAGAATATAATGAAGCACTCGCGGCATTCAAAGACAAACAACGTCTGGAAGAAATCGCGGAAATACAATTTCAACGACCAGTAGAAGTTCAAACATCTCTTGAAACCGCAGGAACAACAATTCCTGAAGATGCGCGGATAACACCAAATATTACAACTCCAAATATTGAAACAAATAGATTAGGGTTATATTATGAAAGAACGATGATATGTGCAAGACAATATAAAAGACAGATGATAGGTACAGTCAGACCAATATGCACGAATGTAAGAGACATTTACGAAAGAACAAAAAATAAAGCGAGATATTATGGTAGAAAAATAAACAGAATTCTAAACACCGAGGCGCAAGATGCTGATGTAGGTACTATCATATACTATATATGGAAAAATTATATACGGAAAATGTTCGGGGGATGGCGATGACTGATATTGAATTAAATGATGATGAGTTTTTGGCATTGTTCAGGACAAGTGTTGCGGTGAGTAATGAACCATTAGTAGTTCCTCAGAAAATAAGGATTTCGAGAGGAGCGCTCGATAAAGCATTTGCTATAGGAAAAATTGTTGACGATATAACATTCGGAAATTACGAGTGGCACGGATTCATGCTCGTAAAAGAAGACGACCCTTCCCACACTGTAAGGGATATATTCATCGCTCAGGGCGCAGAAATATCGCCGGGAGCAACAAATCTTGATGCTCAGGCGTTAACAAACGCATCAATAGGGGTTGCACAACTGAACAAGGACAAAGGAACGAATTATAATATTATTGGGGTCATTCATAGCCATGGAAGCGGGCAAGTATACCATTCAAGGCAGGATGATGAGGCATTCATTCACGTCATAAATTCATACTGCGGAGCAACACAAAAATATTTTAGGAGACCGGTGCGCTTAATTGAAGGAGCACATGAATGCAGTGTCAAAGATGGAAAAGCAGTTCTTTCTGGCTCTAATCTTGAGGATGCAGTATTAAAATTTTCTCCACCAAGCGAAGAAGAGTTAAGAAGAATACTGAAATCTGTAGGAATAATAGTTCCTTCTAAAATTAATGATGTGAGCAAGATAGCGCTTGAAATGATTCTTCAATCCGAAATGACTGTTGAACAAACAGTATCCACAGGTTTTGCTTACAGCGTCGTCGTAAACCTTTCAAAAGAGACGTATGGTGAGATAGGGCTCAGGGAATTCGCGATAATCACGGGTCAGGAAAGAATCAGCGCGATGAAAAGGATTCCTGTTGAAGCTGTGAAAGAAGAAAAAGACGTTGTATATTCAGATGATGAATTATTTAATGAAATTAATGCAAAGTTCATGTTTTCTACGGGCAACGGTTATGGTCTTAAATGGAGATGGAAAAATCTTGTAAGAGTATGGTCGCAACAGTCAAAAAGATACGTTTGGGAGAAAGAAAAACCAGGACCTGTATATAATGGAAATGATGGGAGGCCAAAACAATCGCCTCTAGGACGGCCCGCAAAAGAGGGAGGTTCATTTTTGGGAGCGTTGCAAAGTCTGGTTGGTTTTGGAGAGGCCGCTGGATGGGACGGAGAGCATTACGGTCATGATCCAAGTTCTAAACCACAGTGGCATTCTGGCAGTGTGCCGCCGCCGCAATATGCACCCCCACACGCGGCGTATCATGGCGCGAAATATCAGGCGTCAAGACAGGAATTGGTGGAAAAGTTTGACAGCTCTAAATTTTTTAATATTGACGATCTTGCATACCAATTTGCATATTCTGCGCTTGGATATCTTAGCAGATTTAGGCATAAAGAATGTGTCTATTCACAATTCATGGCGTCAGCGCTGGGAATATTGTGCAGCTTTAGGATAAGCGCAGACATGGAGAATGTTAGGACTGCGTTCAGAAAAGCGTACGATATGTCTGGAGGGTTAAATGCGGATGATGAAAAAGTGCCAAAGCCCGACCTTAAAATTTCCATACTTAATCTGCATGATAAACTCTTAAGAAATGTTGTTCATGATCGGGAACAATTAGAATTCATGATGTTATTTTCTGAAGCTTCAAATATCAGGGAACAAAACGGTCTTATAGAGAAATACTCATGGCAGTTTCTAAAACCTGTTGAGCAATCCGGGGATTTGTTGGAGGATTTAACAGATGACGGTCAATGAACATGAGAGGTATGATAGGCAGTTAAGACTTTGGGGTGTTGAAGGGCAGAAAAGACTTGATGATGCAGTTGTAACAATTGTTGGTGATGGCCCTATCGCGAGAGATACTGCGATGTCATTAACAGCTTTAGGAGTTGGCCAGATAAGAGTGATAGGAAATTCTGTTCTTGATGAACAATCATTTCTTGGCGTTGCAATAAGAGGTAGTGCGGTTGCAGAATACAGAAGAGTTTTGAATATGATAAATCCTAATGTGGATATCGTTCCAGTGCATGCATCGCTTGAATCAAGAACTATGCAGTACTTTCTCCAAGAATCGGATGTTATATTTGAAGCAACAAATGACCCTGTATCAAAAGCAATAGCGCTAAACTTTGTCACT
>CAYJTR010000027.1:5620-10513 GCA_964373285.1 uncultured Methanosarcinales archaeon
CCGTAGCACTCCATTATTCTCCGCGTCAAGCTCTCCGGGATATGCAAAAGTTGTAAGATGTGATGGAAACAATGGTGGAGAAAACATTTCTGAACCTCTAATGCCTGAATTTGAAGGGCTTCCTCAGGATGACCTTATATCATTGGGAATGGGGGGAGTCGTGGCTGAAGAAGTAAAAAAAAGAATACTTCGTCAGGGTGATGATAATCTCAAAAAACCGGTATACTTCAATCTTTGCGGGAAAAGATTCTCGCACAAAATGCCTGCCGATGATGCTCTGATGATTGACAGGGATTTGTATCGCAGATTAAAAGTTGGAGTTGTCGGGGCTGGAGCATTAGGAAATATTGCTAGTATTCAGCTCGCAAAAATAGGGTTTGGGAGGGTTGATTATTACGATTTTGATATTGTTGAAAGCCACAATTTGACGAGACAAATACATTTTTATGATTGTGTAGGAAGACAAAAAGCTGAATCTCTGGCTTTGAAGCACCGGGCGATGAATCCAGAGTGCGATGCCAGAGGGATATGCGAAAAGTTTGAATTCAAAAATGGTGTGTGGTCCATTGATGAACTCAACCCTGAAGGGTACGATGTCTTATTCGACCTTGTTGATAACATGTTCACTAGGGCAATGCTCGGAGCATACGCGGTCCTGAAAGGAATTCCTCTCATAAGTGCCGCATCATCGCCTGACGCGTCAGAATGGCTCGTGTACGCACCGGGAAAAACTCCATGCCTCGAACACTTATTCGCGGGGTATTATGAGAGGGGTTTGAGGGAGGAAATGATAAGGCGAAGAAGCTGTACGCAAGACCCAAACCCTGCAGTCATAATGACAAACCAGGTGGCTGGAGCGTTCGCAATTCTTGAAGCATTAACATTATTCCAGCCGGAAAAATTCGGAATGCCTTTCTCTGGCTCATTTAAATATTCAACAACGAAAGAATCAAGACTATCAACGAGAAGTATCAGGGACGTTTGCGACTGCCACATAACAAAGAATGTTCCAAGTATGGAGATAACGCCGGAGATGATGCGTAGGGAAGATGAGAGAAGAAAGATGGAAGAAAAAATTGTGAATGAAGATTTGAAATTTCCAGCCGTTGCGAAAAACACTCAAATGTTTCAACATAATTTCGCCAATGGTTTGTTGGGGGTGGATTATGGATTAATAATTGTAAATAATCGTAGGGATGGCAGTATTGATGTTACTACGGATGGCAGAACCATTGAAACAATAGAAGCAGGAAAAGGAGGGTATCAAGGGTACCTGTATAAATTGTATCACGACGTATTTTTTGATTCTCATGACGGTAAAGAAAGACTTCTTTACACAACAGGCGATTCTTTATACGAAGCGAAGTCTAAAAATGAGCATACTAAACTAAAAGATTTTGGAGGTTCGGTTTGGGGAGTGACAAGGCATAAAGAAAAAATAATTTTGTGCCTTCATGGTGCTGACAGGATCGTTTCTCTTGATGGTTCAATGATAGCAGAAGCGAGAAGCCCTATGCATATTAAAGTTTTTAACGGAAACATATACCACACTGGGGGGTCCGGCGGGGGTCTTGTTTTATCGCTCGAACAACGGGTAATAAAAGGAACAGAAATATGGTTTAATGGTTTAACAGTTCTCGGCGATAAATTATACTTCGGTGGAGGGGATAAAAAAGTATATTCTTATGATGGAGAAACAGTTCAAGAATTCTTTGGTACAGGATTCCCAATATGGGGTTTATGCGGGGTACAAAATGATGATGGAGGGGTATTATATGCTGGAGGGTTTAGCAAAATGGGAATTCTTTCAATACCCATAAAAGAGCCAACAAAAGCGTCAACAATTCTTGGAGAAGCACATCAGATAGAAGATGCATGTTCAATAACTACTGCGCCACTGCCATTCATAAAAAAGCTCATCTCTGGCACGGATGATGCAACGACAACCCCAGTGGAGGAACAAGATCTTCTCTCACTGCTTGCTGAAAGAGATGATGCACAAGAAGTAACGCATCCAAAAAATATAACGCCAGAAAAAATAATAATTCCTAGAGCAATACCAGAAAAGATAGTTCCTAGAGATACACTAGAAATTATAATTCCTAGAGACAATGATAATAATAATGATAATAATAAAATAAACTATAATAATATCATAGCTAACGCCATGGATAAGGCCATGAGAGAATATCACAAAAGAGAGGCATACAAATGGTGAACCATGGAAAATGACCAATTGCTAAAAATGCTCGCAGTGCAGGACGAGAAAGATGCAGAGAGAAGCAGGGAAAGTGTAGCAGTTAGAACAAGAGGTTTCGACCCCGTTTTAAGAATTGCAGAAATAATACAGGAGCAGGAGCGTGGAAAACCAAAATTTAATGGACGATATATTGAAGACCTCGCAAAATCATTCCTAAACCCGGGCCAGCAAAAAGGAATTGTTGGAGTGCACCACATATTTGAAGATTTGAAAAGTGCAGGAATAAGAATTCCAAAAAATATCGTGGATGAATCACAGCAGGGAATAGAACAATTAGAATCTTTATTGCAAAGATTTGTACGGCAGAAATTGGAAAGTATTCCGGAAACAAAAGTTCCGGAACTCCCCGGAAAAGATTTTGGACAAGTAGTTGCTGGAGCGGGGAGGGATGCTTACAGGACAGGCATCGGCTTTTTCCTCCCCCAAAATACTGATGCATTGATAGCCGCAGAATATATCGTGCAAAGCGTGAATGGTCTGGAAAGCGTACTGCCAAGAGTTTCAGATTCACAATCATTAACAAGATTGTTATTCCTCAACCAGCTGATACGCCTCGCTCCAGTAGAGAGAAGTAGAGAGCTCTATGAAAAAATAAAAGGTTTCGAACTTTCAGAAGACGCGCTCATATACGTTGCAGCATCATTAGTTGAAGATTTGGGAACGCTTTCTAAAATCAGGAAACTCCGGGGGATAAACAATGCGAGAAAAAAAGCAAATCAGAAAATAGTGAAAAAAATCCAGCAAGTTGCATATGACGCAATAAATTTCAGGGCGAGAGCAGAAGATATAATATACCAAATATTCAGGAGTACCGGGAGGGTTGATGATTCTTACAGAACAGTAACAGTTGATCACACTGCAAAAGAAACATTTGACTCTTTCACTCAAAACATTGAGAAAAGAGTTATGAGTGATGATCTCAGAGCGGTAAAACCAAAAGATCCTCGAGAACTAGATTCTGGAAGAGCAATACTTTTGAGAAACAATGAAGGACTAAAAAGAGGAACGATTGGAGAGTTAATTCCAGATAAAATTTTCAAATCATCAAAAGGGCGCAAAATACGTGTTGGAATTGGTGACGTCTTAAAAATAGAGAAAACAGCAAATATTGGAGGTGTTATTGGAGATGTTCAAGCGGTTGACGAAAAGCCGCAAGTAGGAGATCTTGTTGTGATAACAAACGCTTCACAGTTCAATGGAAGTTATGGAATTCTAAAAAAAGACCTTGGTAGTATTTCCCAAATAGAATTCCAGCATATTACTTTTGCACTTTATACCCCGCCAAAAATTCTGGACTGCATGAATGATTGCTTCAAAAAAGCAGTAGTCTTCAAAAAAGAAAAAGATGTGGAAGAAGATGAATACGCTCCAAATGTTCAGGATAGAGTGAGAATAAAGCCGGGAAGCAAATATTCAGCGCAAAGCAGTGAATCAGGAGTAATCGTTTCTAAAGACCCGTTCAATAGAGACATGCCATTCATTGTGAAATTCCGTGACGGGTACCAAAACAATTACTCGGCTGAAGATTTAGAAGTGCTCGACATGCCTGCGACAGAACTAAAAAGGCAAAAAGAGAGAAATAAGAAGGAACGAATAAAGAAGAAAAAGCTGAAGGTTGAAAGAAACAGAGTTCGAAGAATAGTACAGCAATCACTCGAAGATATAGCGAGAACCGTAGTGGAGAGAATAACAGTGGTGAAAGGGTGCGTAGAACACCTCATAGCTCTCGGAATCATTCCTGAACTGGCACACTTCGTTGTCAAATACCATTTTACGGCTCAAAAAGAAAGTTATGAAGAATTTGTGCAAAAAGGAGTATTAATGCGTGACGGAGAATCAGACAAGATATTTAAAAGATTACGAGGATTAATGCCAAGAGAAGGGCCTCAATACGAGAGAATTTTAGACGATATAGTTCAAGACATTCAGAAAGAAACAGGAATATTCATAGACATCTCGAAAATAAAAATCGAAAGTGAACGAGACCTGAGAAATATAAGAGGCGAATTGGGAGAAATGTATACTTATGGATATGTAAAAGATGATGGCGCACCTCTAAGAGAGGGGCTTGTATTAATTGTTGGCGGGATTCATGAAGGAAAAGTTTGTATAATGGACGAAACTCAAATTTGTGAAACATGCAAAGCTTATCACGCATACCATAAAGGAAATAGATTGGAGATACAATCTTCGGAACACATCACGCCGCTAAAAATGATGTTTGAAATTGATGACGTAAAATTAGTTAAAGGTATGGGAGTAAGAATAAGGAGAGACAGCAAGTACGCTTACCAGAATAAAGGATTTGGAATTCTGCAGGAAGATTATGAAACTGAGAGGACTGAAGAACATAAAAGAGTATTATTCGAAGATGGTAGAAGTAATTCTTACAGAAGAAAAGATCTTATCACGACAACAGCAGAAAAATTAAGGAATGAAAAAATGAGGCCGATAATAGAATCTATAACTCCAAAACTCCAGGAAATATTTGACGGGCACGTTCGAGAGTTAAAGGATATGACTGGGGAATACAACGCACTGCTCTCAAACGTGCGCTCACAACTCGAATCATTAGGGTTTGACGACCAAAGAATACACCAGATATTATCAGATAACATGCCGGGATACAAACA
>CAYJTR010000027.1:10613-13481 GCA_964373285.1 uncultured Methanosarcinales archaeon
AACTGTCAACTACTCGAATGGTATTCCGAAATAGCTTGAGTTCCACTCTCTTTGCACTCCCAGCATGTCTGGTATCGCGAAGTATGGCGGCTGGTTGTGCCCGAAATAGCTGTTCTGTATGTTTCCCCAGCTTCCTATTCCGTACACGTTTGTTCCCATAGTTCTCCATGTTCCTTTTAGCGCTTCTATGTCTTGGTGTGCCGGCTCTACTATAAAATCCACTTTTTTCCCTTGTTTCTGCATTTCTTTTTGTATTTCTTCTATGAATTTTTTTATCGGCGCATTTCCTTCGCCCGGTGTTACGTGCTCGTCTTGGTATCCGAAATTGTCTGTTACGTGTATGTGCCCTACCACTCCTTCTTTCGCTAATTCTCTGGCGTGCTTTACCAGCCATTCATCGAACCTTTTGTCTGCCTGCTCTCTGTTCTCTCCGGGTTTTGGCTGTAAAAATTTTCTCCACATGTTCATGTGCCCTATGTCTAGTGTTGCGCTCACATGCTTTTGTGATTCTTTTGATGCTTCTTCTTCTGACAATCCTCTTTCTTTGTGCAGGTACTCCGCAAGCTTTTCCCTGCCTTTAGTTACTAATTCTATTATTTCTTTGGGATGGCTTCCCCATTGTTCAGGCATCCACGCTTCAGGGGCTATGAATAATGGTTTTTCCAGTTTTTTCATTTTTGTCTCGTCGTACGCGTACAGCGCGGCTCTTGCCAGCGTGTCCGCGCTTCTTTTTATTCCTACGTCGTGGATTGTTGTCTGGTTGTCCTGCCTTTCTTTTTCTTGTTCTGCCTGCTTTGCGTATGACAGCGCCGCTTTTTCCTCCCATTCCACCTTTCTTTTTGCTTCCTGCAGTTGTTTTTCCATGAATTCTCCGGGATTGTTCTCGTACCCTTCGAAATCTTCATACCTTTTTCCGAATTCCGCAACCATTTTTCCCGCTATGACGTTTTTTTCTTCTTCATCGTACGCGTTCTCAAATCTTTTCTCGTAATACTTTTTTCTTTCTTCCAGTTTTCCAAGTATTTTCCTGTCGTGCTGTGATGCTTCCAGAAATCTTGCGCTTTCCGCCTCGTGCTGTTCTCTTGATGAATCAAAATATTTTCTTATCCATAATACTTCGTCCGCAACGTCTTTCATTTCCGGATGTTCTTTCCTCATCTCCGCTACTGCCTGATCGAAATCCAGAGTTCTAAGTTTTACTTTTCCGAATTCGTCAACCTTGAACCCTTTGACTACATCATTGCCGTTTTCATCTTTTACTATTTCTTTTTCCGGCTCGTGGACTTTGAAATTTTTTGGTATTGCTTGAACATCCCCGGTGTCTTCTCTCGCGACCATTACCACTCCTTTTTCTTCTTCTTCAGGGTGTCCTAGGAACATCGGCTTCTTTTTTCCTTCCTCGTATGATGATATTGATTGTTCGAATTCTCTCGCCGCTTGCGACACAGGCCTTTGCCATTCTCCCGTGTGGACTACTACCGGCCCTCCTCCTGCAGTGTCCGCTGCGAAATCTATGGCTCTTCTTAATTCTGTTATTGTCTGCTCGGCTCTTTCCTGGTTGAAACCTCTTTCTGAGAATCCTGAAAGACCTGTCATTCCTACTGTTGCGTGGGTTGATAATTCTACCTTGTTTATTTTTGCTATCTCTTTTATCGCTTCTCTTTCGTCTTTGCCGTACATTTCGGGGGTTGTTGACCTTCCTCCCATTGACCCTTTGCCCGTTCCCGTAAATCCCAGTTCTACGTGAGTTGCTCCCTGTCTTATTCTCGCTTTTAGTGACTGCAGTTGGTTGTCGAATGGCGGCGCGCTTATTCCGAACTGTATGTCTGATGCTCCTTCTCTTGCCTCCGCGGCCAGCCCGTAATTCGTTCCCTGCTTGAAATAAGCCCTGTCCATGCTGTGGTTGTAATCCATTTTTTCCTCTGAATACTGGACTTTCAGGGTTTTCAGGGTTTAAAAATGTTCATTTTTATCGGGATGTAATCCTAGCTTCATACAAGCTGACGCAGAGCTATTCTATCAGAAAGCATTTACGAAAATGTTTTACGCTTTTTTGCGCTTGTTAGTTCTGCCAAAAATTACAGATTATAATCGATAATCTTGTGGATAAGTACAGATTATAATCGTTAAAATGGAACACCCGTTTTTAATAAAATATCAAAATAACAGGAACGAGCGGACTAAAGCCCGAGGTATTACACCCGCCCGTTTTTAATAAGAACTGCTACCTTCTTCCCGCTCCACCGCCAACCGACCCGCCACCACCATCCGCGCTTTGTGATATCTGTCCCATTGAGAGTTCTAAAAGCCCTACATTATAATGTCTTTCTATTTCGCTCGGCGTTAGCGCTGTGTCGTAAAATATTACGTCGTCTATTAACCCTGTAAACCCTTGTCCTCTCGTCGGTCCCCCGCCGAGGACTATCACCGCATTTCCATCTCCTGACACGTCCGGAATCCTGCAATTTGTGTTTTTTAGTTGTATTCTCTCTCCGTTTTTGTAAATTTGTATTTTTCCATCGCCTTTGCTCACTGCTGTTATGTGTTGCCACTCATTTTCTTCCCACTGACCTTTTTCTCCGGATTCTTCGGCTGGTTCAAACGAGCATTGTTCTCCAACAAATTGTATACTTTGTCCGTTGTCGGCGTCAGTGATCCCTACCATCACTCTTGAGTTTCCGCCTAAGTTATATGTATCCCACCCCGCCACTCCTGCTGTTTGCGAACTTTGGCTTTCTGATGGTTTCATCCAGAATTCTATGGTGAATGGATTTGTTGCTTTTGGCGTGAACGACGTTTGTCTGCGGAAGTGTGATGTTTCACCAAATAGTTGTAATGCATTGCCATGCATTCCTGAAGTGTTCATTT
>CAYJTR010000028.1:0-13338 GCA_964373285.1 uncultured Methanosarcinales archaeon
CGCACACCTCTAAGTATGGTTAATTCATAGTCATTTTTAAACCTTTTGATGAAAACTCATCATATTTTTAGTCTGTGATCCATAGTATATGATTTGTGATCAAAAAGTTGTTTTTTGTGTTCTGGGCGAAATCTTTATATATAAGTATCTTATTATAAGTGTATAATATAATTATTATAGTGCTGGAAATGTTGAGAAAAAACGAGTTGAAGGTTTTGAAGGTTTTGTTTGATGATTTGACTAGTGATTTGACTATTATGGATTTAGCCAGAATTTTGGGCCAAAAGTATTTTCAGACACATTCGACAGTGAAGAATCTGATTAAGTCCGGTGATATCAAGATTAAGAAAGTTGGTAAAAGCAGTGTTGTAAAGCTTGATTTCACCAAGTTTAATCATAATTATGTTATTGCTGAAATTGAGAGAAGTAATGATTTGTGTAGGAAAAATAAATCAATTAGCGTTATTAGAAGTGATATAAAGAATATTGGTAAGCATTTTGTTTGTGTTTTATTTGGTAGTCAAGTTGAGAAACCAAGACCTGATTCAGACATAGATTTATTATTTCTTATTCCTAAAGATTACAATTATGGTAGTTTTGAGAAAATGGCGCGTAATGCTCTAATTGCTTCAGGTAAAACAGATATTAACATTGTTTCGGATGATAGCTTGCACGAAATGCTTTCCCATCCAGAAAAATTCAATGTAGGTAATGAATTGTTGAAAAAACATATAGTTTTATATGGTGCAGAGTATTTCTTGGACTTGTTGAGGAAACACTATGTTGGATGAAAAGAGCATACAACAAAGCAGCAAGATAGTAAAAGAATTAATCCATGAAGAAAAAATAGTAAAGCCGAATCCTAAAACTTGCGAGTTTTTTGCAAAACAAAGCCAAAAAACACTAATCGTGGCTGAAAGACTTTTAGAACTTCAAGACAATGAGGCGATCGATACAAATTTATGGGTAGTCAACACTAGTTATTATGCAATGTTCTTTGCAGCAACAAGTTTGCTGGCATATTATGGAAAAAAGCTGGATGTAAGTCAAGGAATTCATAAAGCAACATATCATGCGCTAGTTCATTACTTTGTCAAAGAAGACAACAAGCTAAAAAAACAACTTGCGGAGGAATATGCAAAAGCAGTTAATGATGCAGAACAAATATTACAAATAGGTGAGGAAAAAATCAAAGAATTGGTAATAAACTTTGATTTTGAGCTGGCCAAAAGAAAAACATTTACTTATGAACTTGAAGAAGACGCCAGCAAAAATAAAGCAACTACAAGCATAGAAAGAGCCAAAAACTTTGTGGCAGAAATCAAAAAAATGATACAAAAATGAACCTCTGCGTCCCAAAGAGAGGGGCATTTTTTTACACAGAGCATATCACTGAATTTAGAAATAAACCACTGGACAAAATGTCAAGAACCTTGCAGTTCTTGATCATGCTCAAAAATTTCTCGTCGCAACTTTCGTCATATCAAACAATCTTCTGTATTTCTCTTAGTCTGGTGGAGTAATCTATAGAACTTCTGAAAATGCTCCAGAAACATTTCTCCAGCCAAGAAATCCATTCAGCATCATAGATTTCATAAAATATTCGAGTGTTGCTTTTCAACTCTTCCCCGCGATAAATTTTTAATTGTTCTTCATCTTTGAATCTTGCAATAGTATCATCTATTAGGAAACCTCTTAATGGCTGGTAGGAATGTTTTATTTCTATAAGTCCGGGATATTTCTGCATTAGGATTTTTATTTTGTCTAAGTTTCCAACGCTCGCAATATTTACTCTTGTAATAACTTTTATTCGAACCCCTTTGGATAGTAATTCATTGAGGATATCAGTCATCTCTACTTCTCCTTCTTTTATGTTGACAAAAGATACATTTCCTGAGAAACAAAATATGTTTCTTTGGGCTTTTCTGAACAAATTAATTATGTCTTGGCTTTCAGAAAGATTTTCATCCTTGTATTCTTCAATAAAGCATCTCTTTTTTCCCTCTTTTACAAATTGGTAAACTTCCATGAAGTCAAAGTCAGTTTTTCTTCTGCCGCTCATTATCTGATGAAACAAGTGCTTCTTTACATCATCTGTAATATGAGAATCTATGTGGTTGTAATAAACGATTTTTACTGCTCCTTTTGTTCCTTGTCTTAGAGCTTTTACGTCTATCAGTCCCGTTTTTTCAGCTATTTGCTTTACATAAGAATCTGTAGTTACCCAACTTCTTCCAATCAAACGAGAGATTTCTTGAACTGTTCTTGGTTCTTTCTTTACAAAGTTTACTATCTTGGCAATATCTTCTTCCCCCAGTTTCATAATTCTCCTTTTTCTTTCCATATTTATAATTCTTTGTAATAACTAGATAGTGTTTTAATATAGATAAAACAATAATTTAACTTTTCTAAAACACTTATAGCATATGTATGAGAAATCATGTGGGGAGGTAAAAAGATGGAAAAAACAATAAATTCTTTAAAACACGAAATAGATGCTCATGCATTAACGACTCCTGAGAGCACGACAAGAGAAAGAATTCTGGGAAAACTTGAGGAGTTGCTCGGAAAACAACCGTTCGATTTTGAGAGGGATGCTTGGAGAGATGCAATAATAACACTTGCAGATCAATATTTCATATTAGAGTTAGAATCCAGGTATCCGAGAGTTGCATGGGGTTTGTTTGAGATTCAAACCGAACTGGAATTCGAGTGTGTGCGGGGTAGTAAGAGAACGTATCAAACCGCGAGGGTTCAAGTTCCTGTTTTTCATACTCTTAAATTTGGGGACACACACAGTAAAAAAGTAATAAAAGGTTTTGGAGAGTATAAGGGTTACGGAGAAGATCTGTTAAAAGATGAGTTAGAATGGACATTGGAAGTAACATCTCCTCATATTCCTGAAGAGGTTAGGGTTAAAGCAACAGAGGCAGAGGCATTCTTGCACGAAGTGTACGCAGGAGCACTAAGAGAAAGAATTCTAAGACAAACAATAAATTTAGTTAGGCATACCGGCAATGAAAGAAAAAATATATTTGATCCGTCACAAGCAAGATTAGATATTCTATGGAGGCCAAAACCTGGAGAGATTAATTTTAATTTAAATCTCCCCCCAGATAGGGATCCAGCTCTGGTAATGGAATTTAGGGAACAGAATTATGTGGTAACTACTTGGGATGTAGATAGAGAATTATCGTTTAGGCATTACCTGAAAGAATTCGAACTTCCGGGATTGGGAATGGAAGGAGATGGCTCCCCAAAAGCCAAATGAAAACGCTTAATAATGTATTTGAAATCCCCTTTCCTATGGCCGCGCAAAAGAAGAAAGAAATAGAGAGCAAATTCCTAATTTGGAAAGATGGAAAATTTTATGTAAACGAGAGATTTTGGGATTTTTTTGAGAGTCAAGAGGAAATAATAGAAAGATCACAATCAGAAGGGACTTTAATAGAACAGGGATATATGTCATTAGATTCGGGTTATGAATTAGCGGGAAGGAAAGGAATTTCGGTTGAGTTCACTCCAATCGAAGCAAGGTTGAGAAGAAAGAAAGACAGCTCAGGGAAAGAAACGTTTACATTTGGGATGAAGGATGATGGCACTTCTGAGAGAGAAGATATTGATGAAGTTATTAATAGATTATTATTTGAATCATATTGGCCGGGAACAGAAGGGAATAGACTAGTAAAAAAGAGAATAAATAGGCAGGATCCAAACTCTCCATTATTGGTTGTGGAGTTTGATGTGTACACAGACAGAGATTTAATAGTTGCAGAAGTAGAGTTCGAATCAAGAGAACAACAAGGGGGATATCATCCTTTAGGATTAGACATAACCAAAGATCCCCAGTATAAAAATAGAAATATGGGTCGGTAAAAGATTATTAAAAACTTGCGGGTTTAACATCTCGGAATTTAGTTCGCTCGTTTTTAAATGAGTCTACGGTCTCAACTTCCGTAGTATGAACTCTTTTTGTATCCTAGTTTCATTCGTGTATCATCATAGTATTCGTGGTTTTCGAGTGTGAGTTGTATAAAGTTGCTGTTTTGTTCTTTGATGAGTATTGCTCGTACGTTTGATCCTATCTTTCTGAAGAAGACGTAGAGATTTTTGTGCTCCTTTTTTAGTGGTGTTGATCCTAATTCTTTGTTGTCTTTGCATCTTTTACACCATTCGATGAGCTCTTGCATCATTCCTTCTTTTAGTTTTTCTGCGTAATCGTTGAATGTTTTGTTGAATATGAGCTGGATTCCAAAAATATTATGTAGCATTTTGCGTGCTTCTTCTCCTTTCATATATTATGTCCTCGTATGTTTTCTTGTAGAGTTGGAGGTGTTTGTTTGGATGTATATTTTTAATTGTTTCTTTTAGTGTTGTGATATATTCGTGTAGCCGTATGTAGAGGTACGTTTTTGAATATATTTTTTTGCAGAGTTCTTTCAGTGCATTGTTAAGTGTTGGTATTGTTGCGTGTCGTGCTTTTTCTTGCAGTTCTTTTGGATTCAAAATGTTCTCGTGTGCGTAGAGTTCATTCTCAAAGATTAATCTTCGTATGGCTTCTGGTTTTTTTTCTTTTTGTATGTGTTCAATGATTGCTTCGTGGTATGTACTCATTATGTCATTGAGTTTTGGTTCTCTCTTTATGATTCTTCTCTGAACATTGAATGTTGCGATGGAAATGCGTGCTGTTGACTGAAAGACTGGTTGTGATAGTTTTTTTTCCGACAAATATATTATGTGCTGTTTTTCTTTCCATTCTTCTTTGTATCCTCGTTCTCGTACAATAAATATATCTATATCATTCCATTGTCTGGAGTAGAGAAATGATCCTCCAATAAAAACGCGAGAGTTTTTTATCTTATATTCATCAATTATTCTTTTTGCATCTGCAACTCTTTCTGGTAGTATGTGTTCTCCTCCTGTGATATAGTATTCTTTTCCTTGTTGTTCTGCGGGAAGTGTTGCGAGCGCATCTGTTTTCTTCTTGATTGATGTGTAGAGCGCTTTCTTTTCCGCGGAGGTAAGACTCTTGTTTTTTGAATACTTCTTCATCACATTCCACTGTTTTTCTGTGAAGAGTAAAGGAACATATTGCTGTTTGAGTGGCAGGAGAAGTGTTATCATATTTTTGTTCATATTACCTTAAAAAGTAACACTTATATTTAAACATTTGTTTTAGAATGGTATTATATTACTTTATTAAAAACGGGCAGGTCTAATACCTCAACTTTAGTCCGCCCGTTTTTTATTCCAAAATTTTAATTCCAAAAACCCGCGGTCAGGCGAGGAGCGCAATAGCAGTGTGTTTTTGTCATCTTCTTTCGTATCCGTGGTGGTGTCTTCTGGGGTTTCCCAGCCAGTCTCTTTGTTGAACGCCTCTTCTGTTTTGGTTTCTGAACCCTGATTTTTGGCCGAACCTGTTGCCTCTGAAACCCTGCGTTTTTGGCTCAACTCTTATAACTACTTTTTCGAATTGTGGCAGTTCTTCTCTATGAATTTTTACCGGGTTTTCGCGGAGGACTCTTCTGAAACTGTCATGGTCTCTTTGTCCTAGGATGCTTATCGCTTTTCCTTCTTCTCCGGCTCTTGCCGTTCTTCCTATTCTGTGAATGTATTGTTTTGAATCTTTGGGAATGTCGTAGTTGTAAACGTGTGATACTCCTTTGATGTCTAGACCTCTTGCTGCTACGTCTGTGCATACTAGCACAAATATTTTTCCTGCATGGAATTTTTCTATAGCGTTGTTTCTTTTGTGTTGTGAGAATCCTCCGTGGATTGCTGTTGCTTCTATTCCGTTGGCTCTCAAATTTTTGTTGACAAAATCTACTGCTCTTCTTGAATTGCAAAAAATCATTACTACTCCTTCGTGTTCTTGTTTTAGCAGGTGTACTAGCAGTGAGAATTTTGTTGAGTCGTCAACGTCGTAGTAGCATTGTGCTAGTTTTGATGGGTCTACGTTTTGTACTGCTGAAACGCTTACCGGGTTTCTCATGTGTTTTGACGCGAGTCTTGATACATCAGAATTTAGTGTTGCAGAAAATAGCAGTGTTTGCCTGTTTCTTGGGCAGTAGCGAATAATTTTTTCTACGTCTTGTATGAATCCCATGTCGAACATTTGGTCTGCTTCATCTATTACCAGTATTTTTACATTGCTCAAATTTATTGTTTTCCTGTCTAAATGGTCTAAAATTCTTCCGGGTGTTCCTACAACTATTTCAGTTCTTGGTATCGCCTGTATTTGCGGGCCTATTCCTACACCTCCATAAACCGGGGTTACTGATAAATTTTTGTATTTTGAAAAATTTGAAAGATTTTTGTATACTTGTTCGCATAATTCTCTTGTTGGAACTAGTACTAGTGATTGTACTCCTCTGCCTTTTTCGCAATTTTGTATTATTCCTGAGCCGAATGCCAGCGTTTTTCCGGAGCCTGTTGCAGAGCATCCTAAAACGTCTCTTCCTTCTAGTATGTGTGGTATTGATTTCTGCTGTATTTCTGTAGGTTCAGAAAAATTTTGTTCTTTTATAACTTTTATGACGCTTTCGTCAATTCCTAACTCTCTAAAATTTTCCATTATTTAGTCTCCGACTGTTTGTTGCAAGACGACGCCATCAGCGTCTGGATACTCTTGCAGTACCTGTCGGAGATCTTACCGTGTTAATACAAAATGAGTTCTCGCTATTCTAATTCAGATTATATTTCTATCAGCACAAATTCCGACAATTTGTTCACACTTTAAGAAATTGCGGTGGTATTTAAAGCAGTACTATGGTCTGCCTGCAAGCATTGGGTGGCAGTGCCACGTAAGATGCAGATATTTTCGGGCGGTGAATGGCTTTCAGGACAGGACTATTTTCCACCAAAAGTTTTTAAACTCTTGCGAGTGCCCTTTTCTTGATGCCTGGATTTTATGATTCGTTTAAAGGGGTGCTTTTTCACTCTTTGGAGTATGGTGATGTTTTTGATAAGCTTCGCTCTTCGAAGAATGGATTGTCTGGTTTTGAGGCTTCTGAGAGACTTCAATTTTTTGGCAGGAATGTTATAGAGCGCGTTAGTTTTGTTTCTCCCCTGAAAATTTTCTTGTCGCAGTTTTCTTCGCCTGTTGTTTGGGTTCTTATCGTTGCGGCGGTTATCTCTTTGGTCTTGTCGGAGTTTGTAGAATTTTGGGTTATTATGGCTATAGTTTTTCTTAATTCTTTGCTTGGTTTTTTTCAGGAGTTTAGGGCTGAGAGGGCTATTGAGGCTTTGAAAAGTTTTTCTCCTGATAAGGCCAGGGTTCTTAGGGATGGTAGGGAGGTTGTTGTTGATTCTTCTTTGCTTGTTCCCGGCGACGTCATTTTTTTGGAGGAGGGTGATAAGATTCCTGCTGATGCAAGAATTTTTTCTGTTTCTTTGCTTGAGTGTCAGGAGGCAGTTCTTACTGGCGAGAGCGTTCCTGTTTTGAAGCATGTCCGTCCCGTGTCTTCCAGTGCTTCTGTTGGTGATCGTTCCTGCATGGTTTTTACTGGGACTGTTGTTTCTAGGGGCCGTGGCTCTGCTGTTGTCACTTCTACTGGTCACGGGTCTGAGTTTGGAAGGATTGCTTTGATGGTTCAGTCGGAAAAAACTCCTTTAACTCCTTTGCAGAAGCGCTTGTCCGTTCTCGCCCGTCATATTTCTTGGATTGTTGTTTGTATAGCATTGCTTATTTTTGGTGTTGGAGTTATTTCTGGTCGTGGATTGTTTGAAATGTTTCTTGTTTCTATGGCTCTTGCTGTCGCGGCCATTCCTGAGGGCTTGCCTGCCATGGTTACTATTGCTTTGTCTATTGGTGTTAGGAGAATGCTGAAGCGCAATGCTCTTGTTAGGTCTTTGCCTAGTGTTGAAACTCTTGGTTCTTGCAGCGTGGTGTGTGTTGATAAGACTGGGACTCTTACTCGTAATGAGATGACTGTTAGAAAAATTTTTGTTAATGATTCTGTTGTTTCTGTTACTGGTTCTGGTTATGCTCCTGTTGGCTCTTTTTCTTCGTCTCCTAAAAGTTTTGGCCGGCTGATTTTGTGCGGCGCTTTGTGCAATAATGCTGTTATTAATAGGGATGTTAAGACTGGCAGTTCTTCTGTTGTTGGCGACCCTTTTGAGGCTTCTTTTATTGTTCTTGCCGAAAAGGCCGGATTGAATGTTGTTGATTTGAAGAAAAAGTTTCAGAGGGTTCACGAGATTCCTTTTTCTTCTGATAGAAAAATGATGAGTGTTGTTGTTGCTTCTCAGAATGATTCTGTTGTTTATGTTAAGGGAGCTCCTGAATTGTTGCTTGAAAAGTGCCAGCTTGTTGAGATTCACGGCCAGATTGTTAAGCTTTCCAGGACTATGAGGGATGAAATTTTGAGGAATGCTTCTAATTTTGCTTCTGGATCTTTGAGAGTTTTAGGTTTTGCTTTCAAGAAGCTTCCTACGGGCACTAAATCTTTTTCTGGTGTTGAGGATGATTTAATATTTTTGGGTTTAGAGGGTGTTATGGATCCTCCGAGGGTTGAGGTTAAGCGTTCTGTTAAGACTTGTGTTGATGCCGGCATTAAGGTTGTTATGATTACTGGTGATCACAGGGATACTGCTGTTTCTGTTGCCAAAGAGGTCGGAATTTTTGGTGATGTTATGACTGGTGAAGATATTGATAGTGTTAAGGATTTGGGCGCGGTTATCGACAGGGTTGGCGTTTTCGCAAGGGTTAATCCTGAGCACAAGTTGAAAATTATTAAGGCTTTGCAGTCTAGGGGGCATATTGTTGCGATGACTGGTGATGGCGTTAATGATGCTCCTGCCTTGAAGCGCGCTGATATTGGTGTTGCTATGGGCTTGTCCGGGACTGATGTTGCCCGTGAATCTTCAGATATTGTTTTGCTTGATGACCAGTTTCCTACAATTGTTGCCGCTATTGAGGAGGGCAGGGTTATTTTTGATAATTTGAAAAAGTTTGTTTATTACTTGTTGTCATCTAATATCGGCGAGGTTTTGGTTATATTTTTGGGAATTATTCTTGGGCTTCCTCTGCCTTTGCTTGCTTTGCAATTGTTGTGGGTGAATCTTGTCACTGATAGTTTTCCCGCGCTTGCTCTCGCTGTTGACCCTCAAGAGCCCGGCTTGATGTCTAGGTCTCCTAGGAAGTATGAGGGGGAAATTTTTAGGGCTGGCGGAGTATTATTTTGGGGTGTTGGCGTTTTGATTGCTGTTTTGGCCATTTTTGTTTTTGACTGGTATGATCCCCGCACTAATATTGATACTGCCAGAACTATGGCTTTTACTGTTCTTGTTTTTTCCCAATTGTTTAATGCTTTGAATCACAGGTCTTTTTCGAAATCTTTTTTTGGGCTTCCTCCTAATGGCTGGATGATTGCGTCAGTATTGCTTGTGGCTCTCTTGCATGTTGGGCTTTTGGGCATTCCATCAATTTCCGGCTTGTTTGGCCTTGTTTCCTTGAGCGTTTACGACTGGCTTATTGCTCTGGGTTTTTCTGCAACAATCCTTCTCTTCGGAGAGATTGTTAAAAGGGTTGTTGGTTCTCCGGCGTGAATTTTTTAATCAGCTCTCATTATGACGAAATGATTATTGGCCTTGCAAGTATATCCTGCACTATATAATAATAACCTTTTTATAGTAATGCCCTAAAATAGTGCTCGGTTAGGGGTTTTGTTGCTATGGATATTTTTGATTTTTCGTCTACTGAGGAAATACCTGTTTCTAAATCTTTGATAGGTCAGGTTATTGGTCAGGATTCCGCTGTTGATGTTATGAAGCGTGCTTCTTCTCAAAGAAGGCACGTGTTATTAATTGGTGAGCCCGGAACTGGTAAGTCTTTGTTGGGGATGGCTCTTGCGGAAATGCTTCCTAAGGAGAAACTTGTTGACGTTCTCGCGTTTCCCAATCCTGTTGACGAGAATCAGCCTGTTATTAGAATAATGCCTGCTGGCCATGGCCGGCAACTTGTTCGCAGGGCTAAGATTCAGGCGTCATCGCTTTTTCAACAGCAGAACTGGATATTCTTGATTTTGATGGTTTTGGCAATGATTGCTCCTTGGTGGGCTAGGAGCTATTATAAGAGTGATGTTATGTTCGCCGCGTTTTTTCTTGGTGGCATGTTTTTTGTCATAGGTTTTCTTCTGGTTTTTAATATGAGTAAGAGGTTTAACATTATCAGGGTTGAAACTCCTAAGGTTATTGTTGATAATTTTGGCAAAAATTCCGCCCCTTTTTGGGATGCTACTGGCGCTCATGCTGGCGCGTTGCTGGGTGATATTCTTCATGACCCTTTGCAGAGTGGCGGTCTTGGAACTCCTGCTCACGAGAGGGTTGTTGCTGGAATGATTCACAAGGCAAATCTCGGCGTTTTGTTTGTTGACGAGATTGCTACTTTGGACCCTCACACTCAGCAGGACTTGCTTACTTCTTTGCAGGAGGGAAAATTTTCTATTACTGGCCAGTCTGAGAGGTCTTCGGGCGCAATGGTCAGGACTGAGCCCGTTCCTTGTAATTTTATTCTTGTCGCTGCCGGTAATGTTGAAACCGTCAGGAATCTTCATCCCGCTTTGAGGTCTAGGATTAAGGGTTATGGTTACGAGGTTTATATGAAGGATTCTATGCTTGATACTGTCGAGAATCGTTTTAAGATTGCCCAGTTTGTTGCTCAGGAAGTTAGGAAGGATAAGAGGATTCCTCACTTTTCAAGGGATGCTGTTGGAGTTATTATTGAGAGGGCTAGAAGGATGGCTGACAGGAAGGGGCATCTTACTTTGAGACTTCGCGATTTGGGCGGCGTTATCAGGACTGCTGGTGATATCGCCAGAGAATCTGGCTCTTCGATTGTGCTTCCCGAGCATGTGATAGCTGCTAAGAAGAAGTCCCGTTCTTTGGAGCAGCAAATGGCTGATGAGTATATTGATAGGAAGAAGGAGTATGAGATAATAGTTGTTACAGGTTCCAAGGTTGGCAGGGTTAACGGTCTTGCAGTTATTGGCGGCGTTGGAGGGTATTCCGGAATCATGCTTCCTATAGAGGCGGAGGTTACTCCCGGTAAGAAGGGTGATAGGTTGAGCGAGATTATTGCTACCGGAAAGCTTGGTGATATTGCCAAGGAGGCCGTAAAAAATGTTTCTGCTCTTATTAAGAGATATTTTGGTGAGGATGTTGACTCTAAGGATTTGTACGTTCAATTTTTGCAAACTTATGAGGGTGTTGAGGGTGATTCTGCGAGCATCGCTGTCGCAACCGCAGTTTTTTCTGCTCTTAAAAAAATTCCTATAAAACAATCTGTAGCTATGACTGGTTCTTTGTCAGTCAGGGGGGATGTTCTTCCTATAGGCGGTGTTTCTGCAAAGATTGAGGCCGCTGTCGAGGCAGGAGTTAAAATTGTTATAGTTCCTAAATCTAATGTTGGTGATATTACTCTTGATAAGAGTGTTTCGTCAAAAATTAAGATTGTTCCTGTTGAAACGATAGTTGATGTTCTTAAGAACGCTCTTGAGTGGAAGGGCAATAAGACTGTTCTCAAAATGTTTGAGAGGTAGCTCTTTTTTTCTCGTGATTATGATGAATTGCTGATGTTAATGATGTTAATGTTGGCGTTGATTGTTTGAGCGCCGGATTGAATTTTTTGTGTCACAAGATTTATATATTACAAAGGTTGTTGTAAGCTGATGTTTTAATGGTTGATGTCACAAGTTTGGAGGAGTGCCCCGCTTGCGCTTCGAAGAATGTTGTTCATAGTGTTCTGAGGGAGCAGGTTATTTGCAGAGATTGTGGCAACATTTTTGAGCCTTTGTCTCCCGGTGTTGAGGAAGATTTTGAGAGAGTTGCTGGTATTGAGGATGAGCGCGGTGCATTTCTTGGGCGTTCTAAGCATTCTAAGGGTTCCGGTCATAGGGTTTCTGCAAAGGTTGTGAAGCATTCTAAGAGTAAGAATTTTGCGAGAAAGTTTTCAAGGCCTAAAAAGTCTAAGAGGCGAACGTAGAGTTTTCTGCATTTTTTACTCTTTTGTAAGTATTACCGGTTTTTCTCCGACGATTACTGTGTGCTCTGCCTGTGACACTATTCCAGTATCAAATAGCGGCGGGTGCGCGGTTATTATTCCCGCAGTCATTAATTCTCTTAGCGCTCTGGCTGTCGTTCCCACTCCGAACTTTTTTGCTATCCATCTCGTGCAGAATGGCAGTGAGTTCCACTCTTTTGTTATGTGTTGTAACACTTGTGATGCTTCTCTTGATCTTACTTGTTTCACGTTGTTCAGCGAGAATACTGTTGACATTCCTGATTCTTTGACTATTCCTGTGCCCGTGCTTGCGAATGGTTCTACCGCTATTATCATTCCTTCATTTAGTTGTGTTGTGTCTTTCGTGTCTATGTTTGGTATTTGTGGTTCTGCGTGTATTGTGTATTTGTCCAGTCCGTGGCCTGACAGGTTTCTTACTGGCGAGAATCCTTTGAATGTTATCACTTCTTGGACTGTTCTTCCTATATCTCCTATTTTTGTTCCCGGAGTGCACATTTTTAGCGCGGAGTTTAGTGCTTGTATTGATGCGTTCACTAAATCTGAGTATTTTCCTGAAAGGTCTATTGTGCATGCAGTGTCTCCTATGCATCCGTCAACGCAAACTCCTACGTCTACGCAAACAACTTGTTCTTGAAATATTGTTTCATCGCCCGGGTATGCGCAATAGTGCGCCGCTATTTTGTCGCATGATAATTGTACCGGGAATGCTGGAATCGCTCCTTTTTTTGTTATGAATTCTTCAACTTTTTCTGTGACTTCGAGCAGTGTTGATCCTTTTGTAATTAATGATTTTGCGTGCTCTAATGACTCTCTGGCAATGCTTCCTGCTTTTTTCCATGAAGAAATGTTTTGGATGTTTGTCATGGATCGAAAAATGTGCATATGTATATAAAAGTATAACAAAAAATGCTTCTTGATGAAAAGAAATCTTTAGAAACTTCTAAAGATTTTTACTTGTTTCCTAGTATTCTGAAAACTTTTGTTCCGCATTTTGGGCATTCGCCTTTTAACGCTTTTCTTCCATTCTTCATGGTAACTTCTTTACCATTCTTTACTGTTACGTTGCCCTTGCACTTCATACACCTTGCTTCAACCATTTTAAAACACCTTCAAAGAGTTAAGAAAAACTCTCTATTTTCTCAAAAACTGGGAATTCTTTATAAATGTTTTGAGAGTCGAGGCAGAAATATGGGATTATCGGCAAATTCTATTTTGTGATTGTGACTAATGGGATCGCCGAATTGTCTGTCTTCATCCCCTATTTTTCTTTCTCATCGCTTCCATTACTCTCGTGCGTGCTATTTCCAGCGCGGCGG
>CAYJTR010000029.1:0-12761 GCA_964373285.1 uncultured Methanosarcinales archaeon
ATTACTTCTTCTTCCACTCCACAAATACCACAAAAGGAGCAGTACTGATATTATGAACAGCACCGCGAAAAAGATCAGAATGCCGTCACTCCAAGGACTGGAGATTACTGGTGAAATAATGCTCTGCTCATTGGAAACTGTTGAAACTGTTTGAGATATATTGCCAACAATTAAATCAGAAGAACTATCAAAAGATTCCGAGGCCTTCAAAGGCATAACATTAGAAACGATTCTTTGAGAAGACTCGCTAACAGCGCTATAAGCACCAAAAGATGCGTTTGAAAAAAATCTTAGCAAAAAACCGCCGGCAGAAAAAACAGTCAGAACAAGCAACAAAAGAATAGTTCTCCTATCGGGCTGAAGAACGCCTCTGCCTTTAGCAGTAAGGCCATAATACTTCCACTTCCTTCCCTCATCAAAACGTTCAACAAGACCTGCACCAACAAGAGCATTCATATGATCCTTCACTGATGGGTGCGCAAGATTCAGAGAAGAAGAAATCTCCGTCAAAGTATGCTTCCTGTGCAACAACAATTTCATAATAGAAATTCTGGTATCAGAAGCCAACGCTTTGAAAGATGAACGATCAAGAACGATATCTGAAGACATAACCATATAAAATGACTAGGAGGTATAAATAGGTTGCCATGCTTCTTCTTCAACTCATAAAATCTTTTTGTTTTTTTGACCATATACTGTTTGGAGTTTTTTTCACCCATTTTGCAAAAAATTCTATAAATTGCAATCGTTCCTCCTTATTCCTTCTGACCTGTTCTGCTATCTCACGAAGGTCTATCTTTACATCGTGATAGTCAGCGTACTTCTCTTGTGACATTGTTGAACTCCTCTGTTCCTACCTCTAATTGTACTGCGAAGTATTTTAATCTTTCCATATTCAAGTGTTCTTTGAAGAGTATCCATAAATGTCTACATAAATGGCTGGCGTCTTCAATTGGTTGTATCCCCAGAACGCAAGATTTATAACTGCATTATCGTGAGAGCAGATTTATGAATCAGAAACATGTAGGGTATGTATTGACGGTGATTTCGATAGTAATAATAATCGCTTTATTCTTCACAAAAATAAATGTTGACAAGCAGGAAGTATATTTGTGCAAGCTGATAGAAGAAAATCCTTCAAAAACAATGGATGAATGTCCCGCTCACGACAGCGGCGTATCATGGTTCATACTTGGAGCGTTTGTCCTAATATCAATAATGCTCGCGATAGGAATACTATTAATATTCACTCCTCCAACAGTTGAAAAATCAGAAGAGTACAAAAAAATTGATGAAAGCAAGCTGTCTGAAGAGGAGAAGCAGGTGATTGGGTTTCTGAAAGAAAAAGAGGGAAGCGCCTACCAGAGCGATTTGATAAAAGAAACAGGCCACAGCAAGGTGAAAATTACGAGAGTACTGGACAAGCTTGAAGGCAAGGGAATTCTCGAGAAGAAAAGAAGAGGAATGACTAACATAATAGTTCTAAAATGACTGCATAAAAGGTAAAAAAGCCCGGTGAAACTAGTTTCATCACTATTTCTATAAGGTGTTTCCACCACTCCCACTAAACGCTGTAATTAGTCTGGTAAACAGGTTCGGAATTATTAAAAAATTAAAAACGAGTTCGGGGTTAACATATTAACATATCCGAAAGTGTTTTATATCCGAAAGTGCTTCACCGGCTTTATGCTTTATTACGGAGGATTGAAAGGATGAATGAAGAACAAAAAGTGCAATCGGAACAATGGATATTGGGGCTGTTGGCAATAATTGTGATAATTGCGGGGTTTAATACATATCAGATAGGAAAGCTGTCAGATTTATCAAGCGTGGGCACACCACTACAATTGCAGGCAACAGGAAGCTCGGTACAATCAGTACAGCAAGACACATCAACAACAAAAACTCTGGAAGCATTAGGAGTGTATCCCAGAGGAATCCCGGAAATTTATGGCGCGGAGTTAGGAATAAGCTTTGACGATGTATCAATAACAGATCCAACAAAAGCAGACAAAACAATATCCATACTCGGAGCACTGGACGACAAGATAACATTAACGGGCGATGATTTGAAAAGGTACATAAAAGTATTATACGAAGACGAAAACGGAATATCATGCGAGTATTGCTGCGGGGCGAGAGCGGTAATATTTGATAGTGGAGAACCTGCATGCGGGTGCGCGCACAGTTACGCAATGAGAGGATTGACAAAATACTTAATAACAAAGCACGGAGCTGAGTTCACTGATGAACAACTTCTTGCAGAGGCAGGCAAATGGAAATTATTATTCTTTCCATCACTGATAGAGAACAAGGCGAAAATATTGCAGGATGCAGGATTATCAGACCCGACAATTATTGATTTAACATCTAATAAATATAGAGGGATAGAACAAAAAGCATCCACTAAGCCGGCAGGCAGTACTGGAGGCGGTGGAATGGTTGGAGGTTGTTAAAATGGATTGTTGCACAAATGAACATAAACACGAATCGAAAAGCGAAAAAAAGTATTCTGAACGCGCAGAACATTCAGAGCATTCAGAAAATGTTGGACACCACCGCGATGCCGGGCAGAGCACTGGAAGTTTCATAAAAGAGAACAAACACTACATAATTATAGGAATAGTGGGGCTATTATTAATATTCTCACTAGTGCAGGCAGTACAACTATCCGGCGCGAGAGTTGATCTGGCAGTTGCTCAGGCAGGGGCAGGTCAAGCATCACCAGCAGTTTCCGGCGGGGGAGCTCAAGCATCACAACAGCAGGCAAGCACTCCAACAATGGTCGGAGGGTGCTGATGAACGGCACCGGTGTTGAATGCTGATGTTTTGTTGCTGATGACGCAATAAAAAAATGACGAAAAAAAATGTGCTGAGGAGATTGCCCGAGAGGAAAGCAAAGTTAAATTTCCTGGTATTCAATGTGGGAAAATACTAAATAATGTGGAACAGTATGAAAGCGTGTGAAATTGTGAGGCGGACATAATGAAAAAAACTTATTTTGTGGCATCACTAATAATTGTAGGATTATTCCTATGGTACCTGAACAGCGCGCCATCAACAAGAGTAGGCAACGATTTAGGAAACCCAGTGGTTACGGTATTCAAAACGCAAGCGTGCGGGTGCTGTGCAAACTATGTATCATACCTGAAAAGTCAAGGATTCAATGTTCAAGTAAAAGACATGCAGGACATAAGCGGGATAAAACAACAATACGGAGTGCCATCAAGCATGCAGAGCTGTCACACAACAGTCATGGGAAATTATGTCATAGAAGGGCACATACCAGTGGAAGCGATACAAAAAATGATGGTGGAAAAACCAAGCATTAAGGGAATAGCAATGCCCGGAATGCCTTCAGCATCGCCGGGAATGCCCGGGGCAAAAAGTGCGCCATTCAAAATATACTCTATACAAAATGACGGAAGCGCAAAGGAGTACATGACAATATGAACACGAAAAATATAATATTTAAAAGAATACTCATTCTGCCAGCGACCGCTCTGGCAACAATGGGAGGAGCACTAGCACACTGCCCGCTATGCACCATAGGCGCAGGAGTTGTAGCAGTAGCAGCGGCGAAATTTGGGATAAGCATTCCAGTAATAGCATTATTCACGGGAGCTTTCGCGGCGGCAATTGGAGCGTGGATCGCAAGACTGATAAAATGGAAAATACCCCATAAAGAAACAATTCTCGTCTTGTTATCGTACATAACCACAATGGTGCCGTTACAGCCACTCATCGGGGAGCAGTTCACATCAATACCAGTGTACATAATGGGAAATTATGGAAGCATTCTCAACAAGACATACCTGATAAACTTGTACTACACTATGAGCATGATAGGGGCAGTAATAATATTATTAATGCCTCACATAAGCAAAAAATTTACGACACTAACCAAAAGAGAGAATCCATTGCCCTATCAGGGAATAATTCTAACATTTGCAACACTCATAGTAATAGGAGCAATAATTCAGGTGCTACAATGACGTTACTGTTAACATTAGTAATGATAATCGGGATATTTGCGATACTGCTGTTATCAAAAAGATTTTTCAAGAAAAAGTATTGCGCGATATGCGGCGCGGTAACAATAACATGGATAATTTTATTAGTGATGAGCAAGATTAATTATTACACAAACACCCTAATAATAGGAATACTCGCGGGGCAAACAATCCACGGAGTTTACACTCTTTACGGGAAAAGTAAAAAGTTCAACCAGTCATACAAAATACCACTGCTTCTAACAATGATTGCAGTTGTTTATTATGCCATAAAAAGCCAGTATTCCGTGAAAGAATTAACTGGTGCAGCAATATTCCTGTTCATTTTGTGGGCGTTGACATACCTCGCCAACGCTCACAATCATAATCCAAAAATAAGAAGTGCGCTAAAAAAATTAATAAGCTGCTGCAAAAACTGGTAACGACTATCCATTGCGCCAGTCGCTGCATACGGAGGAAAACAAAATGGCATGGAACGAAATGGGAGGAATGATGGGCTGGGGAGGAGGGTGCGGAGTTGGAGGGTACGGAATAATAGGAGCACTGTACCAAATATTAATACTCGTAATACTCGCGCTGATAGTGGTGTGGCTGTACAAAAATGTTGTGAAAACAGACAGCAATAAAAAAAGGAAATAAAATGAATGCTTCAGTTGAAGAAAAAATAGTGAAGAGAGCCGGGATAGTTACAGGAGTATCAAGCGCTCTGGGAAGCTGGCAAATATGTCATACTGTGTGTCTGGGAATAGTAACAATGCTCGGAATTATAGGAATAACGATAGCAGGGATGCCACTATTATTTCTGACGAAGATAGCAAAACCAGTCTGGGCGATAGCGGTAGCCATATTCATAATAGTAGTGTACATGGCAATAACTAAAAAGTGCATATCAAGAAAAATAATACTGCTAAATGCGGGATTGTTAATAATAGGAACGCCATTCGTTCCGAAAGCGACACCAGCATATTATACAATAGGAGGAACACTTGCGACAATAGCAATAATACTATTCCTAAAAGACGTCCTAAGAAAAAAAAGCGGAGCGCTGGTAATAACTGGGATATTATCAATAGCAATGATTTTATTTCTGGTTACGTTGGAAGCAAGAGTGGGAATGGGCGATGCAAAAACCATTAGTTCTGCATCAGGTTCTGCATCAATTAGTCCTGCAAGAAGTTATTCGGCGCAGACAACAGGAACCACGGGCAGCGGAGATGTAGAAATAACGCTGACACCAAAGTACAATAACGGAAAACTAGAAGTGTCAACAGCGGTGAACACTCACAGCGTAGACATATCACAATATGATCTGGCAAAAATTTCTGTGCTTTCATACAACGGAAAAAACGTGTATCCAACAAGTGCTCCAACCCTTACAGGGCATCATTCCAACGGAGTGCTGATTTATAATATCGCAGATAATTTGAAAAGTTTTCAAATAACAATAACAGGAATCCCTCAGACAAAAATAAGAAAGTACGAGTGGAGATAGAATAGAGTATGAGTTTAGGTAGAATATCACTGAGGAGCATTCAGTGTTTGGCGCAATGACTGCAACAAAACAACCTCTTCCTTCCATGAACGCTTCTAACAACTCCCCCGCGGTATATCTGGCAGGGGCAGTGGGAACATTGACGAACAACATTTTTAACGAACGCGTCAAGAACTGAATTGTACTCGTTGAGAATTTTTTTAACAAAAATTTTTCCTTTAGGAGTCAAAGAGTAAACCTTCCTGCCATGATGCCCCCTGCTGACAGACAAAAACCCCTGTCTTCTCAACACTCCAAGAAAAGGATAAATCTGAGATGGAGATATACTCCTGCCAGAATTATCAGGCCTCCTGAAATCTTTCAGCAACTCATACCCGTGGACCGCCCCCTGAGAAAGGCGCAGAACCACCTGAAGCTTCAATATACCGGTAATTTTCTCCATGGCAGTTGTAATAAATAGAAAGGTTTATATATATTCCTATTATTAGACATATCTAAATATAGATATACAGTCAAGATATGCTGTGGATATATAATTAAAATATATCTTGAATGGAATGTGCGCGGGCGAAAACGCGCGGGTGAAAAAATGGCTAAACGAAGACTACAAAAGCACCAAAAACAAAGTTGCTCATTAAATGAGCGCGCGGCAGGCCTTTCTGCAGGAATTGTTCTTGGAACAGGAATGGCTTTTGCTTCAATATTAAATTCTTCAGGTTTTGACATTTCATGGGCTCACGTTCCTCTGGGAAAAATTCCCTTATTTTCTGCGAGTGTTGTCGGTCAGGTCGTCGGCCACTTTTTTTATGGATTCGTATGCGGATTTCTGGCATTCTATGCGGGAGTGTGGCTTTACAAAAAATTCTTGTGATAGAGTACAACAGTGTTTTTATACTCTGCCATTTTGAGGAAAGCTGATGGAAGATGAGAGAAGCTGATGGAAGAACGTGAACATTTTAGTGATGGAACCGGGGGAAAAGATTCCCGCAATATTTCCGACAAGTGCATTATACCAATAATAGGAATGCATTGCGCATCATGCGCGACAAACATAGAGGATAATCTGAATAATTCGCCGGGGGTAAAAAAAGCAAGCGTAAATTTTGCCAGCGGCAAAGCAACAGTAGAATACAACAATGAAGAAACTTCGAAGGAAGAAATAGAAAAAGTAATAATAAAAACAGGCTATCAGGTAGTAGGCACTCAAGAATCAAGAAACACAAGACTGCTCAACTGGAAAATAATAGGAATGGACAACCCCCACTGTTTACAAACAGTCGAAGGAGCATTGAATGTGGTCAGGGGAATAATAAGAAAAGAGCTGAAAGTTAATGAAACAGCAAAAATATTGTATGACCCGAGCGTGACGAGCGCGGAAATAATAGGTAAAGCCATAAAAAGTGCAGGGTATAAAGTAGTGGAAACCCGAGAAGTATCCGCGGAAGATTTGGCAAGAAAAAAAGAAATATCAGAGCTAAAAAACCTGTTCCTGCTGGGATTAGCGTTAAGCATTCCAATAGTGTGGCTATCATTCGACTGGTGGTGGAGGCCGGACATTCCAAAAATTGAGCTGTGGCTGCTCGCATTGGCAACACCAGTACAAATATTTTTAGGACAGAAATATTACAAAGGAACATGGATAGCGCTAAAAAACAAGAATGCAACAATGGACACCCTGATAGCGATAGGAACAACAGCGGCGTATCTTTACAGCGCGGCGGCAATATTTTTTGCATCACTGGAAAAAGTGTACTATTTTGATACATCGTCAGTAATATTAACGTTTATTACTCTTGGAAAATGGCTGGAATTTAGAGCGAAGGGCAAAGCATCAGATGCCATACGAAAATTAATGGAGCTCGCGCCGTTGCAGGCGAGAGTGGTATCAAACGGCGAAGAAAAAATGGTTCCGGTGGAAGAAGTCAAAGAAGAAGATATTGTTCTGGTAAAGCCCGGAGAAAAAATACCTGTCGATGGAGTAGTAACAAACGGGAATTCTGCAGTTGATGAGAGCATGATAACAGGGGAAAGCATACCGGTGGAAAAGAAAAAAGGAGACTCAGTAATAGGAGCAACAATGAATGTCTACGGAGTTCTGACAATAAGAGTTACAAAAGTGGGAGAGAACACTACGCTATCACAAATAATAAAAATAGTCGAGGAGGCACAAGGAAGCAAGGCAGAAATACAAAGAATTGCAGACATAGTATCAAAATATTTCGTTCTTGGAGTCGGGGTGCTTGCAATTCTGGCATTCATAATATGGTACTTCATCGCAGGAGCATCATTCGTATTCTCGCTGTCAATAGTTATAGCAATACTAATAATTGCGTGCCCCTGCGCTTTAGGGCTGGCAACTCCCACGGCGATAATGGTAGGAACGGGCAAAGGAGCGGAACAAGGAATACTAATAAAAGATGCAGCGTCGCTGGAAACACTCCACAAAGTTGACGCGATAATATTCGACAAAACAGGCACATTAACTATGGGAAAACCGATAGTTACAGATATATTCCCCGCAAAAGGGGCAAAGCGCGAAGACGTTTTATCATACGCTTACAGCGTCGAAAAAATGTCAGAACACCCGCTGGCAGATTCAATAGTAAGAAAAGCAAAAGAAGAAAAAGCTGGCGCGCTGGAAATCAAGATGTTCAAAGCACACCCGGGAATGGGCGTCTCAGCAGTTTACAGAGGGCAAAAATTGTTATTAGGAACACTGAAATTATTATTAGACAACCATGTAACCGTGGATGATGAGACACTAAAAAAAATGGAATCGCTGGAAGAGCAGGGAAAAACAGCGGTGCTACTGTCACAAGACCGTAAAGCCATAGGAGTAATAGCAGTCCAAGACACGCCCAGAGAAAATTCAAGAACTGCAATAAGAAAAATAAAATCTTTAGGAAAAGAAGTTTGGATGATAACGGGTGACAATGAACGAACGGCAAAAGCGATAGCCAAAAATTTGGGGATTGAAAACGTTCTGGCAGGAGTATTACCGGCGAAAAAAGCCGGCGCGGTAAAAAAAATGCAGGACGAAGGAAAAAAAGTTGCGATGGTAGGCGACGGGATAAATGACGCTCCAGCGCTGGCACAAGCAGACATAGGAATAGCAGTAGGAGCAGGAACAGATGTCGCCCTCGAGACAGGCACCATTGTTTTGATGAAGAACGATATATTAGACGTTGCGAAAGCAATAGAAATATCACGGCTCACTATAAGAAAGATCAGGCAGAACCTTTTCTGGGCGTTCGTTTACAACACTGCAGGAATACCAATAGCTGCAGGAGTATTATACCCGTTCACAGGATTCCTTCTGAACCCTATAATTGCCGGAGCCGCAATGGCATTAAGCAGTGTATCAGTAGTAGGAAACACGCTGCTCCTGAAAATGAAAAAATTATGATGAAAAACAATTATGATGAGAAATGATGATGATGAGAAATTATTATGATTAGAAATGATTATAATAAAAAACAATTATGATAAAAAATGATGTGTTCTTTTTGAACACTTCAGCTCCACAACGCAACCCTTCTCTCGGGCTTCTCGTTAAGAATAATATCCCGGAGGTTTCTCCTGTCAGCGGCCCTCTCAAGACTCTCCATAAAATCAGTATTCTTCTCAGAATGAGGTTCAACAAAATAGAAATCCCTAATAACATTAATCTTCGTATCAATCCTAACAACCAATCCATCATCAGGAACCGGAAGACTGAGAGTTCTTGTTTTTCTAACAATCATGTGAGCATCCAAATTAAAAGAATCCGGAAGAGAATCATCATATTCTTTTCTGAAATGATCAAAAATTTTCCATCTGCCACCAAAAAGTTTCAAGGGCAACAATTTATACCTGCCACCGCGGGTTAAATCTTCAGAAAGGCATCCGGCATGAATGCCGTCATAAGTAACGCCAACAGTTAAAGGCACAGGAACCCCTGCGGATGCAAGCATAGCAAAATATTCCGGAGCGTGCTGAGACTCATGAGGGTGAAAAACAACTTTGAAAGAATCCCCTTCCAGAGAAACAGTAACAGGTATAGGAATCCCTCTAATCTTATTTCTAAAACTCAAATTCAGCGCACTTGAAGAATGAAGAGCCGCATAATGACTCAGAGGACTTAATGCATCAGTAATATCAGGAGTATTACTAACCTGCAACGCAAAATCTTTAATCCTTTTCAAGTAATCCAGAACCATAATCCCACGATAAAAATCTCAAAACGGGCATTTATAAAACTTGCGATTTGTATACTGCAATATATTGTTTAGAAAGGCATTTCCCATGCGGGAAACAGCGCCAAAAATTTATTGGATTTTGACATTAGGGTGCTTTCCACGCACCTTTGCCAGCATCCTTACTCAACAAGAACCTCAAAGAGCCGAGGTTCGCTGTCATCAAAAAGTGCTGTTCCTCAGAAATAAAATTATACTTTCTCAAAAGATCAATCTTTTTTTTATACCTCTCATCAGAAGAGTCGCAAAAGTAGAGAGAAAAAATACTCGCAAGAGAAGTTGTACTGTCATGCCCCAATTTTTTAATCTTCTCTATACATTCTCTTTCCCTCGCAATCCTCTCAACACTCCAGCGGCACGCACTGCCAACACTGCCATTGTTCGCTATTTCAATGTAACACATCACATCCTCAGAAGAACGATATTCTAGAGATGCCACGGATGCAGTAAAAGTTGCGATATCCTCCGCAAGAGAAGTAGCTGAATAAGCATCAAGACAGCCATGATTTGAAAGTGATGAGCCATCAGTCCACTCAACACCCCCATCATCCTTAAGTCTGGCCATAGAACCATAATCTATACCAGCAACGCTCATCCACTCACGCGAAAAATCTGAATTTTGTGCATTCAAATAGTAATGCTTTATGTGAGCCCCCTCGTGAAGAAGGGTGTGGTATACATAAAGATGAGAAACAATGCTTGAGTAAGAAATACAAACAATGCCAGAATCAGTATGCGCGTGAGCGGCCTGCGACGCACTCAAATGTTTTAAATTGTAAAAAAAATCTTCATCTTCTACCACATAAATTTTCTGAAGATGATCACGCAAGCCATCATGAAAATGAAACAATGGATCGTCCTCACCACTCGAATCATTCAATATACTCTCAATATCTGAACAATTCTTAGGGGAATAATTTTTCTCAATCCGCGCCAGATGATTATCAATGGCAACAGATTCCTGAACGATAGCAGACCGCCCATCCACAAATCCACCGCGAAAAGCACTGCACCCAGAGCCAATAAAAATACATGCGCCCAACACAATCCCTGAAATAGTTCTCACAAAAAAACAACCCCCGAACGATGCCATAAAAATAACAGAAAAAAATAATGGAAAAAAATAACACAAAAAAATAATGGAAAAAAATGAGAAAGCCGTACACACCAGAACAGTTCGGAACGATTAGTAAATGCTGGCTGAACACGTCGTTACCTTCGTGCTTACACCACACTTCTATCAACATCGTCTTCTACGATGATTCCTACAATCTCTTTTCGAGGGGGGTTTCGCTCTTAGATGCTTTCAGAGCTTATCCCCTAGCGCGTAGCTGCCCGGCATAATACCCTGCGGGATAACCGGTACACCAGTGGCGCCGAACGACAGTTCCTTTCGTACTATGTCGTCCTTCCTCTCAGATTGCGAGCATTTCCAGCAGATGGTATACCAACTGCCTCACAGCGTTGTGAACCCAGCTAACATCCCTTTTAATAGGTGAACTCCCTCACCCTTGGACGGTACTGCCCGTCCAGGATAGGAAGAGCCGACGTCGATGTAGCAAGCCTCGCCGTCGATATGAACTCTCAGGCGAGACAACTCTGTTATCCCCGGAGTAACTTTTCAGTCATCCCTAGCCCCCACCAAGGAGGCATAGAGGTTCGCTAAGCCACACTTTCGTGTTTGGAAACTGTTGTGGTTAGAATCCAATCAGGCTTGCTTATGCCTTTGCACTCAACGCTCGATTTCTGACCGAGCTGAGCAAACCATAGGGCCCTGCTGATATCCTTTCAGCAGGATGCCACCCCAGCTGAACTGTCCATCAATAGGTGTCCTAAAAATTAATTTAGTGAGCAACGCAGAACTCGGAGAGTGGTGTTACATCGATGCTTAAACAGTGCCTGACGACACTGCCATCAGACAGCTCCCACTTACGCTATACAACAAATCCCGCGCTACAGCTACAGACTACAGTAAAGTTTCACGGGGTCTTCACTTCCCACTGGAAATCTCTGGCCTTTGCACCAGAATAATGTGTTCGGAGGCGTCCGGTTGGGGACAGTAGAGACCTCGTTACGCCCTTCATGCACGTCGCCAATCAAACGACAAGGCATTTCGCTACCTTAAGAAAGTTATAGTTACTTCCGCCGTTTACCAGTCCTTAGACTCCTTGAAAAGAGTTTTGAGATACTGGCACTGGGCAGACGTCACCGGCTATACAAGGCTTTACAGCTTAGCAGCCAGTTACGTTTTTGTTAAACAGTCGGGTCTCCCTTGCCACTGCGCCCTGCAATCGCACGACAAGCGTACAACAGCAGGGACTCCTTATACCAAAGGCACGGAGCTATTTTGCCGAGTTCCCTCAACCGGGTTACTACCTTCACACCTTAGGCTTCTCACCCAGGGGCACCAGTGCTGGTTCTGGGTACGGATACCAACGATTTATACATTCTCCCTTTTCACGGTTTCCAGGCAATCTGCAAGACACCCCATAAGAGTGCTGTTCCAAGATTCAACTGATTCTCAACATTACGTTACTCCTCAGATGTATACTTGTTCACCAATACAACAATATTGGCCTGCATAGCCAGAAAAGTCGGAAGAACGTCTTGCGTCACCGCACATACGTCAGCAGTACAGGAATATTAACCTGTTGCCCTTTCCTCACACACTCCAATTAGGAGCGCAGTTAGGACCGACTAACCCTTGACTGATCTACATTGTCAAAGGAACCCTTGCCCTTTCGGTGGACATGATTCTCACATGTCTATGATCCTACTACCACCAGGATTCTCATTGCCGCGCGGTCCAAGAATTCTCACGAACTCTTTTCTGCCCAAGCGGCACGCCCATCTATCACGAATTTTCGACTCGCCGAGAGTATCGGCAGTTGGTGTAAGCCCCGTCCATTTTAGGTACTCGTAACCTAGACGGGTCAGCTGTTTCGCACTTTTTGCAGGATGGCTGCTTATAAGCCTACCTCCCCTCTGTATTCGGTTACGAACGACCTTCACCGTTTCCCA
>CAYJTR010000030.1:0-12740 GCA_964373285.1 uncultured Methanosarcinales archaeon
TCAATCATTGTAGTAATACAAATATACAACATATATTTAAATATTTTGGTTTAATTATTTTATTGTAGTGAAAATGGACTCTAAAACTAGTTTGCAGGAAATTGTAGAATCTGTAAGAACCGAACACTTGGAAACCCTTGAAAAATTTGAAGAGATATCCAAAATACTAAGTCGACGTATGATGGAGTCTATTCGCGAACGGCTGTCTATCGAAGATGTAGCTTTATTTCTTTATTTTGTTCCCCAAGATACAAGAATTGCTTATATCAATACACTCCCAAAAGAGGATGCATTTTTAGTAGTTGACCAATTCATACAATACGGTACGGCTAGTTACATTATTGATATGAAGAGAGCAAAAAGAATTTATGAAAGAATTTATGATTTATGTAGTTCTGGAAGAATGGTTGTTGACTGTGCTTCTACCATAGCAGGAATTCTGCTTGGAGCAGATAGGGAAACATATAAGTATATCATGGAAAAATTCGGAGAGGTTTGTCCAGAATTAGCTAATGAAATTGAAGAAGAATCATTCACTTTTGATGATTTAGATTGTATTTCTGATGGACTTATGGACGTTCTTGGGGAAATAGAGTTGGAGGAATTTGGATTAGCACTAACAGGCGTTAGAGAATCTATTGTTGATTTGGTTAGGAATTGTTACGACCCTGAAAAAAGAGAAATTCTCGATACGCGAAGGCAAAGATATTCAAGCCCTATGGATGTTAAAGCTGCTCAACAAACAATATTAGATGTTGTAAAAAGATTGGAAGAATGTGGCAGAGTTTTAATAAATTATCAAAAACTCATCGATAAAAGACGAGAACTTCTTAAAGAACAGCAATTAAAATTGACAGGTCGAGGGTGAATTACAGCGCAAACTAAAAAGTGACAGGAGTGACTCATCCATCGTAACGCTTCGTTTTTCATCCTATGTAGCTTTCTTGCTCGTCATCCATCTTTTTTTGTGCTTGAACTCCCTGTTTTATTATGCTTTTCAATTTCTGCTCGAACTTTTCTGCGTCTCGTATTAATGGCTTGTAGTCAACTCCCAGCCCCATATACTTGTCCAGTACTTCTATAACTTTTGCTGCTGCTTTGCTGTCAGGTATTTGCGCGTGGGCTTCTGTGAATATTGTTGTTATTTGTTCTGGTGGTTGTATCATTAGCGCGCTTGTAACTCCCATTATTATTCCTTCTCTTAATTGTTGGCACCCTGCCCTCTCCATTTTTTTCTTTTCTTTTTCTTCGCTTGTGTAATAGTAAGTTCTTGCTTCTGGTTCCGGGTTTTGGCTTCCTACTCCTTCTATAGTTATTATTTTTTTAACTCCTGTTTTTTTTGCCAGCTCTTTTAGTATGCTTGCTATTTTCCATTCTATTCCGACGTTGCCTGTTATTCCGTGGGCTATTATTATTCCGTATTTTTTTGAGTGGTAGAATGATATGGGGTGTACTATCTTGTTTTCGTGGATTGCTATTGTTGCTGGCAACTCTTCGAACCATGCAGTTCCTATTTTTTCTGCTTTTAGGTGTTCTGCAATATATCCTGTTGCTATCGTTCCTACAAGCCCGAACCCGGGAAATCCTGCAATGATTATTTTCGCCTTCACACTTTTGGTCATGTTGAGCATTTGTACCACCTTTTTTTTATTGTTTTTCCAAAAATTCTAATTTTTTCTCTATATCTTTTATTTTATTTTCTGATGTTTTGAGCTTTTTTGCTATGCTTCCCTGATCGCCGGAATTTTTCGCCAATAACGCCATGTTGTCTTCGAGTTCTTTATTTGTAGATTCTATTTCAGAGATCTCCGTTCGCAGTGCTGAATCTCCGGAGTAGCTTAGTGGCGTTCTTAATATTCCGTTAAGTGTTCTTATCATTTTTGGTATTTTGCCTGTTTCTTTTTCCTGAGATATTTTTTTTATCATGTCAATTATTTGTTGCAATGCGTCCTGTATTTGTCTGAGTTTTTGCTCTTCTGAAGATGCTTCTCCAGTTATTGTTGTTTTTTCATCTTCTAAATTTCTTTTTTTGTCTTCTTCTTTGAGTTTTAATCTCGTTACTAATTCTAGAATGGTTTTGCACTCGCCTTCGTGGCTTTCCGCTTCGTTTGTAATGTTCTGAATCTCTTCCTGTAATTTTTTTGATTCATCAATTCTTGTTATGAACTCTCCCAATGAGTGCTCTAAAGTCCAGTCGTCGGTTGACTTGTTTCCCAATACTGTTTCCAGAATGCTTTTGGCTTGTATCACGCTTATTTTCTTCTGGTTTATAGGTATGTCAGTGCTTATTGCATTTTCTATTCTTGATAGCGCGTTCATTATCTTGGAATTTTTGTCCGCATCGATATCTTTGGGTATTCCTGCTCTTGTCAGTCCTATTCTTTGTGATATTATATCGCTTAATCTTTCTAATTCTTTTTCTTTTGCAATGTTTTCTGCCAATTTTGATTTTAGTTCTTCAAATTTTGCTCTTTGCGTGTTGATCGCCGTTATTATAGCATTGAATTGTGAGCCGCCAATAACTGTTTGCAAATCTCCCAAAGCTTTTGACACGCTGTCGCAATTATTAATTATTGCAGTAATCTTTTTATTAGTGTCGTGCCCTGACCTTGTCGCGCTTATTTGTTCTCTTAATGCCTGCTCTGCCCGTTCTGCAAATTGTATTACGCCTTCAACTTTTCTTGCTTCTCCGTCTATTGATGCTGTTCTTGTTGATGCATCGCTCTTTATTTTTGATATTTGCGCGCCAGTGTTTCCTTTGTAACTTTTTAACCATCCTATTTTTGCAGTGTAATCATTTTTCAGATTTTGTATTTTTTGGTTTGCGCTTCCCGCTATCGCTCTTGATTGTTTTTCTTGTTCTTGGAGTGCCTCGTATTCTTCGTGTGCTTGCTGCAGTTCCTGTAATGCTTTTACCAAATCATTGTCATCTCCGTAGTTTTGTCTTGCTTCCTCCAGTATTCGCGCTATTTCTTGTGATGCCGGTTGTACATTTTGTTGTGCCATTATTTCTCCTTAATTGCCTCAAATAAGCTGAAAACTTCGCGCTTCAGCGCGGTGATGAACCTTTTGATGGCGATGATCCGGTGAATTTCGCCGCGTTATTAACAGCATTCATGGGTGCGCCCCTCTTGCTCTTCTTGATGCATTTCTTGCTCGTGATGCCGGGTGGGGCGCTCCGGGTCCTCCTCCCGGTATTGGCGGTTGATTTACTTGTTGTTGTCTTGCCTGATCTCTTTCTTCTTGTGTTAATCTCCTGTCGGCTTCTTGTATTATTCCTCTTATTGTTCTTTCTATAAAATTTATGCTTCTATTCATATTGTTTAAACAAGTCATTTTTTGTGCAAACCATTGCCTGATCGTTGTTGCCCCTCCTATTGTTGGTTCTCTCCACCAGTTTCCTTGTTGTTCCTGTAATATTCCTCTAAGGTCATTTATGTTGTCATAAAAAGTTCTTCTTCTATCTCTGGAAAAGAGCGCTCTGTTAAACCTTCCATTTGCCGCGCCTTCTAAAAATCTTCTTGTAACATTCTCAAAATCTTCTAGCGCGTTTAGGGCGTTAGTTGCTGATGCTCGCACTGCTGGTTCAGGATTTTGCGTTCCGGTAATTCCGAAAGCTCCCTGCATTCTTACGTTTACAGATGGCCCTGATCTTTGCGCGAAGTTTGCCACGACTGCGGTGTTGTTTACGTGCTCTCTTAGTAATGTGATTGCATTCCTGAAGAAGTTTTCATGAGTTATTATCTCTCTTCTTTGCTCTTGAGTTCTTGCCATTTCAACTCCCGACCTTCCTAACTCTTCTCTAACCCAGTTTCTCGCTCCTTCGGGAAGTATATCCGTCACTATTCTGTATATTCCATTTATGAACAGCCCTATTGTTATTATGCTTAGTATTGCTGATAGTGTTCCTATCCATGGCAGTGCTCCTATTATTAGCTTGTCACCCACTATTTCTCCACCTATTCCTCGAAATTCTGTTGTGAACTTGTCGAGGAACGCGTTGCCTCCTGCTATCGCTATTCCTAATAATATTCTTGCAAACCCTATCATTCCCCACCTTTCCAGGTTTTCAGACATTGCGCGGTAAGCCGCGTAAGCTCCTGCTGGTATAGCCAGTCCTAGTGTTAATTGTACTAACCCGTTTTTTATGAAGAATAATACTTGTTCATAAGTCGCTGTTGGTATTAGCAGTGTTGCTCCTATGCCTGCCAGCAGTGATATTATTAGCGCCGGTCTTCTTCTCTGCTCCGCGCTTCCCAAAAAATTTCCGTGTTGTATAATGCTCCAGTATATTATTGTGAACACCACTATTCCTATAGCTATTGAGAAGAACCATACTAAGTTTTTGTCTACTTCTGAAAAGCTTGTTAGCGCTCCCCCAAAACTTGCTATTGTTTGCAGTATGTTTAGTAGTGCTTGTTTTAGTCCTTCATAAGCGCTTGCGTCTGCCGCCCTGACCGCACTCACTGATGACAATATGGTCAGCGCTGTTAGAAACCTCTTTTTCATAATTAAATCGTTGCTCTGTGCCTGTTCTTTTTAAAGTTTTTGTATAATTTCTTGTATGTGTTATTGTTGAGTTATCGTTATCCGCAATATTTATATACTGTTCTGCTGAATTCGGTGATATCGGAAGTTAATAGAGGTGTTTTTATGGTCGTCGGCGTTGTTTCCTGGAATATTGTTCCTCCAATTGTTGCTGGCCTCATCATTGGCATTTACGAAATAATTTTGATTCATCGTGATGTTCAGGTTGCTTCTCACCGCTTTGGCCATAGTATTCACGCCATTTTTTTTGCAATCATTGCTTGCTTTTTCACTTTTAATGTTCCTGTCTTTTTTCAGTTGG
This sequence comes from uncultured Methanosarcinales archaeon, assembly GCA_964373285.1. Lineage (GTDB taxonomy): Archaea > Nanobdellota > Nanobdellia > Woesearchaeales > ARS49 > JACQMS01. Next base: position 4,850 of record CAYJTR010000030.1, read on the forward strand.
TTCCTGCAATCAAGTCTTGGCCTATTCTCGGCTCTGAGGTTGGTGTTAGAATTCTTATTGGGATTATAGCCGCCATAAAGATTCATGGTGTTTCTGCAGCTTTGAAAACTTCTGGTTTTTCTAGTCAGGGTATGAAGGAGACTTGGGTTCATTCTTTGATTGTCGGCCTTTTGACTTCCGCCGCCCCTTACGTGTGGCCTTTTGTTGCCCCGATGCTTCCTAAATGGGCTGGCGGGAATTAGTTCTTTTCTATCGCGCTAATGGTCTATTGGTTGCTATCAGTGTAGGGGTGTAAAGGTTTAGCATGCATATTATTTGACATACATATTTTGGTATTTACTCATAAGTGACAATAAAAACGAAAGATTTTTAAATAAGATATTTATACTACCAGTATCATACTGTATTGGGAGGTTTTAGACATGGATAAATGTACTTTATGTGGTCGATTTCACGACAGCATGCTGGATTGTCCTGAAATAAGAGAAGCAAAAGGTGGTGTTCATCCTAAAATAAAGGAGATTTATGACTATCAATTAATTCCCTTAATAAGGCGTAATACTCCTTTTAATCCTCCTAAATGTTCTATTTGTGGTGGAGATCATCATAAGACTGATTGTTATAAAAAGATAATGGAAGAAATTACTTTAGTATGCGTTAATTGCGGTGGAAGCGGTCACAAAGCTCGTAATTGTCCTCGAGGAAGTGGAGAGATAAGATCACCTTATGTTTTTTCAGAGAACTCATCACCATTTATCAAACAATTTACTGAATCTTGTCCTGAATGCCATAGCCGTGGAGAAGGACATTTTCCGGGGTGTTCTAGAGAGACCTTAATGGCACACATAACACAAGAAACACTGGCAAGAATGCGCGGGCTTGAAAAATTTGGACCACGAGCGGCTCAAACAACAAATGTCATGCAGACTTATCAATCTTTAAGATTACAAATTGAGGAGAAATATTTAGGTCAAGCAATGCCTCCAAGGTTGAGGGACGCTTTGGATGTTATTGGTGAAGAGCTCAGTGATAGACTTATGCGGGATGCTAGGAACATCCCTCCCCTGAAAAGGACGACTAATTATTTTAACCCCTAAGATTTAACGCAATCAAGAAAGATGAGTGATTTAAAATGAGTGATTTAGCAAGAACACGGCAGGTTTTGGGTGATATTACTTTTGGCATGCCCCGGGATGTTGAGTTAATTAACAGGCCGTGGGGTTTTTATGAATTTTTTGGGATTCCAAGAGATGCAAGCAGGGAAGAAATTCAAAAAGCATTTAGAAGATTGTCTTTGAAGTTTCATCCTGACAGGCCTGGAGGAGATGAGGAACAATTTAAAGCTCTTGACAGGATTTATAATATTCTTTTTGATGATGGTGGAGATTTAGGCCCAGATTACAGCCAGAGAAAACAATATGACAGGGTTTCTGAATTAGATGAGTTGTTTGACGGACAAATAGAATTAAATGGTGTTAGAACTAAAAGATTGTCAGAGATAGTGCTCGCTAATATGCAGGCTGAAAGAAAGTTTGCAGAGTATGAGCAAGAATTAAGGCAGAAAGACTCAAAATATGATCAGGCAAGAAAAGAATTAGATGAGTTAACTTCTGAGATTCCTGGAAAAACATTGCAGGAAAAGATTCAGAATATATCTAAAAAACAAGATGAGTTGAAGCCGGAGCAAAGAAGAAGAATAGAGCAAGCCTTAGAAGATTTTATGGAGTCATTAAAAACTGCTCAGGGAATAACTCCTGAAAGAGAAAAAGAGATAGAACAAATACAAGAAGAAAGGCAGAAAATAAGGCAAAGAGAAGGTGAACGGTTTATTCAAGATTTCAGATGTAATCCTAGAAAATATTTTTCTAAAATTCTTGATGTAATATATGTTGGCAGGGATTCAGACAGCACAGTCACTTTTGGAGATGAAGATAGATTTAATGTACAATTAGCAGGCCATGAAGTGAGTGATAATCTTCTCAGGTTTATAATGAGTGGAACAAATTATTTAAGAGGGTGGAACAGAGTTCATTTTAAGGCTCAGGAAGCAAATGTCAGGGTAACAGATACAAGTTTGACAGGAATTATACATGTTGTTCAGGGAAGTGTAGCGATAGATTATGAAGCAAGCAGTTATGGAGGAGTAATTAGAGTAAAAACAGGTCCTAAAGCTCAAGTTGTGAGTGTGCAGGGATTTGTTGATGCAGGATCAGATGGTTCTGGAGCCAGGCTTTATTATCCACTAAAGATGGGTTCAAAGCCTGATACGAAGCCAGTTTTGGAAATCGCAGTTCATGAAGGTACTGCAAGTTTGTCAATAAGAAATCCCCAAGTATTTGCATCTTCATTGCAGGATTTGTTTTTAAAAAATTCTTATTATTCGCCAGATAAATTTTTGAGGAACATAATAAAAGAAAACTACACCAGTACTGAGAAAGAAATAATCAATAAGAAGTGTTGGTGAATTATGTTATTCTTCATCAAAGATTTGTTTGCAAAAATCCTATAATGTGCTATTGAATCTATCAAAAATGATTGTTTCATCATAAAATGATAAGATTTATATATGTGGGCTTATATTACCGCTTCATGAAGCTATCTGACTACGTAAGGTTGCAATCTGTAGTGTCTATTGCATCAGTAAAGAAATTTTTGGGTTGTAATTCGACGTACGCATCTTTGGTGCTTCGGCGATTGGTTTCTCGTGGAGTGTTGAGAAAAGTAACAAGGAATAAGTATACTGCTTCGAGCAATATATATGAGATAGCGACGAATTTGTTTACTCCTTCTTATCTTTCTTTTTGGAGTGCTTCCCAATATTATGGGTATACGGAGCAAATTCTTTCAATGCTTCAGATAGTAACTACAAAACCTCATAAAGACATTCATTTTGAAGGGTATACATTCACTTTTCTTCCTTTTCCAAAAAAATATTTTTTTGGATATTCAAAGATTCCAACCAGTCATGGTTTTTTGTTTATCGCCGAGAGAGAAAAATTGCTTCTTGATGTTCTCTTGAGACCTAAAGAAATTGGGAATTTTGATGAAGTGTTGAAAATCTTCAAGCAGACGGATGTGAAGAAGGAGACTATTATATCTTTGTTGAAAACTGCGGGCAGTGCTTCTTTGACGAAGCGTGTTGGATTTTTCTTAGACCAGTATAAAGGTATTGATATTTCTAGAAATATTTCTTTCAAAGATAAAAATTATGTTTCTGCTGCCTTTTTTCACTCTCGTGCAAAAACTACTGTTTCAAAGTGGAGGATAAAAATATGATATCGCTGGAAGAGTTGCAGGAATATGCTCGTCTGAAACGATTGAATCTTGGTCAGGCAGAGAAGGAGTATTTTCAGAACATTGTATTGTTTATTCTTTACGAACAGTTTGGTAAAGAGATAGTGTTTAAAGGCGGAACTGCGTTGAGTCGCGCATATGGTTTGGAGCGTTTTTCTGAAGATTTAGATTTTGCATCAGTTCAGACTCCTCATATTCGCGAAGTGTTGGATAAGGGTTTAAAACGGTTTTATTTGGAAGCCGAGACGAGTGAGGAATCAAACGAGAGAAGTTTCTCGTGTACAGTACGAATACGTGGACCTTTGTACGTTGGAAGGCGGGAGAGTTTATGCAAAATCAAAGTTGATATTAGCTTGAGAGAAAAAGTTGTTCTCGAGCCGAAACTGGTAACACTTGGCCGCCTTCTGAAAGAACTTCCGCCGTTTGATGTTCCAGTGATGGCTGTGGAAGAAATTCTTGCAGAAAAAATTCGTGCTATTATAACTCGAGAAAAAGCTAGGGATGTGTATGATGTGTGGTTTTTGTTGAGGGCTGGAACTCGTTTTGTTCTTTCTCTCGTGAAAGAAAAGTTGAACTATTATGGGGAGGAATACTCTTTTGATATTTTTAAAAAGTGTGTTTCCTCAAAAAAAAATATTTGGATGTCAGAGCTGCGTCCGTTGTTGAAAGCAGTTCCGCCGTTTCAAGAAGTGAGACATTTAATCCTGGAGAAAATTCGTTGAACAGCACTTTTGTGTTTTTCTAAATAGAAAGGTTCTTTAACTCTTATATCATTATTTTCCTGATGGCATCTGTCGCGGTAAAGAAAATTCTTGATGTTCCTTTTCGCAGACAGCTCACCGAGTCTTCCTGTTTTCCCGCGTGTATCAGGATGGTTTTGCGCTACTATGGTGGGGATGTTGATGAGCGGTGGTTGTGGAGGCGCGGCATGATTCCTCCTCATACCGGCACTTGGGATGTTACTCTTTCTCCAGTTTTGAAATCTTTGGGTTATGAATCTGTTAGTTTTTGGAATGGTTCTTTTGATGGCTGGATTTCTACCGTTCCTAAAGAAACTATTGATGCTTACAAGAGAAAATATTCTCGTGCTGTTAGAGCTGGTCTTCTTAATCATAGGAGGAATGCTTCTCTTTCTTTGATTATGTCTTACATTTCCAGGGGCGTTCCTGTCATCGCGGAGGTTAATGCTGATGTTTTTTACGGGAAAAAGTGCGGTTGGACTCATATGATTGTCATTCTCGGGTTTTCCAAGAATTTTTTGTTCTTTCACGATCCTGATAGGGATATGGGTGGTAAATTTTTGCGCGTTAGTTTTTCTCGTTTTAGAAAGTCTTGGGAGAATTTGTCTTCTTTGGCCGGGAGGTCTATGTTTGTTATTTTTCCAAACAATAATCAAAATGTTTAAAAACCACCCTTTAACTCACTCATTTAATGAAGCGTAGTTCTCGTCGTTGGAAGAAGAAGAGGCAGATGCGTTGGAAGTGGCAGCGCAAGCGTATGAAGAAGGAGAAGCGCAAGAGGCAGGGTCGATAAAATGGCTATTTCACACAAGGGCAGGTTGAAGAGGAAGTCTTCTGGCGGGTTGTACACTCGCGCTAGTAAGAAGAAGTTGTACGAGCTTGGCAGGAAGCCTACGAATACTTTGATAGGCGCGAAGCGTTCCTCAAGAATTATTAGGGTTCGTGGCGGCAATTTTAGGCAGTTCACTCTTGTTGCTCATGATGCTAATTTATATAATCCTAAAACTAGGAAGCATGAGAGGGCTGTTATCAAGACTGAGACTGGCAATCCTGCTAATGTGAATTATGTTAGGAGAAATATTTTGACTAAGGGTTCTATTGTTGTTACTGATAAGGGCAGGGCTAGGATTATTTCTAGGCCTGGACAGCATGGCAGTGTTGAAGCCGTTTTGATAGAATGATTTTTTTGTAAACAGTTTTCTCTAAAAATGAGTTTTGTTATAGAAGAAATTCTATGCCTCCGCCGGGATTTGAACCCGGGTCGTTGCCTCGAAAGGGCAACATGATTGACCGGACTACACTACAGAGGCGTTTAAGAGTGCCGGTTTGGGGTGCAGAATTTTTTTTGCCAAAATTCAGAACCTTGATTCTAGCACTCTTTATGAGCCCACGGGGATTTGAACCCCGGCACTCTGGCTCTCCTAGAGCTGTTGTTTAAAACGTGGTCATATAAGACCAGCGCTCTAACCAGGCTGAGCTATGGGCTCGCTTTCAGGTTTTGCGTGGCATCTTTTAAAGCTATCGAACGGGTGTTAAGAATTTTTACTGCAGTTTTCATCACTCTTTTATTTCTGCTTTTGTTGCTATGCTTTGTCCTGGCATTCCTCTCTCGAATAGTGCTCTTACGTATCCTTTGCTTCCGTGGGGTACTGTTATTGTTCCTGTTATTTTTGTTTTTTTCTTTCCCGGAGCGGTCCACTCTACTTTTTTTCCTACCAGTTTTTGTGCTTCTTTTCTTCCTTTTATTCCTTCTGGGTGTAGTATAATCTTGTTGTCTGTTTGGGTGTGTCTTCCTCTGACGTAGCTTGCTATTACTGCTTTCATACTTCTCGGGTTTTTTGGTGGGTTTTTAAATATTGATGTTTTTTTATGGTAAAATTTAAATGTGCACCGCATTATGACGGCTTTATGGTTTCCCGTTCTGTTGCTTTGAAGCAGTTGTTTTTGTTGCGTTCTTCTGTTGTTAACCCTTTGCGCCTCGCCGCCGAGGGCTGGGGTTCTGATTGGAAGACTCTTATATCTATTCTTCTTTCTGCTCGTACTCGTGACGAGGTTACTATCGGTGCATGTAACATTTTGTTTTCTAAGTATTCTTCTCTTGAGGCAGTTTCTAAAGCCAAAATTTCTGATGTTGAGAGGATTGTTCGTGGCGTTAATTATTATCGTACTAAGGCCCGCCACGTTGTTGATTGTTCCCGCACCATAATTCGCAATTTTGGCGGTGTTGTTCCCAAAAATTTTGATTCTTTGATATCTCTGCCCGGTGTTGGTCGCAAGACTGCTAATGTTTTCTTGTCTGAGCGCGGTGTTCCTTCTATTGGTGTTGATACTCATGTTTTCAGATTGTCTAAAAAGCTCGGCTGGTCTGTGGGGAAAACTCCTGTTGCTGTCGAGGCCGATTTAAAAAAATTGTTTCCTGAACGTTCGTGGTCTTCTGTTAACAAAATTCTGGTAGCTTTTGGAAGATTTCATCGTTCTCGTGAGGATTTTGTGCTTCGCTCTTTGGGGCTTGTCAGGTAGCTGCCTAAGTGCATTTGTAGTATTTGCTTTTTTTTACCGCTTCATTTTTTATGGCGTCGTATTCTTTTTTGTTGTAGTAATACTTTATGGCTTTTTTATCGTTGCCTATCTCAATTCCTGTTTTTGTTTTAGTTATTGTTATGCTTCCTATTTTTATTTTTTGTAGGGGTGTTGTCTTGTCGTTTTTCATTATTTTTGTTCCATTGATAATTTTTATTTCTGTGAAGTACGCGCTGTTTTTTGTGTTCTCCGTTTCTATGCTTTCTTCCTCGATGACTGCGGTTCCTTCTTTTTGCTCATATATTTTTTCGTATTCTCCAACATTGTCTTTTTCTATTATTATTAATGTGTTGGTCGTTATTATTTTTGGGTTTGTTCCATTTATTGCGTAGTATGCATTCGTGCTTTTTGCGCTTCTTGAAATGTTAGTCATTGTTAAAGCGTTTTTTTCCCATTTTAGTGTTGTTTCTGTTTCTCTTGTGTTGTCTGAGCTTCCGATCATCTCTTCGCGTTCATAATTGTTGTTTCTTTTGAACACTGTTGCTTTTCCTTCAACAACATATTTTTTTCCGTCTTTTTTTATTTTTGCATCTTCTCCAACTATTTTCATGTCGTCCTTTCTGCTTTTTCCTTTTACGCTGTACGGCCCTATTGAGTATTTTTCGTCGGCTTCTTTTGTGTACGTTCCTGTTATCGTGAACTCTTTCAGAATTCCTTCTTCTATCGTGGCTTGCCCCTCGCCTGTTATTGTTTCCTTGAATTCTTCATTTTGCATTACCAGTGGTTTTTCCGCGGTTATTTCCAATCCTGAGATTATTTGAATTGTTAATAATACGACTAGTACAGCTATTATTTTTCTCATACATTCCTCTTTTGGTTTTGATATGTATGTTATAGCAAGGTTAATAAATCTTTTTAATGGTTTACATGGTAAATGGCGTTTTCAAGCTTTGGGATGACTTTAGTGCTGATACTGTTGGTAGTTGTAACTTTTTTCGTGCTAATTTTTCTTTTAACCCTGATACTTTCCTCTAGGAAAAAGTCTCCAATGCCTTCAGTTCCCCAATCAGTTTTAAGCTTTATAAAAACGGGCCTTTCTAAGGGGTATTCCAAGGAACAGTTGAGGGGCGCGTTGGTAGGCAAGGGTTGGAATGAGTCTGTGGTTGATGATGCTTTGAGAGAGGTTGGAAGAAAGAATTAAAAAGCTCCCGCTAAATCTTCGTTCTGCGCGTCGGTGGTCTAATGGCATGACTGCGGCCTTCCAAGCCGCTTGTCCGGGTTCGAATCCCGGCCGACGCATATTGAGTTTTGGGGAAACTAATTCAAGAACTCAGGTT
>CAYJTR010000031.1:0-11875 GCA_964373285.1 uncultured Methanosarcinales archaeon
TCTTTTTCTTCTCTCGGCCATGCGCAGGAATACTCCTTGAACGGTTTTTCAGGTATCTTTTCCCTGAGTATTTGTTCAAATGTCAAACCTCTTCCTTCTACTGCTCTTTGCAGTGAGAACCAGCTTCTGTATCCTGCTGTTTCTGCCAGTATTATTTTTTCTTGTCCTGTCATGTTTGGCTTGTATTGTTGTTGTATGACTTCGAATAGTTTTCTTCTGTTTGCATTCTCGAACGTCCCCTTTTTTTTTATTCCTGCATCTTCCGGCAGTGAGTCGTAGATTATGTATTCCAGTTCTGGTTCCTGCTCGAATATTTTTGCCAGTCTTTTTTGTATTAGTGATCTGTCTACGAGGAGTCTTTTGGCTGTTTGCTCCACGCTTCCCTTATTTTCCAGGAACACTTCTATTGTGTGCCATGATATGGCAGCTGCATGTTCAACTTTCTCTTTCATCCTTTCCTGTCTTCTGTTGTTATGTATCTCGTCCATCTCCTTGTAGAATTGTGCAAATATGTTTTTATCTGCGTTGAATAATTCTGACATTTGTCTTGGTGTTACTCTTGCTGGAAAGCATGTTCCTCGCTCGTACGACCTCCACGTGTTTTTGTCTACCAGCATTCTTTCTGCTACGTATTCTATTCCCATTTTTCTTATATCTCTGCATTGTTTTAGCGTTCTTCCCAGTGCTGTTCTTACTTCCTTCTCATTTGTCGGATCATAATATTTTGGTATTCGTATGCTCGTGAGAGTAATAATTTCTTCTTGGCTCCCGAAATTTGATACTTGTTTGTCTCTTTTCTTTCTTTTAAATTTGTATATTATTTCTTCATTCTTCTTTATTTTTGGCCGCTTAATTTCTATTCTTGGTGTTGGCCCGCCCGATTCTTCCTGTAACAAATCATCGGTCTCTTCCATTACTTTTTGTTCTTCTTCGTCTACTGTTTTATCATCTATGGATAATTCATCGTCCACTGCTTCTCTATCTTCAATTGGTTCTTTTCGTGTTCCTTTTACTGCTGGCACGTTCATGTATTCATCGACGAGTTTTCCTGCTTTTATTCCGAAGAGTTGTTCTAATAGTCTTAAATCGTCGTAGAAGAATGGTTTTCTTCCGTCTATTGATTGTTTGTATTTTTGCAGTGGTACTCCCAGATATTCTGCTATGTACTGGTCGTCTATTCCTTTTTGTTCCTGTAATTTTTGTATGTGTTCCCTGAATTTTCTGCTCATGTTCGCCCCCATGCGTGGTTCTGGCAAGGTTTTTAAATACCTTTTGTTTCGTCGCGTGCATGGCTGACTCTATAGTCATTGATAGCGTTGTTAAAGATTATGGCTCTTTTCGCGCTCTTAAAGGCATTTCCCTGAATATTCAGAGGGGTAATGTTTTTGGTCTTCTCGGCCCTAATGGTGCCGGCAAGACTTCATTGTTGAGTATCTTGACCACGTTGAAGCGCGCGAATAGCGGTTCTGTTATCGTCGAAGGTTTTGATGTTCAGAAAGATAAACATTCCGTGAGAAAACTGCAGGGCATTGTTTTTCAGGATCCCAGTCATGATGATGAGCTTACTGCTTTTGAGAACTTGTTTCTTCATTCTAAACTGTATGGCGTTCCAAAGAGTATTGCAATAAAAAAGATTGATGAAGTTCTTGATCTTGTAGGGCTCTTGGATAGAAAGAATGATTTTGTGAATACTTTTTCTGGTGGCATGAGAAGAAGAATGGAGATCGCGAGGGCTTTGGTTCACGAACCTAAAATTCTTTATCTTGACGAGCCGACAACAGGTTTAGATCCCCAGACTAGGAATCATTTGTGGGAGTATCTTAAAAAGTTGAGGGGCAAGACTACTATTATTCTTACCACTCATTATATGGATGAGGCCGAAAAGTTGTGTGACATTATCGCTATCATTGATCACGGCAAGATTATTGCCCAAGGATCTTCTGATCAGCTGAAAAGTTTATTGGGCGGCGATGTGATAATTGTCAGGTCTGCTGATAATGTTATTTCTGCGTTGAAAGGCTCGAAATTGCGTGTTGAAAAGCATAATGATATTTTTGAGATTCGCGTTTCTAATGCTGAAAAAGAGCTGATTAGCGTTATCAAATTGCTGAAGAGCAAAAATATTAGTGTTGATGCTATCAGTTTGCACAAGGTTACTCTCGAGGATGTTTTTTTGCATGTTACCGGCAAATCTTTGCGTGAGAAGTCTGCTGACAATGGTGAAACTAAGAAATTTTATTTTATAGGGAGGGCTAATTGATGAGTAATTTTCGCGGTGTTATTGTTGTTTTTGAGCGCCAGATGATTAGGTATTGGCGTCATAAGTTGAGGTGGATGGTATCACTAGTCACCCCCTTATTCTTTTTGTTGTTTCTTTCTGTTGGGCTGAAACACATACAGTTGCCCGGTATTGGCGAGAATTATCTGGTGTTTTCTGCTCCCGGCATCATTTTGATGACTGTTCTTTTTCACTCAATATTTACTGGTATAGAAATGCTTTTTGAACGGCAGTTTGGTTTTTTGAAGGAGACTCTTATTGCTCCTGTTTCCCGTTGGGAGGTTATTCTTGGAAAAGTTTTGGGTGGCGCGGTTATTGGTCTTATTCAGGGAATTCTTATGACTTTTGTTGCAATTCTTGCAGGCATGCCTGTCATTAGTGTTCTTGGAGTGTTCAAAGCTTTCTTTTTCTTGTTTTTAACAGGTCTCGCCTCTACCGCTATCGGTGTTGCTTTCGCTGTAAAGATTCATGATACTCAGGGTTTTGTTCTTGTTATAAATCTTGTACTGTTCCCAATATTTTTTCTTTCAGGCGCCCTTTTTCCTTTCTCAACCGCGCCATGGTGGCTGAAATTCCTCGTGCAGTTGAACCCCATTACTTATGGTGTTGAGGGCGCGAGGGGTGCTTTGACCGGCATTCATCAAATTGGTTTTGTTACATCAGCAATTGTTCTTTTCCTTTTCACGGTCGTCATGGTGTGGATTGCTGCCAAAATGTTTGAGACTGTTGAAGGATAAAAGTTTAGTATATCTTCCGCATTTTTTTTGCATTTCGCGTCTTATATTTTTTCTCTTTCTTCTCCTTTTCTTCCAGTGCGTCGTATATCTTGTCGAGATACTTTTTCTCTATGAATGTATATTTTCTGAGTTCTCGGAGTGTTCTTTCTGTGTCGAGGAGTACCCATCGATCCCCGTTGTGATACTGCCAGAGTGCTTCTTCTATTAGGTATTCCCAGTCGAAATTTTTTGTTCTTTTTAATATGTTTTGTATATCTTCAAAATCATTCTTTCTTTCTGTAATCGCTTTGAGAAGTACTATGTGTTCTCGTCGGAGGACTTTTATTGTGAGTGTGTTATCACTTTTGAATTCCTGTACAGAATAAATATCATCTTTCATTGTTGGGCTTATGATTGTACGAAAGATTTGTTTGGCGAAGAGATCAAATCGTTCAGCGTCTCCTTTTTTGAATACTAATGGTTTGTGGGGGTCTCGTAACTTTTCCGGAACATAAATCGTAACTGCGCTTGTTTCTGAATATCCTAATTTTTTTATTGCATACACAAATCTGCTTCTTTCTTCATTGTTTTCGAAGAGTAGATCAACGTCTTTTGTTTCATCTTTGTACCCATAGAACATCATTGCAGTTCCTCCGAACGCGTAACATGTTACATCTGCTTTGAGGGTTTTTGCTATGAGTGTGAACAGTGACATTTGATCTTGATGGCTTATCATATATGCACCTTGGAGAGGTCTCCTTTCGTAAATGATATTGGAACGTGCCATTTTTTTTCAATTGGTAAAAATCTTGGATCTCTTGTTTCGCGGGAGTATTCAGTGAGATATTCTTTTTTGTTTGTTATTGGATGTGCATATTTGTGGGGAAGAAATTTTGCCCTGAATGTTCTTTTTGCTGTTTCATACAACGCTCCCACCTTATTCCAACATTGTCTCTCCCGTGCAAGGCGATACAGTTTTTTCCAATTTTTTACGTGATTGAATAGTCGTAGTGTCGCAAGTATTGTTCTGAAGCTTCTTGTTTGTATAGCGTCAATGATTGCATCCTCGACGGTATACGTTCCGTGTACTTGGTGGTCGTACCACGGTGAGAGTTTGAATGTTGGATTGTACTTGTTGAGGATGTCGAACATTCCTTGTTTTCTTGGTCGTTGTTTTGTCATTGTTATCTTGTATATTCGTGGTTGTTTTCCTCCTCCCGTAACAGTACAGTATTGCATCTTTTTTAGTTTGCAGAGTATGTTGAGCGCGGTTTGTCTTTTCACGCCCAGCTCCCGCATGACAGTATCTATCGTGTGCAATCCTTCAAGCTTCCATGTAAGTTCTTCCGTGTTCATTTAGAGTATCCATACATTGTAATATATAAATGTTTCTATTATTGAAGTATCTATAGATAGATTTCGTCATTTCATCGTGGAAATGTTCATCGGAAACTTTCCAGATGTTGGGCGGAAAGGCATTGATAAAAGAGTTTGTGCGGTTGGTTTCCTGCCTCAAATAAGCCGAAAGCTCCGCGCTTTGGTGCGGGAATTGTTCGCATTTTTTTTTACTTCAGCACTGTTCCGCTTTTGAGGCACCACAATGTCAGGTCTAATTCTGCAGGCCTTATGTTTAATTTTTTTGACAGGTTCAAAAACTTTTTTTCCAGCTCTAAATACGTTTTCGTGTCTAATAATTTTGGTTCTTCGTCTATTATTCCGTTTTCTTTCATAGTGCTTATTATGTGCCTGTCTAGTATTGCCAGTCCGTCGTGGCCTGTGTTTCTCAGATAGTGTGATGCTTCTTTCATTCCTATTCCTTCAACATGTTTTACCAGCCAGTCTCTTGCTTTCATCACTCCTTCTTTTCTTATTATTGCCTGCAATACTTCTTTTATGTTTTTGTGTTCTTTTGCTTTTATTATTCTTTCCGCTTTAGTGTTGTGAAATCTGTGGTTGTGCTTTCTTAGTATCGCTGTTGCCTCTTCTATTGTTATCCTGTCACCTTTTTTGTCTAATTCTTTTTGTACCAGTGTTGCTGTTGATGCTTTGGAGTTAGCGGTTAGTATGCAATAGTTTAGTTCTGACAGCCACTCTTTGGAGCTTTTGTTTTTGAATGATTGAAATTCCTGCAGTCTTTGTATTATCTGGTGTCTCGTCTGCATATCGATGCTTTCTAATTGTTTTAGTAGTTGTTTCATAAGCGTTTGGGTTGGTCGTTGTAGAAATCTGGTGTTTTTATTCTTTTGCTTTTTTCGGGCTCTGTCCTGAAAGTCTTTTGCCACCTTTTGTGAGCACCTTATGTCGGACAATTTTTGTTGACGAGGGGGATGTCCCTCACGGGGAGCGTCAACCATAATAGAAGTAATAATGGTGCGAACTGGTGGCAAAAGTCGAGCATTGCGAGACTCAGGACAGAGCCTTTTTTTTCGCGAGTTGTGAAAGTAGTCATCATTCCCAATTGTATTCTACAGTCATTCGAAATCCGTGAAGATTGTCGCAAGTTATTGTTTCCGGGGCATGCTCTTTTTCTTTGAGCCTGTCGTCTATTGGAATTCTTAGTATTTCTAGTGCGTACTCTATTTCTTTTATTATCATTCCTGCTCTTATTGCGTGTCTTGCGGATTTTTCTTGTTTTGCAAGACTGCATTCTTCGTATGCTTCACCGAAGAGTATGGCTAGGGCCATAGAATCATCATTTGTTGGATAATATTTTTTGTCATCAACTCCGTTTCTGTAATTTTCTAGGAGGTCTCGTATTCTTCTTTCAAAATTGTTGCATAATTCTTCATCTATCTCTCTTGCCGGCATGTCTTCTAATATTGCTTGAACTTCTCCGTCCAGCGCCCCGTTAATCAGCTGTGCGCATATTCTTTTTAGGTCTCTTGAGTCTTTGAATTTCATTTTTCTTCACCGAATTTTATAATTATGCTTTCCCCGTTTGCGTGATTCATTGTTGAGTTTTCCCTGTTATTTTTCAGTCTCTTTTGCGGATGTACTGATATTATCTTCAGAGACTCTTTTATTATGTCCATCAATATTTCTGTTCTTGCAGACTCGTATGCTCTCTCATCTCCTGACGAGTGTTTTGCTCTTTGCAGTGTTACTGTTGCCTCTCCTATCAGGTATATCATGTGATCTTCATCTCCGGGCATTAGATTGTATTTTCCGCTTTTCAGTCCTCTTGCGTAATCACTTGCCACGTTTTCCAGCTCTAGTAATAGTGAATCGTAAATTGTTGCGTAATACAAATCATCTTTTTTAGACATTCTTGCGTGTTCTCTCGCTATTACATCTATGGCTTTTGTCAGCACTTCTGTGGTTAAAACTTCCAGATCATACCCTTCCCTCACTGGCACCCTCGCATCTGTTTCCTCAAACATTTCGAGGTATTGTATATACTGCAATATATAAATATTTCCCTGCTCAAATCATGAATTTTTCTCAAATACTCTTCGCCACGTACACAACGTGTCGTGCAATATTCCCGCAAACTATGCACGACCCTTTGGGTTTTTCCGTTTCCCCAAGTCTTTCTCCGCAAACGTATGCTCCTTGAGTTTCGTCTTTAAGTTTGTCCGCGCACTGCTTTCCTTTCATCGTGGTATCGCACCACTCCGCTTTTACGAATCCTTTGTGCTCTGCAAGTATTTTTTTTAATTCATCATAACTATTGGCCGTTTTTGTATTATTCGCGAAATATTCTTCTGCTTTTTTCTCAATCATTTTGTCATGTTCTTCGTAAAGTTTTGGCAGTGTTTTCTTTAGTTCCAAAATGCTTATCGTCTTTTTTTCTCTTGTTATCCTGTTCACAATAGTCAATTTTCTTTGTTCTGCCTCTCTCGGCCCTATTTCTATCCTGTAAGGCACTCCTTGAAGCTCCCACTTATTATATTTAAATCCGGGGTGCTCTTCAGAGTCGTCAATGTGTGATCTCTGGCCCCACTTTTTTATTTTCTTTTGCAGTTGTTTTGAGAATCTTAAGGCATTTTTTGTTCCTTCAGGATTTTTTGCAAAAGTTATTGGAATTATTACTATGTTGTAGGGCGCAACGCTCGTGGGAAGTATCAGCCCTTTGTCGTCCCCGTGGATTGCTATGAGCGCGGCCATTATTCTCCATATTCCCGGGCCGAAGCAAGTCTGCCAGACGTGCCTCTTTTTTCCTTCAACATCTGTATAAGTTATGTTGAATGCTTCAGCAAAATGTTTCCCTAAGTCGTGAGTGCTGCTTATCTGGTTTCTTCTGCCGTCAGGATTCATAGTGTCTGCGGTGTACGTGCAGTCCGCTCCAAGAAAAGAGTCCCATTTTGCTCTCTTAAAGAAATAGAAGGGTATTTTTAGTTTTCCCCATATTATCTCTTCCATTATTTTCTTGTCGGTTTCGATTTGTTTCATTGCTTGTATATGGGTTGAAAACGCGTCGTGGGTTTCAAAAAACAGGAATTCTCTGCCTCTAAGAAATGGCCTTGTAGTCATCTCGTTTCTGAACACTGTTATTCTCGACTGGTATGTTTTTAATGGAAGGTCATTGTAGCTTCTTATCCATAATGAGAACATTGGGTAGAATTGTGTCTCACCCGTAGGCCTTAATGCCAGTCTTCTGTTAAGTTTTTGATCCCCGGCGCTCTCAATCCAGAAAACTTCCGGAGTAAAACCTGCGTGTTCTTTTTCTTTCGCCAAATTTTCTTCAGGCACCAGTGTTGGGAACAGGTGCGGTTCATGCCCGTCATCCTCGACTGCCTTCTCTATGAGAGCGTACAATTCTCTGACGATTTTTATCGCCCACGGCCTGTGAACCAGCGATCCCTGCACTCCGTATCGTATATCTACAAGTTTCGCTCCTGTTTCTGAAACTATTTGTGAGAACCATTCGGAGAAGTTCTCTGACTTTTTAACGGTCAGGCCTATTTGTTTTTCTTTTGCCGCCCCATTCTCCTTCCCTTTCTCCTTCAGCAGCTCTTTTTTGTCTGTCATACGAATGGTTCACGAACGATTATTTTTAAATGCATCGGCGTTTGCTTGTTTTCACTCTTTTCAGTCCTCTATATTTTTTTGTCCTTTTGACACAAAAGTTTATAAATAGTGCTTATTTGTACCTTCTGGTGGGTGACGCTAGATAAGTTTTTATACTTGAAATTTGTTTGCTCAGTCATCAAGACTTGGTGGGGGTATCATGAGATTTTTGCATGTCGAGGATGACGATGAGATTGCAGATATAGTAAGAAGAATACTTTCTCAGAAGGGTGAAGTTCACGTTGTTAAAAACACTAGACAGGCAAGGCATGAAATTGCACGTAGTGAAAAAGAGTCTCAGAAATATGATATAGTTCTTTTGGATTTGACTCTTGAAAGCGGATCTGATCCTGAAGCTCTTCTGTCATATATGGTTGAGAGGGATATGAAAGTTCTCATCATTACTGGTTCGGAGTCTACTTTAGAGGATGTTTTAGAGGATGATGCTCTGAAAAATGTTCCCTACATGTTGAAACCATTTGCTAATACTTCAGATCTTTTAGCTAAAATTGATGCGTTATACTCTCCCCCTTCTGCAACTCCAAAGAGTAATATTGGTGCATTATATTGTATTATGGGCCCATCGTGTGCTGGCAAATCTGCGATTACTAAACGCGCAATTGAACAATTGCAACAAGCAGGCATTCCTTCTGGTTTGTGTAGAAAGATGACATCCAGACCTCTTAGAGATAGTGAGGATAAACAAGATTTTGTTGGAATATCTGCAGAAGAAATTGAGGCTCAAAAGGGGTCGTCTATCTTATGTACTTATACTCATTTTGGAGAGAAGTATGGTATTCCATCTTCTATAAATGGTCAGCTCATGAATGGGAAAAATATATTTTTGATTGTTCCAAATTTTGAAGTTATTGATGTGTTATCATCGCTTAAATCTGGTGGGAATCTTGCTTCCAGTCCTTTGCCCATATTACTATGGGATGACCTGGAAGTTTTGAATGCTCGTCGTAGTCACGCAGGAAGACCTAAAGATGAGATTGAGAAGAGACCGGTTGCCCTCTTAAGAGAGCAGATAGCTGGATTTCAAGAATCTGTTAAGGCAGGAAGATTTTTGAGCGTCATCTATAGCGGTACCCCTGCTTTTGAATTTGAAAATTATCAAGCTGAAGGGCACAGTTCAAGTGATTCCGAGCAGCATATGAATCGTGCAAATTTTGTTGAGGATGTTTTTGAACTTCAGTATGGGATTACACGGCTTGTATCATTAGTTCGTTATGATCAACACAGAAGAACAGTCAGGAGGAGATTTGCAAGTTCTAATTATAAGTATGCACAATTTCATAAGGATTTCGCAAATGGTGTTTTGAGAAAGATTCTCCCCAGAGGTTTTTCTGCTGAGCGAAATGCTGATGGAGCGTTGTTAGTGCCTAGTGGTAGACCTATAAAGTTAGATGTGAGTGAGGAGGATTATCTTTGGTTGTCCGATTTTGCCGGCATAATACCTGAGCTGGCTAAGAGT
Source organism: uncultured Methanosarcinales archaeon (assembly GCA_964373285.1). Classification (GTDB taxonomy): domain Archaea; phylum Nanobdellota; class Nanobdellia; order Woesearchaeales; family ARS49; genus JACQMS01. Next base: position 9,482 of record CAYJTR010000031.1, read on the forward strand.
GTTGTTGATAAATCAAACATTCTTTTTTGTAGCGAAAATTATGGTCGTGCAGCAATTTTTATTGAGAGGTACAACACTATTACTAGTGATTTTAGTTATGGTGGGGGCAGAGACCTTATTCTTCCTTTGATCAGGCACATAATTTCCTCAAGATCGGGAGATGATAATCTCAGTAATTCTGTTTTGCAGATTGCTCCTGCGGAGGTTAATAGCGATACTATGTATTATAAACATTCTCCCTTTGCGTTATGTACTGGCAGGGGTTTTCGTTTTAATGATGGATTATTCTATGCTCTTACTGACAGACCCGGTCCTCCTACTCGTTCAGATCGTGATTTGTACTCCGTCGCTGTTTGTTTCACAACTAGGCGTGCTTTGAATCCTCGTGGTAGGAGGGGCATTCCAGATAAAATATTTGGTAGGGCTTGCAGTGCATATGTTTTGGATTTGTTGTTTGGAAAAACCTCTCCTAAAGGTAAGGATGAACAGAAGTATTGTCCTGCTCTTTATCGTAGAATTAACAGATTGAAGGCAGAAAGTTGAAATGTCGAAAATTGCACTCGACGCACGCCACTGACTTAACCCAACAGATAGATATGACGAGAAATTTTTGAGCATGATCAAGAACATAATTTGGTTTTAGCCCGGCGGTTCTTGACAATTTAAAACTCCATTGACATTCTTGCTTCTATTATGTCTAGCATTATTTCTAGTGAGTGTTCTAAATTGTTTATTATTATGACTTGGTCGTGAACTATCTTTTTGGATAATGCTTCAACAGCTCTCTTCACTTTTTCTCTTTGTTCGCTGAACTTTTTTACTTTTTCGATTTCAAATTTATAGAATATTTCTTGGTATTGGTGCATTATTTTCGATATTGCCTCCACGATTTCAACCGCTTGAGGGTGCATTTTTGTTTTTAGAGTTGTAGAACTTCTTGCTGCATATTTTATGACGTCGGTGATCTTGTCTAGGCTCGCGATTATGTGATAGATGAATGTTATCTTTTCTGGATTTTTGTATCCTTTGATGTTTAAAATTCTCAGACAATAGCTGATAAATTTTGTTATCGTGTCATGTTTTTGTTCGACCGTCCCTATGAGCGCGTGGTCATTATTTTTTACGCCTGTTAAATAATCATTGAATGCATCTCCTATGAGCATGAATATTCTTCTTAGTACGGTATCAAATTCTCCAATGTCCATTTCTGATAGTCCTCTGAGAACTACTATGTTTTCTTTTTCTTCTATGATTTCAAGTCCTGATAGTCTGTTTACTTCTTCATGTATTATCATTGTATACATCTTTTCTTGTTTTGTTCTGTAATGCGTTGTTAGCTGTTTTTTGAATCTCAATCGTATTGTTGTGTACCCTGCACGGTATAGTGCTCTTATGAGGTGCAGTACTGACGATCTGTCAAGCGGGGTAATGTCTATTTCTGTTTCTTTTTTTATTGGTTCTCGTTCCGCCCAGACGATAACTTTCGACCCTTGTTCTTCTATTTCCAGCTCCGCTCCTTTTTTGATGTTTTGTTGTATACACCACTGTCTGGGTAAAGAGATGAGCTGCGTTGATCCCGCTATCTGTATGATTTTTCTCTTCATGTTCTGGTAGAATGTGTCATAACTTTTATAAATCTTTTCATTTTTATACACAAGTAAGTTTTTATATAATGTTTATAAAATATAAGGGAAAAATATATAAAGTGCTTGTGACACTGAACTAATCACCGGGAACCTCGTGGGGTTTGGTTCTCTGATTGGGGGATTTTTTGTGATGAGAAAAGTTGTGAGTGTTCGGGATTCTGATTTTGATGAGGAGCTGTTGCTTGATGATCTTCCCGGGTTCAATAATTCTAGAGATGTTAGAAAGTTGCGCGATAAGTTGTTGCAGGATATTGATGAGGATGAGATGTTGGAGCAGATGTCTCCGGAGGAGACTGCTTTCATGATAGGTGTTAATATTGCTCAGGCCGGTGATGGGTATGATGTATAATAGGATTATGTTCACAGCTTTGGAGGTGGAGGAAATGGTTAAGGCGAACATTATGGAAGAGGAAAGGTTCCATGATATGCTGGACGAAATCCTCGGGGGTAGTAGTGTATGAAGTCTAAGTGTTTTCACTGCGGTTTGAGTATTATCAAGCCCGCGCAGTATGATCCTTATCTTTGTAGGTTTTGTGAGAATACTGCTCCTGATGCTGAAGAGTTGTCTTGGCTTGATGTCGAGAATTGATTATCAGCGGTTCATACGTCTTCACTCAAAAGACTAAGCCCGGCGCGAAAGCGTCCCACAACTGAATTCTGCGTCCGGGCCTTATTTTTTCTGTACAATTCTTTTTCCAGTCAAAAGTTTATTATATGCTCGTCACATTTTTTTCTTTATGGAGCTTAT